>JAGNSU010000057.1 GCA_017987895.1 Flavobacteriales bacterium | reverse complement strand
CCTGAAGTGTTCGCTTACCCGGACCGAAGGCATCGGCAACGAACGGCACAAACGGAGCAACCATGACACTTCGTCCCATTCTTTATCTCGGCGCTGTCGGCTTGCTGGCGAGTTGCGGCGGCGGCGGGCAGGGGCAGTTGATCGGCGTCCAAGGACGCCCGGACTGGTTCCAAGTGGATCCCTACGGGATGAACTACATCCCGATGGGCAGCTACGTCATGGGACCCAGCGACCAGGACGTTCCCTACGCCTTGGTCACCAAGAGCAAGACCGTGTCGGTGCAAGCGTTCTACATCGACCAGACAGAGATCTCCAACAACGAGTACAGGCAGTTCGTGTTCTACGTGAAGGACAGCACCGCCAAACGACTTCTGGGTGAAGAGGATATTGGAGAGCACATCATCAGCGAGGATGAGTACGGTGAAGAGATCGATCCGCCCGTGATCAATTGGCGCGAACGGATCAACTGGTGGGGCGAAGAGGAGCGGGAAGCCTTGGCGGACATGTTCTTGAGCGAGAGCGAGCAGTTCTATCGCCGCCAGGAGATCGACACGCGGAAGCTGATGTTCGAGTACTATTGGATCGACCTTAAGGAGGCCGCTCGAAAAGCGGGGAAGGATCTGGACCTCAGCTACACCAACGTGAAGGGCCAGAACAACGCCATCCGAGGTCACAGCGACCGTAGCAAGTTCATTATCAAGGAGGTGATCAATGTGTACCCGGACACCTTGGCGTGGGTGCATGACTTCACCTATTCGTTCAATGAGCCGATGACGGAGAACTATTTCTGGCATCCGGCCTACGACGATTACCCAGTCGTGGGTATCACTTGGACACAGGCTACCGCTTTCAATGTGTGGCGCTCCATGCTCATGAACACCTGGCTGAGCCAGAACGAGGAGCCCTTCGTGAACCGCTTCCGCCTGCCGACCGAGGCCGAATGGGAATACGCTTCGCGTGGCGGCCTGGACCTGGCCCCATATCCCTGGGGTGGTCCCTATATCCGTAACCGTCAGGGCTGTTTCCTGGGCAACTTCAAACCGCTCAATGGGAACTACGTCGACGACGGTGGGTTCCATACGGTGCCAGTGGATAGCTACAGCCCGAACGACTATGGGCTCTACAACATGTCGGGGAACGTGAGTGAGTGGACCAGTACGGCTTTTGATGAGGCCGTCTACGATTTCGACCACGACCTGAACCCGGATTACAGCTATGACGCCCTGGCCAATGACCCGCCCAGTCTGAAGCGGAAAGTGATCCGCGGTGGTTCATGGAAGGACATCGGCTACTATCTCCAGACCGGTACGCGCAGTTATGAGTACCAGGACACGGCGAAGTGCTACATCGGTTTCCGCAGTGTGATGACCTTCCTGGGCCGTGGTAAGGCCGTGAACGCGGAAGACCTTTAGACGAAAGATCGCGTTCGCCGCCTTGTGCTGCGGACGTTCCCAACACTCACTCTTCACAGCAACCCCAAAAGCAAGGAAATCCGATGAGACCAGGCAGCAAAGCATGGAAGAACCTTATGGCCAAATTGTACGGGATCGGCGCGGCCGTCGTGATCATCGGCGCGCTGTTCAAGATCCAGCACTGGCCGGCGGCTGACCTGTTCCTGATCCTCGGTCTCAGCACCGAGGCGATCATCTTCTTCTTCTCTGCCTTCGAGCCCCCGCACGAGGATCCCGATTGGAGCCTGGTCTATCCCGAATTGGCCACTGGCGAACGCGCCGAAGGGGATGATTTCAAGAAGGAGGACCAGCGCTCGATCACCGAGCAGTTGGACGACATGCTCGAAAGCGCCAAGATCGAGCCCGAACTCATCGCCAGTTTGGGTGATGGAATGCGCAGCCTCAGCGATCAAGCCAGGCAGATGGGCGAGATCACCGGCGCGGCCTCCGCGACGAACGAATATGCCAACAGTTTGAAGGGCGCCTCCGCCAAGGTGGCCGAATTGAGCGTGAGCTACGAGCGCGCCAGTGAGAGCCTCGTTGGCCTCACCGCCAACGCCGATGCGGGCCGCAGCGCGGGTGAAAGCCTCAGCAAGATGAGCACCAACCTCACCGCGCTCAACGAGATGTACGAACTACAGCTCCGCAGCAGCCGTGAGAAGCTCGAAGCGGCCAACCAGTTGTTCGAGGGCATGGGCGAAATGTTCACGCACCTGAAGAACAGCGTGGACGACACCAAGCGCTACAAGGAGAACATCGCTGTGCTGAGCGACAATTTGGGCAAGTTGAACACCGTTTACGGCAACATGCTCGCCGCCATGACGGTGCGCTGAGTACCGCCGCACGTTTCAAACTCCAACGGTTACAATCCCCTCTGACGGAACATGGCTAGCGGTAAGCTCTCGCCCAGGCAGAAAATGATCAACATGATGTACTTGGTGCTGACAGCGCTTCTCGCGCTGAACGTATCCAAGGAGATCCTGGACAGCTTCGTGACGGTGAACAACGGCTTGGAGACCACCAAGCTCACGCTGAAGGAGAAGATGGACGCCACGTACGGCCAATTCTCCGGCATGGCGGCTGAGAACGAAAAGAAGTACGGAGCGGCGTGGAGACAGGCCGAGTCCGTGCAGAAGGTCGCTTCCGAACTTCTCGCACATATCGACCAGCTCAAAGTGAAGGTGATCACCGAAACAGAAGGCTGGCCGGTTGAAAAGGTGATCGGGAAGGACGAAAGGGGACGGGATACCATCATCAACCTGGCGCTTGTTGAGAAGAAGGACGACTACAATAAGATCACCGAGTTGATGATCGGATCGGAGCCGGCCAAGCCGAAGGAGGGTGAAATGACCGCGCGTGAACTGCGGACCAAGATCGAAGCCTATCGCGACGTGATCAAGCAGGCCGGTGCCAAGAATCCGGCATTGGTCGCCCAAGTGGACCGCGTGTTCGATCTGAGCGATCGTGCCGACGCTTCGGGCACCATGAACAATTGGGAGAGCATCAACTTCTACCACGTTCCATTGGCCGCAGGCATCACCATCCTCTCCAAGCTGCAGAGCGACGTGCGGAATTTGGAGAACGAGTGCGTGGGCTTCCTTATGGGTGATGTGGAAGGAGCCTCAATGAAATTCTCCGAACTATCCCCTGTCGTGCTCCCGGTGAGCAACTACATCACGGTGGGCGATTCTTTCAGGGCTGACGTTTACCTGGCCGGTTATGATCCGCTGAACCACCCGATCGTCGAGATCTCGAAGAACGGCACGATCGATACGGTGAAGATGGAGGTGATCGGTGACAAGGAGGTAGTGCCTATCGGTGCGGATGGCAAAGGCAAGTTGCGCCTGCCGGGTCAAGGCGTGGGTGCTAAGGAGTGGAAAGGCATCATCAAGTTCAAACAAGCCGGACAAGAAGAACGCCGTTATCCGTTCTATGCGAACTACGAGGTGGCGCAGCCGAACCTGGTCGTTAGCCCAACCAAGATGAACGTGTTCTACCGGGGGATCGACAACCCGGTGGATGTGAGCGTGCCCGGCTTTTCGGCGGACAAGATCCAGCCCAGCATTGACAATGGTAGTATCACCAAAGGGGCCCAGGGCTATATCGTGAAGCCGGGCAAAGGCACTGAAGCTACTGTGAGCGTAAGCGTGGAGATGCCCGGGGGCCAACGCAAGAGCATGCCTGGCGTGAAATTCCGGGTGAAGTCCGTTCCGAACCCCACTCCTCAGTTCGCAGGCAGAGGTGTGAGCGATGCCACCATCAAGAAGTCCGAATTGACCGCAGCGCTCGGCGTGATCGCCAAAATGGAGGGCTTCGAATTCGACCTGAAGTTCGAGGTCGTGGAGTTCAACATCGGGGTCACCGTTTCCGGTACTTACGCGGAAAAATCAGTGAAGGGCAATACGCTCAGCTCGGATCAAAAGGAACTGCTGCAAAAGGTGAAGGCCGGTAGCAAAGTGTACGTCGATAACATCAAGGTGAAGAAACCGGATGGTACCATCACCGGCATTGCGTCCCTCTCGTTGAAAGTGACTTGATCAACTGATACGATCGACCATGAAGCACGCCTCTGACATTCTGCGGTCCGGCCTCATCGGGTTCGGGCTGCTCGCCCTGGCGGCTTTTCCGGCCACCGCGCAGACCGTTCTGGACGGCGCGTACATCAAGGAGCACACGAAGACCAAGCGGGTCGTGCCCTACACACACATCCGTGAGGCGGACGTGATGTACGCACGGCGTGTATGGCGGGAATTGGACATGCGGGAGAAGATCAATCACCCCATCTACTACCCCATCTCGCCCATCAATGACCGCAAAAGCCTGTTCGATGTGATCCGGCAAGGTCTCCTGACGGATGGCAGTATCACCGCCTACTCCGCCGGGGTGATAGGCGACGAGGACGAATTCAAGAAACCCCTGCTCGCTTCGGAGTTGAAGGAGCTCTTCCTGCGGGTCGATACCCAATTGACAGAGGATCCCAATAACCCCGGCGAGTTCATTCAAGTGGTCCAGGAGATCCCGCTGGAATCAGGCGATGTGAAGCGCTACCGGTTGAAGGAGGATTGGATCTTCGACAAGCAACGCAGCAAGATCGACATCCGCATCATCGGTATCGCGCCCATGCGTGAGAAGATGGGTGATGATGGCGAATCGAAAGGCTATCAAGTGCTCTTCTGGCTCTACTATCCGGAATGCCGCTACGTGTTCGCGAACTGGGAGGTCTTCAACCGGGAGAACGACGCTGAAAGGCGCAGTTTCGAGGACATCTTCTGGAAACGCCAGTTCTCCAGCACCATCACCAAGTGGAGCAACGTGTACGACCGCGGCATCAACCAGTACCGCACCGGTCTGGACGCACTGCTCGAAGGGGAGGAGATCAAGCAATCCCTCTTCGAGTTCGAGCACGATCTCTGGAACTTCTGAAGAACGTCCCATCGCTCTCGCGAAGCCCCGACATCCGGGGCTTCGCTACTTTTGCGCCCTTTCTCGACCGGGCAATATCCCCCGGGGCAAGTAGGGATAGCCAAAGATCATGATCGACGTTTCAAGACTGACCCTGCATTTTGGCCAACGGCCCATGTTCGATGAAGTGTCGTTCTTCATCGGGAGCGACGACCGTATCGGCTTGGTGGGGCGGAACGGGGCGGGTAAGAGCACCCTGCTCAAGATCCTGGCGGGCCAGCAACAGTTCGACAAGGGTACGGTAGGCAAGCCGAAGGAGCTCACCATGGGCTATCTGCCCCAGCAGATGGACCACGATCTGCAGCTCACGCCCTGGCAGGTAGCTGAGAAGGCCTTCGAGGAGGCGCAGGCCTTGAACGCCTCCCTGGCACGTATCGAAAAGGACCTCGAGAAGGCGATCACTGACGATGAGGCCATGGAGTTGGCCACATTGTTGGCCCACGCACATGACCGGCTCAATGCCCTGGGTGCGGCCGATCATGACATGCAGATCGAGCGCATGCTGAAAGGCATCGGCTTCGTTGGGCAGGATATGCATCGACCCCTGGCTGAGTTGAGCGGAGGTTGGCGCATGCGGGCCGAACTCGCACGGATCCTTCTGATGCAGCCTGATCTGCTCCTGCTGGACGAACCCACCAACCATCTGGACCTGCCCGCCATCCAGTGGCTCGAAGACCTCCTGCGGACCTATCCTGCTGCCCTGGTCCTGATCTCGCACGACAAAACCTTTCTGGACCGCCTTACCAAGCGCACCCTGGAGGTCACCGGTGGCGAGATAATCGACCGCAAGGTGCCTTGGAGCCAGTATGTGGAACTGCGCAAAGTGGAGCGCGAGCAACAATCCGCCGCCGCCAAGGAACAGCAGCGCTACATCAAGGAGACCACGGACCTGATCAACAAATTCCGGGCAAAGGCCAGCAAGGCGGCTTTCGCGCAGAGCCTGATCACCAAGTTAGAGAAGCTTGACCGCATCGAGGTCGAAGATGAGGACCTGCGGAAGATGTTGGTGAAGTTCCCTCCCGCACCGAACAGCGGGAAGTTGGTGGCGGAGGTGAAGAACGTGAGCAAATCGTACGGCCCCAAGAAGATCTTCCAGAACGCCGAACTGACCATCGCTAAAGGGGAACACCTCGCGTTGGTGGGGGCCAATGGTACAGGCAAGAGCACCTTGGTGCGCATGATCGTGGGCGAGGAGCCCTACGAAGGAGAGATCCGCTTGGGTCACAATGTGATCGTGGGATATTATGCCCAGGACATGCCCGAGCGCATGACCCCCCAGCGCACCGTGTTGGAGACCGCCGAGGATGCCGCGAGCGAGGACAATCGCGTTCGTGTGCGCGCCATGCTCGGCGCTTTTATGTTCAGCGGCGAGGATGTCGACAAGAAGGTGAAGGTGCTCAGCGGGGGTGAACGCGCCCGTCTGGCCCTGTGCTGCATGTTGTTGCGTCCGCTCAACTTCCTCTTGCTCGATGAGCCTACCCACCACTTGGACATCCAGAGCAAGGATGTACTGAAGGAAGCGTTGAAGAACTACGACGGCACCTTTCTCCTCGTGAGCCACGACCGGGACTTCCTTACCGGTCTTACCAACCGTCTGCTCGAATTGGATGACCTACGCATCCGGGATCAGCACATGGACATTTTGGAGCTGATCGAGAAGCGCAAGGCACTGCAAACCGCTGACATGGGGGCCAGCAGCGCCCGACAAGCAGCTGCCCGCCAGGAAAGCGGGGCGAAGAACGACTACCACGAGAAGAAGGAGCGCGACAAGGAGCGCCGCCGCTTGCAGAACCAAGTGGACCGCCTGGAGAAGCAACTCGCTACCCTGGAGCAGGAAGAGAAAGCCTTACAAGCCCGCGTTATGGCCACGGGCGTGCCTGCCTCTGAGGTCGACAAGGGATATGCCCGCCTCGGGGAGCTGGCCCAACGCATCGCCAGTACCATGGCCGAATGGGAGGATGCCGCTGCCAAGCTGGAAGCCCTTGGCGAACCGGCGAACTGAAACTTATTCCCAGAGGCGCCCGATCATTGCTACATTTGCCCCCCTACTGCGGGGTGGAGCAGATGGTAGCTCGTCGGGCTCATAACCCGAAGGCCGTAGGTTCGAGTCCTACCCCCGCTACCAAGGAAGGCCCGGTGCAAGCCGGGCCTTCGCTTTTCCCGACCACCCCGAACTTCGTGGCACTGACACCATGGCGCACAAAGCCGGATACGTGAACATCATCGGTGAGCCGAACGTGGGTAAGAGCACCCTGCTCAACGCCCTGCTCGGTGAACAATTGGTGATCACCAACCCCAAGGCGCAGACCACACGTCACCGCATACTGGGTATTCTCAATGGGGAGGACCACCAATTGGTCTTGAGCGACACCCCTGGTATCCTCGACCCCCAGTATCCCATGCATGAACGCATGATGGATGCCGTTGACAGTGCGCTAAAGGATGCGGATATCCTCCTTGTGCTCGTGGAACTCGGTCAACGTCCTGAGCGCTCGGAGAATGTCCTGAAGCGCGCGCAGCGGTTCAATGGCCCGTTGTTGCTCTTGGTGAACAAAATGGACCGGGGCGATGAGGCCGCCGTGCTCGAGGCCCTCGAGCTTTGGCAAGCGGCCTTACCTAACGCGAAGGTTGTACCCATCTCCGCGCTGCACGGGTTCCGGGTGGATGAGTTGCGCCAACACCTGATCGAACAACTACCGGAGCATCCCGCGTACTTTCCGAAGGACGAACTGAGCGATCGGAACATGCGCTTCTTCGTGAGCGAGATGATCCGGGAGAAGATCCTGGCCTACTATCAGAAAGAGATCCCGTACAGCACGGAGGTGGTGGTGAACAGCTTCGAGGAGAAGGAGAAGATCACGCACATCCAGGCCGATGTGATCGTGATGCGCGAAAGCCAGAAGGGGATCGTGATCGGCCGGGGAGGCATCGCATTGCGTAAGCTGGGCACCGAGGCCCGCAAGTCGATAGAACGCTTTCTTGGGGTGCAGATCTTTCTGGACCTTCGTGTGAAGGTGGACCCTGATTGGCGACAGGATGCCGATAAATTGAAACGCTACGGATATTGAAATGCCTTCGTCCCGACACGTCGGGGCGGTTTGAAATGAGCAACATCGTCGCCATCGTCGGAAGACCGAACGTCGGGAAGAGCACGCTTTTCAACCGGCTCACCGAACGGCAGGAGGCCATCGTGGACCCCACGGCCGGCACCACGCGCGACAGGCACTACGGCAAGGCCGAATGGAACGGCACCGTCTTTAGTGTGATCGACACAGGGGGCTATGTCCCGGGTGGTGACGACATCTTCGAGGAGGAGATCCGCCGCCAAGTAGAACTGGCCATCGATGAATCCGATTCCATCCTTTTCATGGTGGATGTAATGACCGGCCTCACCGCATTGGACGAAGCCATCGTCCGCATGTTGCGCAAGGCGCGCAAACCAGTGCTCCTCCTGGGCAACAAGGTGGACACGAACGATAAGCAGTATGCGGCCGCGGAACTCTACTCGCTCGGTATGGGTGAGGTTTACTGCATCAGCGCGCAGAGCGGAGCGGGAACAGGCGAGTTCCTGGATGCACTTGTCGCAAGCTTCACCAAACCCAGCGAAGAGGCCCTGCCCGATGTACCGAAGCTCGCGATCGTGGGCCGGCCGAACGTGGGGAAGTCCTCGTTGGTGAACGCCTTGCTGGGCCGTGTACAGAATATTGTGACGCCCATCGCCGGCACCACGCGCGATCCGATCAACACGCGCTACACGGTGTTCGGCTTCGATGTGGTACTTCTGGACACCGCAGGCATACGCAAACGCCAGCGCGTGGACGAGGACATCGAGTTCTACAGCGTGATCCGCTCCATCCGCGCGATCGAGGATAGCGATGTGTGCCTTCTGCTCATCGATGCTACTGAAGGTGTGCATCAGCAGGACCTCCACATCTTCTCCATGATCGAGAAGAACGGCAAAGGCCTGGTGGTGGTGGTGAACAAATGGGACCTTGTACAGAAGGAGACCAATAGCGCCAAGGAGTTCGAGGCTCAGATCCGCGCGCGGCTCGCTCCCTTCAACGATGTGCCCATCGTGTTCACCTCGGTGCTGGAGAAGCAGCGTATCCACAAGGTGATGGAGCAGGCGATGGAAGTATGGGAGGCCCGCAGAAGAAAGATCCCCACACGGAAGTTGAACGACATTATGCTTCCGGAGATCGAACGGTTGCCGCCGCCCATGAACAAGGGGAAGGTGATCCGTATCAAGTTCGTGAACCAGTTGCCCACGGCGGTCCCCTCGTTCGCCTTCTATTGCAATCTGCCGCAGTACGTGAAAGGCCCGTACATGCGCTTCCTCGAGAACAAGATCCGTCACCACTTCCCCTATACGGGCGTTCCCATCCGTATCTTTCTAAGAAAGAAGTAGATCGTGTTCCCGCGTTCCACATCGGCCATCGTTGCGATCGTGCTGATGAACGCGGTCACGGCCCAGGACCTTTCGATTCTGCGATCGCGCCATGACTGGGGCGCGGCACCGGTGTGGGATGAGGCTTGGTCGGCTGCCGCGACCAACGGACCGGAGATCTTGGACGAGGCCTTGTCCATCCGCCTGCGCAATATCAAACCGGAGTTCCTCAGTGTGTTCTTCGAGCGGCGTAGGGTAATACGCTTCACCGATCAGGCGAGCATCCGGGCCTTCGGACATGTCAGTATTCCGGAAAGTCTGGATCCCCTTGCCGATCGTCAACTCTCAGCTCCAGCGGACCCGAACGGGCAGGCGCATCCGCTTTGGTTCAACGTCCGGCTGGATCTTTTCGCGGCCCGGGTCGTGCGCACCGATGGATCATGGGAGGAACTTCACGTTACGGGCAGCGTGGAGCGCGCCAATGTGCGGACCCCGATCACGAACGAAGAAGCCTGGAGCTACTTGCTCGATGTAGCTGGTATCCGCACGGGCGACGTGGTCGAGTTCCGCTGGAAATATATGGTACCGTATGATCTGAACGCACCGCGGAGCTACGGATGGCGCGCACGCTATTGGGTGGACAATTGGTCCCGGCTTACCAGTTGGCGGGTCTTCTTCCATGGGACACTGCCCATCAGGGCTCAGCGCACCGAGATCGTGTACCATCGCAAGCATGGCCTTGTGCTCATGGGTTGGCCTGCCACCGAGCGCCAGGAGGAAGGCGATGAAATACGCTGCGCTTGGCGCATGGAGGATCTGCCGGCTTGCATGGATGAAGTGAACGCACGCCCGGCCGATCTTTTACCCCATATCGTGGTGCGCCTGGAACCGGATGACCCGCGTTACTGGCGACGGGACCACCTCACCGGTATCCCTGTTCAGCAACCGTATTGGATGTATGTATTGCGTCAGCGGGAGGACAAAGCGCTCTGGTGGAAGCAGGTGGCGCGCAAGAACGTGCCGGATCATCAGAACGAGCTGCTCAAGGACTTCATACGATCCACAACCCTTGGCCAGGACCAAGAACCGGTCGCTCGGCGCATCGAACGGATCCACGAACGGATCGCCACAAGGTTCACTTTCGAACCGGACAATGCCTGGTACGACAATGATCACTGGACGGGCCGACCGCGGATGGGGGACCAGGTGAACGAAAGCCGCTTGCGGGCCATCAGCCGGTATGATCTCTATGCCAAGATCATCGACCACTATTTCGTGGATTACACCTCGGCCTACGTCTTGGATGCGCGCGTGGGTCGAATGGACGATCGCTACATATCCCCGCTTTGGGGCAACGAGTTCCTCCTCGCGGTGCGCGATGGTGATGGCCTTCTGTGGATGCACCCCAAGCGTTCCCGGTCGGGTCTTATGGCGAACGAGTTCCCTTTCTATTGGCAAGGGACATCCGCGTTGTTGAACAACTTGGCGCTGCTTGTGAGCGATGGGCCGGTGCTCCCGGTTTTCACCGACCTGCCCATTGCACCCCCACATGAGAATGTGCGTACGGTCCATTTCGAAATGGAGGTGGACCTTGCGCAACGCACCGTGCATGCTCGTGTGCGCGTTCTGCTCACGGGTCAGTTCAGCACACTTGGACGCGCCAGTTACTTGTTCAATGAAGTGGATAGCACAGTGCTCTCCGCATACGGTCATCGGCCGGACCATTCACCCCATGCCCGGTTGATCGACCAGCGGATGGCCCCACTGCAAACCGACCCGCCCTTCCGGCAGGCCATTGAGATGGAGCTCGATCTATCGCAGGCTCTCTATACCACCGGTGAGGATACCTGGCAACTCGATCTCTCGGGTCTTCTGGAGCATGCTCTGCCCGAGGGGTTTCGAGCGGCGGGTCGTGATCTTCCGTTCCATTGGGATTTCGCGCAGCATGATGAACTGTCGATCCAGGTGGGTTTCGACCGGCCCGTGGATGTGGGACTTCTATCCGCGTCGGCTGGTGTGGACACCTGTGGAAGCACCCGCTACCTCCGCAGCCTCGAACGTATCGGGGACGATGAGGTTCTGTTGCGGTCCAGTCTCCAGGTGGCGGATGTGATCGTGCCAGCAGAGCAGGCTGTTGCACTGGAGCGGCTGCTCGACCAGGGGCACGGTACGGCTCGGGCAGTGCTCACGATCGGTGCGAGCGAACCGACCGATCCCTGAACCAAGTGACCATTGTCCGGTTATCCAGGATGTAGGCACGATCAACCCGTTATCTTGGCGCGCCATGCTTCGTTCGCGGATCCACGCCTGTTGGGCGGTACCGGTGTTGGTATTGATGGCCTGGCAGCTCGGCTTTCTTGCCTCGTTCGAGTGGCAGCGAAGAGCCGTGAAGCAAGAGATCAAAATGCGGCTGAAGGCCGGGGTTCCCCAGGATGAGCGTACTTCGTTCCAGGTCACCGAAGCACAGTATGCGGCGTTGGATTGGGTGAAACCCGAGCGAGAATTCCGATCGAACGGCCGGTTCTATGATGTCGTGGAGTTGCGTACGCAGGCGGATGGGACCTTGTTGTTATCCTGTATCGACGACCGGCAGGAGACCGAACTCTTCGTCCAACTTTCCGATCTGGTGGAACTGGCGATGGGTACACGGGGTCAGGGCAGACAGCAGACCGCCCCGATGTTCGCTTTGTGGAAAGCCGTTCACGATGTACTGCCGCTTTCCATTGTTCCGATCCGCTCCTCGATCGTATCACACCATCCCGATCCTGGCGCCATACTGCTGACCGGCATCCGGGTGGTTCCTTCCCCTCCTCCCAAGGCCTGATCCCCTTTGTTCCCTTGCCGGGGCGCTTCCTCATCCAGGGCGGTGCGCACCGCGCTTGCTCGTACGTCCGCTTCAGCGGCCGGAACGCATTTGCCTTGGTCATCATTGAACGAAACCATGAAGAACCCATTTCTCTTTCTCCTCACCCTGTTTTGCGCGCTGCCTTGGGTGGTACATGCGCAATCGGTGACCGTATTCGACCGCTCCAGTTTGCAGCCGTTGCAAGCCGTAACGATCACCCCTCGGTCCGGCACCACCGTCGTCACCACCGATCACAAAGGCCGGGCGGACCTTTCCGCTTACGGCACCGATGAACCTCTCCAGTTCCATCTCCTCGGTTACACCGATGTGACGATCTCCCGCACAGAGGCCGCGTCGGCCAAGGACCGGGTCTATCTCACGGCGGCGCCCATCACCATGGACGAGTTCGTGCTTTCAGCCAGTCGCTTCGAAGAGAAGCGGCGCGATGTCCCAGAACAGATCGCCCTACTGAAGCGACGCGATATCTCCTTCTTGGACCAGCAGAGCACAGGCGACCTGCTCCAGAACAGCGGCGCATTGTTCGTTCAAAAGAGCCAGATGGGCGGTAGCAGCCCGGTGATCCGGGGGTTCGAGGCCAGTCGGGTGCTATTGGTGGTGGATGGCGTGCGCATGAACAACGCCATTTACCGGGCCGGCCACCTACAGGATGTCATGACGGTGGACCAGAACAGCCTAGAGCGTATCGAGGTGATCAGCGGCCCAGCCTCCGTGGTCTATGGAAGTGATGCCCTCGGCGGCGTGGTCCACATGATGACGCGGAGCGCTGTGTTCAACGATACCACGGGTACTGCGGTGGGTGGTGGGGCTTTCTTCCGATACAGCACCGCCAACGATGAGAAGACCGCCAACGCGAACTTCTCCTTGAGTGGCCGTCGCGTATCGAGCTTCACCAGCATCACCGCGAGCGACTTCGGTGACCTGCGCCAGGGGAGCACGCGCAACCCCTTCTACGAGGATTTCGGGCGGAAGCCATTCACGGTGGAACGGGTGGATGGCGAGAATGTCGTCGTGCCGAACCCCGACAGCAACGTGCAATTGGGGACTGCCTATAAGCAGATCGACATGCTCGAGAAACTTCGAGTGCGTTCCGGAGAACGTACCGTGCATCAACTCAACTTCCAGTTGAGCACCAGTACTGACGTACCTCGCTACGACCGTCTGTCGGAGTACTCCGTGGACCCAGATGGCAACATCGTTCCGAGTACCGCGGAATGGTACTACGGGCCTCAGAAGCGCATGCTGATCGCCTACACCTTGGAACTGGAGAAGCGCGGCTTCTTCGATCAAGCGCGGATCACGCCGAGCTATCAGTCCACTGAGGCGAGCCGGCACAACCGTGGCTTCACCAGCAGCCGACTGAACCATCGTATGGAGAAGGTCGCTGTCTACGGCTTCAACGCTGATCTCGAGAAACGCATGAAGAAGCACGAACTGCGCTATGGGTTGGAGTTCTACCACAATGATGTGGACTCAAAAGCCGAACGCGAGCACATTGAGACCGGGGAACTGACCTATTTGAGCTCCCGCTATCCTACGGGTGGTTCGAGCATGACCAGTTACGCCGCCTACCTCTCGCACACCGTCGAGATCAACGAGCATTGGGTGATCAGCGAGGGCGTGCGCTATACCCAGGTAGGGTTGCAGGCCATCTTCGCCGATACGGGTGACTACCAGTTCCTCAATGGTACCGTTACCCAAAGCAACGGAGCCTTCAACTGGCGCCTCGGGGCCATGTATCTGCCCGGACGCGACTGGCGCATCTCCATTCTGGGAAGCACCGGGTTCCGCGCACCCAACGTGGATGATATGGGGAAGGTGTTCGATAGTGGCCCGGGCCTGGTGGTCGTTCCGAACCCCGATCTGAAGGCGGAGTCCACCATAAATGGCGAGATCGGCCTGAGCAAGACCTTCGTTTCGCGCTACACAGTGGATCTCAATGCTTTCTACACCCAACTCACCAATGCGCTGGTCGTCGGCGACTTCCTGGTGGACGGTCAGGACACCATCGACTATGACGGTACCCCGAGCCGGGTTACCGCCCTGACCAACAAGGACGAGGCGTACATCTATGGCGCCAGCGGTCAGATCGCTGCACGGCTCAACGACCATTTCACCCTGAACAGCGGGCTTACATATACCTACGGTCGAGTGCGAACGGATACCACTGACGTTCCATTGGACCACGTACCACCGGTATTCGGCCGCACTGGTCTTGAGCTGCGTGTCAAACGTCTACGCACCGAGGTGTATACGATCTACAATGGCTGGAAGCGACTCCGGGACTACAGTAGTTCGGGTGAGGACAACTTGCAGTACGCCACGGTCAATGGCATGCCGGCTTGGTGCACTGTCAACGTTCGCGCCTCCTTCGCCTTCACGCGGAACGTATCGCTACAACTGGGCTTGGAGAACATCGCCGATCTCAACTACCGGACGTTCGCCTCCGGTGTGAGCGCACCTGGACGCAACTTCCAGATCTCATTGCGCGCTTCGTTCTGACGTTCTCGCGGCGCGCAACAAGCTGGCCCGGGTGTACGCGTTACATCCGGGCCAGTGCGTTTCATTTGCTGGGGCGTGGACCTTCGCAGCGTCATATTCTCCATTTGTTCCCTGGTGATCACATTCGCCGCTCGGGCGCAGACCCTCACCGTGGTGGAGAATGGCACGGCGCGTCCGTTGGAAGGCGTGCAGGTCTTTTCCAAGAGCACCGGTCCGGTCGGTTCCACCGACGCGAATGGACAAGTGACGATCCTTACGGACGCGCGATCGGATACCTTGGTGTTCACCGCCCTCGGCTATCGGGCGGAGCAACTGACCTGGAACGAGTTGGCCCAGCAAGGCTATCGCGTGGTCCTCGTTGTTGCTCCGTTCCAGCTACCTGAGGTGGTGATCAGCGCCAACCGGTGGGAGCAGGATCGGGTACGCGTGCCCGATCGGATCACCGTGATGGGTCCTGAGGATGTGGCGTTCCACAACCCCGGCACCACTGCGGACCTGCTGCAGCAGAGCGGGCAGGTGTTCGTGCAAAAAAACCAGCAGGCAGGGGGAAGTCCCATGCTGCGCGGCTTCGCGGCCAACCGCGTGCTCATCGTCGTGGACGGCGTGCGGATGAACAACGCCATCTACCGCGCTGGCAATTTGCAGAACGTGATCAACGTGGACGTACACGCGGTGGAGCATGCCGAAGTGGTATACGGGCCAGGGGCCATGACCTATGGTAGTGACGCCATCGGTGGGGTTATGGACTTCCGGCTGCTGCGGCCAGGTTTCAGTGCGGACAGTGGCTTGCTGGTGCGCGGTACGAGCTATCTGCGATCGGCAAGCGCTGCGAACGAGATTGCGGGGCATGTGGACCTCGGCATCGGTTCGCGCAAGTTCGCCTTCGTCGGTAGTGCTTCGCTTACCGGGTACGGTGATCTGCGCATGGGCTCCGATGGCTTGGATGACTACTTGCGCCCGTGGTACGTCAGAACGTTCAACGGGGTGGATAGCCAGGTGGTGAACGTGGATCCCCAGCTCCAAATGGGAACGGCCTTCGAGAACTACGCCTACATGGCGAAGCTCGCCTACCGTCCGATCGACGGACTGGAGGTCGGGCTCAACGGCTATTACACCACAACCAGCGATCATCCGCGCTATGACGCGATGATCACAGCACGGGGCGATGGATCACCGCGGTGGGCGGTGTGGAACTACGGGCCACAGGCCTGGCGGATGATCAGCGGTGAGGTAAGCCACATCGCGAAACGTGGCCCATGGACAAAGGCGCATCTCGTGATCGCTTCCCAGCGGTATGACGAAAGCCGGACACAACGCGGGTTCAGAGAAACAGAGATCACTCTTCAGAAGGAACAAGTCGATGGTCTTTGGCTGAACCTCGATCTGCAGAAGTTCCTCGGCAAGCGTGTTCAACTGCTGTACGGCGCGGAGGCCATCCACAACCTGGTCGGTTCCCACGCGGCACAGCATGAAACTGTGGATGATGCCTATGAGAACATCAATGCGCGTTATCCCGATGGATCGACCTGGTGGACCGGTTCGGTGTATGTCGGCGCGATGGCGGACTTGACGCAACGCCTCACGCTTTCCGCAGGAGCGCGTTACAGCCGCTGTGGGTTGGAGGCCACATTCGATACCACGCTCTTCCCATACCCGACCACGCATACCGAACTCAACAATGGTGCGCTCACCGGCAACATCGGCGCGGCGTGGCGACCGGGAACCGCGTGGAAACTGGCGGTCGACTTGAGCACCGGCTTCCGCTCGCCGAACATCGACGATGTAGGCAAGGTCTTCTCCAACGAACCCGGCACAGTGATCGTGCCCAACCCGGAGCTGGGACCTGAGTATGCATATAATGCGGAGGTGAGCGCGGAGAAGACGATCCTGGACCGTGTCAAGCTGAGCGGTTCACTTTTCTACATCCTCGTGGACGATGTTATGGTGCGCAGGCCTTATGACCTGAACGGTGCGGACAGCATTTTCTATGAAGGCTCCATGAGCCGTGTGGATGCGATCCAGAACGCCGCACAAGCCCGCGTATGGGGCGGGACCTTTTCCATGGAAGCGATATTGTTCGCGGGTTTTTCCGCCGAAGTCCGGTACACAGGCCAATCGGGTTCGGAGGATGCCGACGATGGTGTGAGCACCGTACCCCTGCGCCATTCGCCACCATCCTTTGGGCGTATCGGCCTACGCTGGGCACATGGGCGCGTTGATCTTCGGGCGCTGTTCTCATTCAGTGATGGCTTCACTACTGATGAACTGGCCCCCACTGAAAAGGACAAACCCATCTATGCGTTGGACAGCGCCGGTGAGCCCTACTGCCCGCCCTGGCAAGTGCTGGATGTGAAAGGAAGCTTGCGGGTCACTCCAGTTTTGCTACTTACAGCGGGCCTGGAGAATGTGCTCGATGCGCGCTATCGGACCTATTCCTCCGGCATGACTTCGCCGGGTAGGAACTTCATAGTCGCCTTGCGCGCGACGTTCTGACATTGGAGGCAGGAATCTGAGCGTCTCTGGTATTTCTCGCATGGATCTCAGCTACACGACCGAACGGTCCAGTTACCTTGAGGTGTCCATGAAATGGAGCCTGTTAGCTTGCACCGCATAGTTCCTCTCGATCACGATAGCCATCCCCACATCACGTCGGTTCTCCATCTGTGCGGCGACTTCTGCGCGACTGAGCCCTCAGATCCGCGCCAATGCCTGCTCCAAGTCGCGAATAAGCAGGTCGGGATCCTCCAGGCCGATGTAGAGCCGCACCATGGTGAAGGGCAGGTCAGTATAGTAACCGCTGGGTCCTTTCAGTGCGCACACGGGCCACTGCAAGCTTTCGTACCCGCCCCAGCTTACAGCGATAAGGAAGGTCTTGAGCGCATCGCAGAAGCGTTCCACAGCGGCTTCATCGGGCGCGTCGAGTTCAATGCTCATCAGACCGGCCACGCGATCCATTTGTCGCTTTGCGAGCACATGCTGCGGATGGCTCTCCAGCCCCGGCCAATACGTCCGTGCGACCTTCGGATGGCCTTCCAGAAAGCGCGCCACCTTCTCCGCGGAATCGGCGCTGCGGTGCATGCGTAGCTCCAACGTGCGCAGGCCACGGATCAGCAACCAGGCATCGTGCGGCGAGGGTGCCGCGCCCAGCGTCATGAATTCCTTCGCCATGACTTGGCGCATGTGTTCATGGCTTCCGGCGAGCACGCCGGCCACCACGTCGCTGTGGCCGTTCAAGTACTTGGTCGCGCTGTGCGCCACCATGTCGATGCCGTGCGCGATGGGTCGCTGGAACAGCGGGCTGTTGAAGCTGTTGTCGCAAAGTGTAGCGATCCGGTGCTCTTTTGCGATCGCGCTCACCGCTGCCAGGTCCTGTAGTTCGAAGGTGAGCGAGTTCGGGCTTTCGAGGATGAAGAACGTGGTGTTCGGCTGGATCGCGCGCCGGTAGTTTTCCGGATCGGTGCCATCTACGAAGGTGTGATCCACACCGAAACGGGAGAGGAGTTCCGCCAGGAGCTTCTTCGTCCAACTGTAGGGCTTGCGCACACAGACAATGTGATCGCCCGCCTTCACGAAGCTGATCACCGCCGCCGCTATGGCCGCGCTCCCGCTGCTGAACACCAACGCATCTTCGGCGCGTTCCAGCGCGGCGATCTTCTTCCGCAGCACCGCCACGGTGGGATTGAACCCGCGCGTGTACAACGGCTTGTCGAACTCCTGCTGCACCGTTGCACGCATCGCCGCCACGGTGGGATACGTGAAGTTCCCGCTCTGCACGATGGGTGGCACCACCGCGTTGTAGCCGCGCTCGCGGTCCTCGCCGAGATGGGTAAGAATGTGGGACAGGTCAGGTTCCATAGGTCAGTCGTTGAAGAGAAAGAACCCGAGGCCGCCTGGATCGCGCACGATGATGTTGTCCACGATGCCCTCCTTGTTGAAATGCGTGATCTCCTCGGTGATCGGGATCCCTGCCTTCCGCACGTTCGCGATCACCTTCGGATTGCCCTCCTTGCCGTTGAAGTAGGTGAGCGAGGGGTTGAAGAACAGATGCGGGCAGTTCAGCTGGGCCATGATGCTCACTCCCGGCCAGCCTTCACCACCCAGGGACACCCAACCTTGTTCCGCACTACCCATGGTGACCTCCAGACCGAACGCTTTCCAGAAGCTGAGCGATCGTGCGACATCCGTGCTTTCAACGCTGAGCCCGGCGAAATCGCCGAGCAGGCTTGTGGCCACGCCCGCCATATCCACCTTCGGCGTTTCCCCTTCCATGATGTAGACCCATACCCCGCTCGGGTCGCTCACCACATGGCCGCCTTTGACGGGATGGGCCTTCACGCCCAGCTTCGCGATGACCGCCGAGGGATCGGTGTGGTAGCAACGCACACCCGCCCGCGCGCGCCGGTCTGGATCCACCTCGATCACCGTGCTTCCATCGGTGAACAACATCGGATCCTCCGATACCCGTGTGAAACCAAGGCGCGTGTAGAAGTCGATGCTTTGTCGGGGATCGTTGGTCGGAGTGTGGATGTGTGCCTTCATGTGCGATGTTGGGCTCCCGGTCAAGGTTCCCGCTTGAAAAAGACGAAGCCGTTCTTGCGGTAGAGTTCGTGGAACGTTCCCAACGCTTCCACTTCCGCAATCGAGGTGATCTTGCAGGAGAGGTAGACCGGTCTATCGATCGGCCCGCGCAGCAGGACCTCCTCGTTGGGTTGTGGTTCACGCATCCGCCCATAGAACTCCGGCACGTAGCTTTTGTAGTTCTTGGTAAGGAGGTAGCACGGTTCGTCCTGCCGCGCTTCGAAGAACTCGACGGCCGCCCGTTGTGAGTAGCCTTCGATGTTGTTCACGAAGAAGTACAGCGTACACCAGATGAAGAGGACCACACCGCCGAAGCTCACTAACAAACTCTGGCGGAACCTGCCCTTGCTGTGCAACACATGCGCCGCGAGCAGCGCTGCGAACAGCACCGCGCCGGCGATGGCCTCCTGACCGGTCCAATGCACATTCGCCTCGAGGTTCCCTTGCGCGAACCGATCGGCGGAGAAGAGCGGCTTGAGCCGTTCGATACGCATCGCCGCGAAGGGGAGGACGATCACCGCGAGCGCGATGATGTTGCCGATCACGCCCATGGCGAAGCGCGACCAACCGAAGCCCTCCTGCTTCTTCCAGATCCGCTCCAGTTGAAGGGCGGCCAGATAGGTGAGCGGAAAATAACACAGGCTGCTGTAGTGGACGATCTTGGTGCTTACCACGCTGAACAGGATCAACACCACCCAGAAGAGGATCATCATCCAGGTGCGGAAAAGACGGCGCTCGTCCCCTTCCTTCGTCGGCTTCAACAACTCCTGCAACGCGAACAGCGAAGCAGGGAAACAACCGATCAATAGAACCACGAAGTGATATCCAAAGAAGCCTCCGTGTCCGGCATCCTCCTCGGTGAACAAGGCGACCTGACGTTCGAAGAACGCCACGGTGAAGTCCGGGCCGTGTCGCAGGAGATCAATACCGAACCAGAGCGCGATGATGAACACCATCGAGAGCAGCATGGCACCGA
>JAGNSU010000056.1 GCA_017987895.1 Flavobacteriales bacterium | reverse complement strand
TCCCCAACGCCTACCTACACCTCGCCGATATCGAGTTCCGCAATCAGGACTTCACCGCTGCGGAACAGCACTACAAGGCGTACTTGGAACTCGAGGAGGAGCCGGTGCGGCGGCGTCGGGCTCGCCTGGGGGTGGACAACTGCGCCTTCGCGGCGGAGGCCATCAAGCATCCGGTGCCTTTCGACCCCAAGAACCTGGGCCCTGCGGTGAACTCGGCCAATGCGGAATATTATCCGTGCATCACGGCGGACGATCAGACCTTGCTCTACACGCGTGACCTGCCGGATGCCGCATCACCTTGGGGACATCAGGAGGATTTTTACGTGAGCACGCGCGATGAGAACGGCGAATGGACCACTGGCCGACCTGTCGGTGGCGTGGTTACACCCGCGAACGAAGGAGCTGGCACCCTTTCCCCCGATGGCCGCTTCATCATCTTCACCGCATGTGCGGGTATGGAAGGGGATTATGGCGCGGGGCGGAAAGGGCTCGGCAGTTGCGATCTCTTCATCAGCCGACGCATCGGGAACCGATGGAGCCCACCGGAGAACTTGGGCCCACCGGTGAATTCGCGCAATTGGGAAAGCCAGCCCAGCTTGGCCAGCGATGGCCGCACACTCTACTACGTGCGTGGAACCCAGGCGCAGGACGGGCTGAAGGACATGGATATCTTCGTGACGCGGCTTCAGGAAGATGGTTCCTTCAGCGCACCGGAGAAACTGGGGTCGGCGATCAATACGCCGTTCCAGGAGGAGAGCGTGCAGATCCATCCGGACGGGCGCACGCTCTACTTCAGCAGCAATGGGCATCCGGCGTTCGGTGGCCTGGACATCTATATGAGCCGCATGCAGGATGACGGGACCTGGGGTCCTGCGTTGAACCTTGGTTACCCGATCAACACCGGTGGTGATGAGAACAGTTTGCTCGTGAGCGCCGATGGGCGCATCGCCTATTTCGCGAGCGATCGGGCCGGTGGGCAGGGAGAGCTCGACCTGTACGGTTTCGAGCTGTATCCGGAGGCGCGGCCGGCCGCGGTCAGTTACATCCGTGGCGTGGTCACGGACAAGAGCACAGGCAAGCCCGTGGAGGCGGATGTGGAACTCCATGATCTGAGCACGGGAAATCTCGCCACCGCGGCCTACAGCGATCCGAGCACGGGCGAATTCCTGGTCTGTTTGCCAGCGGGAAGGGAGTACGGTTTGAACGCCTCCTCCGAGGGTTACCTGTTCTTCAGCCAGAACTATAGTGTCGCGGTGTCCACCGATGGCAAGCCGCAGACGTTGGAAGTCCCGTTGAGCCCGATCACCAGTGGTGAGACCATCACCCTGCGCAACATCTTCTTCAATACCGCCAGTTCGGATCTGTTGCCGGCCAGCAACACGGAGCTCGACAAATTGCTACGATTGATGAAGGCCAACCCTACGATGCGCATCGAGGTGGGCGGTCACACCGATGACGTGGGCGCCGACGCGGACAACCAGAAGCTCAGCGAAGATCGCGCGAGCGCGGTGGCCAAGTTCCTCACCGGGTATGGGATCGATGCCGCGCGTGTCTCATCCAAGGGGTACGGTGAGACCCGGCCGATGGCCAGCAATGGAACGGACGAGGGTCGCGCACTGAACCGGCGGACGGAGATCACTGTTCAGTAAGCGTTCAACTCGCGGATAGTTCCTGTGCCCGGCCGCTGGCGGCAGCGATCGCACGGTACAGCGCTCCGCTCATATCTTCCGAGGCGAGCACGTTGAACGCGGCCTCGGTGGTGCCCCCTTTGCTCATCACCGCATTGATCAATTCTTCCGGCGTGCGGTCCGCGTGTTCCATCAGGTGGTAGCTCCCGAGCATGGTCTGCTTCACCAAGGCGCTGGCCACATGGGGTTCGAGCCCCAGTCGGATGCCGCTGTCGACCATGGTCCGGACGATCTCGAAAAAATAGGCGGGGCCACTGCCGCTGAGCGCGGTTACCGGGTCGAGCAAGGCCTCGTCGGCCAGATGCATGGCACGACCGGTGCTGTTGAGCAATTGCTCCACCTGCAGGGTTTGGCGCATGGTCAACTCCGTACCCGTGGTGTAAGCGGTGATGCCCAAGCCGATCTGCGCTGGCGCGTTGGGCATGGCGCGCACCACCGTGCGGTGCTTCAGGCTTTCCGCGAGCCTTTGCAAGGTGATCCCGGCCATGATCGACAGCACCACCTGTCCCGGTTCCAGAACACCGGCCAACGAAGCGGCGATAGAGGTGAAGTCCTGCGGTTTCACGGCGACGATCACCAGATCGCATGCACCGATCTCCGGTCCGATCCCCGTGCTCCACGTTCCCAACGGATCGAGTTGCTCGCGTCGTCGTTCACTTCGGGCCACCAGAAGTAGCTCATCGCGTCGCGCCAGGCCGTATTTGCGGAAACTGCGCGCGTATGCGGTGCCCATGTTGCCGCACCCGATGATCGCGATCCTCATGTGGCGAAGATGTGCGCGTGAGCAAAGGGGTGGCGAGGTGCCGGACGATTTCGATCAACCGGGCCTAGTGCGAAACCAGTTTCAGGCCGATCAAACTGGCGATCAGTGTGCTGAGGAAAACGATGCGCCAGAGGTCCGCGGATTCCTTGAAAAGAAAGATGCCCACGAGCGTGGTGCCCACGGCCCCGATACCTGTCCACACTGCGTATGCTGTGCCGATGGGCAGCGAACGGGTGGCCAGGTAGAGGAGGTACATGCTGATCGACAGGCTCACGAAGAAGCCGACCATCCACCAGAAGGCCGCTGTGCCTGAGGACTCCTTCGCCTTACCCAGACAGGTGGCGAAGCCGACTTCGAAAAGACCCGCGAGCAGGAGCACGATCCAGTTCATTGCGGTGCTAAGTTCCACCTTCCCGCGCGGTCGATGAACTTCGCGGTCGCATGAGCAAGGTCTACCTGCGCGACGGCCGGGCGCCTATCCCGAAGGATGAACGCACGAGCGCTACAATGAGCCGCATCCGTGGCAGGGATACGGGCCCGGAGCGGATGATGCGCGCCGCCCTCAGCGCCGAAGGCATCCGGGGCTACCGGCTGAATTGGAAGAAGGCCGCCGGTCGGCCTGATATCGCCTGGCCCAAGCGCAAAGTCGCGGTCTTCGTGCATGGTTGCTTCTGGCACCTATGCCCACACTGCGCGCGCAGCATGCCCAAGAGCAATAGTAGATGGTGGAAGAACAAGCTCAGCACCAACCAAGCACGCGACCACCGGAAGTTGCGCGAACTCCGGAAGGAGGGCTGGCGCGTGGTGACCGTGTGGGAATGCCAATTGAAGAAGAGCACACGGCGGGAGGTGGCCCGTGTGGTGCGGCTACTTGATCAATGACGGCGGAAGAGCCTTCGAAAGAAACGCTTCTCGAACTCCCAGAAGAACTTGAACTGCCCGAACAGGAAACCGTAAACAAGCAACAACAGGTTGTAGATCGGCAGGATCAGCACATAATAGATCACGGTGAACAGCGTGCTCTGCTCCCCGCCGGTGATGGCGCCCACGACGGGGCGTTTCAGGAACATCACCGAAAAGCCGGTGCATGCGAACACGGCAAGGATAACCAGTACGCGCCCGGGCGATACACCCCAACGGGTGGCCAACCGCTCCCTCCATGCGGGTCGTAGTGGCGGGTCGCCCTCAACCATGGGCACGAAGATGGCTGATCAATCCTGCCACTCGGCTAGGAAGAGGTTCGTATCGTGGGTGCCGCCGTTGTTGCGGTTGCTGCTGAAGACCAGGTAACGTCCGTCCTTGCTGAACACGGGGAAGGCATCGAAGGTGTCGCTTCCGCTCACCTGTTCCAACCCGGTACCGTCCGTATTGATCAGGTACAACGTGAACGGGAAGCCACGCTCGGTGGCGTGGTTGCTCGCGAAGATGATCTTCTTGCCGGAGGGGTGCCAATAGGGTGCCCAGTTGGCCTTGCCCATCTTCGTTATCTGCCGTGCATCGCTGCCATCCGCGTTCGCGATGAACAGTTCCATCTCCGTCGGTTGCACGAGCCCCTGCTTCAACAGGTCTTTGTACTCAGCGACTTGTTCCGGGGTGGCAGGTCGGCTGGCACGCCACACCAATTGTGTGCCATCGGGACTGAAAAAGGCGCCGCCGTCGTAGCCCAACGTGTTGGTGATGCGCTTCACCTCCGTTCCATCGATGTTCATGGTATACAACTCCATGTCCCCATCGCGCATGCTGGTGAAAACGATGCGATCGCCCTTGGGGGAGACGGTCGCTTCGGCGTCATAGCCTCTGGTGTCCGTGAGCTTCCGGCGGATCGTTCCTTGCAGGTCGCACACGTAAATGTCGAAAGTGGAATAGATCGGCCACACGTATTTTCCGCCGGGCTTTCGCTCTGGGACCGGG
Organism: Flavobacteriales bacterium; assembly: GCA_017987895.1. Classification (GTDB taxonomy): domain Bacteria; phylum Bacteroidota; class Bacteroidia; order Flavobacteriales_F; family PHOS-HE28; genus PHOS-HE28. Next base: position 16,099 of record JAGNSU010000056.1, on the reverse strand, counting down.
GGGCACTGGGAACCATCCTCATGGGTACTGGCGAACAGGACCAGGCTGTCACCTGGTAGAAAATAACTGCAGGTAGTGCGGCCGCCCATTGTGCTCAGTTTGGTGGGCGCGGCTGCTTTCAGATCGTCATCGAACGGGTTGAAGTGCCGGATCTGATCACAACTATCGCCCCAGGCGGCATTGGTGACCTGGAACACAAGACGATCACCGCCGAAGCTCCAATACGCCTCGGCATTGTCACCTCCGAAAGTGAGTTGCTTCAGGCTCTTGAAATGGTCCTCTCCCGGTACGATCAGGGAGGGTGCCGGTGGCACGGTGTCCTTGGACAATACCTCTTCGCTGGAGGAGGCAGGAGGTTCGCAAGCCAGCGCGAACAAGGGGAGGAAGAATAGCGAGCGATGCATGGTTCCGTTAAAACGGCCGCGAAGGTAGCCAGGTGCCTTGGCCAAATGTCACGGCCGATCAACGATCGACCTGGAAGCTGTTGTAACCGCGAAAGGGAATAGGTTCCGTGCTGACACGGTCAACGCGTGCTTGCGTCGGTCCCAGGCGGCACCAAGCCACGAAGTCATGGATCCGCTTCTCGTCGCCCTCAACCTCCGCTTCCACCGAGCCGTTCGGCATGTTCCGGACACGCCCCGCAAGTCCCAGCGCCACAACCATATCCCGGGCATGCTGGCGGTACCCAACCCCTTGAACGTGACCTTGAACGATCACCCGAACAGTGCCCTTCTCCATGTCCTTTTCCGCAGCATTGACAGTCTATATCTCTTGGAACTATTTTCGTCGGCTAATATCGGCAACTGGTCGATACTTTCCCCTCCATGAAGCTACCACTCCTTGGCCTGTTATCTGACCGTTCGCTCACATGGTTCACCTGTGCCATAGCCGTTGCGGCCGGAACCGAATGCGCCCGTGCTCAAGTGCCTGCGGGCTTCAACGATGTGGTGTCCATGGGCGGTTGGAACGCACCGCAGGGAGCGGTCTGGGATGCGAACGATCGTATGTACGTATGGGAGAAGGCGGGAAAAGTTTGGATCGTAGAGAACGGGGTGCGGTTAGCACAGCCGCTCATCGATCTCAGCCACACCACCGGCACCGGCGAGGTTGGGGATTGGCGGGACCATGGGTGCCTTGGCTTCGCGTTGGACCCGAATTTCCTGGTGAACGGCTACATCTATCTGATGTACATGGTGGACCGCCACCACCTGATGAACTTTGGAATACCTGGGGGCACCTATTTCACAGGCGTGAACGAGTATTACTCGGCGACCATCATGCGCATCACGCGCTATACCGCGACCGGTCCAACGTTCAATACCGTGAACTACGGCACGCGTCTGGTCCTGGTAGGCGAGACAAAGAAGACGGGCATTCCGGAGTTGCATGAATCGCACAGCACCGGGACCCTGTTGTTCGGGACCGACGGAACCCTACTGGCCACTGTGGGCGATGGTGCGAGCTACAACTCCGCGGATGTTGGCAGTGCACCAGAGACCTATTACATCACGGCCCTTGCGGATAGCATTATCCGGCCCAATGAGAACGTTGGCGCTCTGCGCGCCCAAATGGTGAACTGCCACAATGGAAAACTCCTTCGGATCGATCCCGCGACAGGGAATGGAGTGCCGAGCAATCCGTACTACGATCCGGCGCAGCCCCGCGCACCTAAGTCCCGCGTGTGGGCCATGGGTCTGCGCAACCCGTTCCGCGCGGCCTTGCGCCCGGGCACCGGCAGCACGGATCCGGCTGTGGGTGATCCTGGTACGGTGTACATCGGTGACGTCGGATGGGATCAATGGGAGGAACTGAACGTTTGCTACGAAGGAGGAATGAACTTCGGTTGGCCGCTGATGGAAGGATTGGAGCCTATGCCGAACTACCAGGCTACTGCCGGCAAGAACTTCGATGCGCCGAACCCCTTGTTCAACGGCACCTCCTGCACGGTGGACTTCTTCAACTTCAAGGACCTGTTGAAGCAGGATACGCCGATCCATTTGAACGGTCACCCGAACCCTTGCGACGGCAGCCAGCAGATCCCCAACACCGTTCCGCACTTCTTCCATGCGCGCCCCGCCATCGATTGGCAGCATGGGGTGAACCGGGCCCGCACCGGCATTTTCAGTGCTGGCGTTGCCGCGACCATCGATCTCAATGCCGTGGGATCCCCGGTACCCGGCCCTATGTTCGGTGGCTTCGCGGCCATTGGCGGAACCTGGCTCAGCGGCACGGGCTGGCCGGCGGGCTATCAGAACGTGTATTTCCACGGTGACTATCCCGGAGCATGGATCAGGAGGTTCAATTTCAATAGCCAGGATGCGCCGACCTCCGTGCATGACTTCGGGAGCAACATGGGGGCGGTGATCTGGATGGGCGAGGGGCCTGAAGGATGCCTTTACTACGTCCGCTACGATAGCAATGAACTGCGCCGCATCTGCTATTCCCAAGCGGTGAACCTGCCACCGGTAGCGGTGGCCTCGCAGAACGTGCAGTATGGTCCTGGACCGCTCAACGTGCAGTTCAACGGTGCGGGATCCTATGATCCGGAGAACAGCGCCATCACCTACCTCTGGAACTTCGGCGACGGGCAGACGAGCACTGCCCAGAACCCCGCGCATCTTTTCAGCCCGAACCCTAACGTCCTCACCAGCTACACAGTGACCTTGACGGTAACGGACGGCAACCTCCAGACGAACCAGACCACGTTGCTCGTGAGCGTGAACAACACGCCACCGTCCGTCAACATCAACAGCTTCGCGGACGGCAGCTACTACCCGCACGGGATCGACACCACGTTCGTGCTCAGCGCGGCGGTTTCGGATGTCGAGCACGGGCCGGGGCAACTTACCTACGCTTGGCGCACCATCCTGCACCACAACACCCATACCCATCCTGAACCGGCCAACGCCACGCCGGTCACCTCCACCCTGATAAGTGGTGTGGGATGCGACGGACAGGACTATTTCTACGAGATCAAACTCACCGTGACCGATGCCGCCGGATTGGCGACCACGGACGTGAACTACATCTACCCACGATGCTATGCCATAGCGCCCACCGCATTGATCGCTTCGGACGTGAGCTTTGGAACTGGTCCGCTAAGTGTTCAGTTCGATGGTAGCGCCTCGTACGACCCAGGTTCCATTGTAAGCTATGCGTGGGACTTCGGTGATGGCGCCACGGCCACTGGTCCGACCCCGGCGCACAGTTACACCGCCACAGGTGAGCGTTATGTGACCCTTACCGTAACGGACAACGACGGTTTGACCGGGACCGCACAGCGGTTGATCACTGTGCTCACGCTGGATCCACCACAATGTGTGGGAGCATTGGGCAGCGTGCGCCGGGACTTCTGGTCCGGGATAAGCGGTTCCGCCGTCATCAACCTCACCAGCAGCCCGAACTATCCGGACAATCCGACGAGCACCACGTTCCCGACATCGTTCCAAGGGCCAGTGAACACAGCGAACAACTATGGGACCCGTATGCATGGATACATCATCGCACCCGAGACGGGTATCTACCATTTCACCATTACCAGCGACGACGCTTCTGTGCTGTACCTGAGCCCGAACGCTGACCCGGCGTTCAAGCAGTACACCTGCGAGGTCCCGGGATCCACAGGCAACACGGAGTACACCAAGTACCCGACACAGCGAAGCGGGAACATCCAAATGCAAGCAGGCGCCTATTACTATGTGGAAATGATACAAAAGGAGGGCAGTGGGTCCGACCACATGACCTTGCGCTGGGAACGCCCGTCGAACGGCACGCTCACCATTGTCCCGGGAGCGAACCTGGCACGTTGGCAGGATTGTGTGCCGAGCGTGAAGTTGAGGGTTAACCTACAGGGGGCGTTCGACAGCCAAGCCAACCTGATGCGCGATGCGCTCCGAAGCAGCAGTCTCATACCCAGCAACGAGCCCTTTACCGGACTGGGGTACACACACCTGGGCGGCGGGGGTGGAGAGACGGTCCCCGGTTCGCTCCTTGCCGTGACAGGCGCCAATGCCGTCGTGGATTGGGTGCTTGTGGAATTGCGGAACAAGAACAACCCGTCCACCATCGTAGCTACCAAGAGCGCATTGCTACAGCGCGATGGTGATGTCGTGGGAACGAACGGATATCCGCGTCTGCTCTTCAACGTTGCGACGGACAACTACTACGTCGCCGTTCGACACCGCAACCACTTCGGCGCGATGACCTTCGCCAGTACCCTGCTGAACAAGAACCAGAAGCTGGTGGATCTGACGTTGACCACCACAGCCACCTATGGAACGGACGCACGTGCAGTGCTGTCCAACGGCAAGCGCGCGCTTTGGGCCGGGAACGTGGTCCCGGATGCATCGTTGAAGTACGCCGGTGGCTCGAACGATCGTGACCCGATCCTCGTGGGGATCGGTGGCATGGTGCCGACCGCGACGGTCAATGGGTATCTCCCTGCTGACGTGACCTTGGATGGTGTGGTGAAGTACGCCGGAAGCAACAATGATCGCGACCCGATCCTCATCAACATTGGTGGTACTGTGCCGACCGCGACGCGGGCGCAACAGCTTCCTTGACCACGGTTCAGCAGGGGCGCGAGAACGCCTTGCCCGGTCGTGCCATGAGGTAGGCATCGAGCGCCTTGCCTCGCTGCTCGCGCAACACGGCGTTCAGTATGGTTCTCGTGCGGTGGTCGAGCACCTTGGCGATCGAGAGATCACCCGTGCGCTGGGCGTAGCGTTTTCCTATCGTGGACATGGCGAAGGGTTCTTCGCAAATGTGCCATCGTACCACAGGCGGAACCAATACCATGATCGCGGTAAGGTCATTGCCGATGATGCACGATCGATCGTGCATCACTGGCCCAGGTTGTCCCGTCGTAGGAATAGGACTTGTTGCGCACTGTTCCCGAACGTACGGCCACTCGCGCGGAAGCCTCCTGGATCCGCGCGCACATGGACCAGGCGGTCCTGGTCGCCTGTATCATAGACGTGTTCCCAGAGCGTATCGCCCGTGCTCGTGGTCCGGATGGCCAAGGCATCCGTGGCCCGGCCCAGGCCGCGTTCTCCCACCACGAGGAGGTCACCGGTGGGCGTCTCTGCCAGGGCGAACGCTTCCCGGTCCATGAGGGTATCGCCCAAGGCGTGGGTCCAAAGCGTATCCCCATCGCTCTCCATGCCGATCAACCAGATGTTCCTTTTGCGCCGGAGCAGATGGTCGAGCATGCCATAGCTGTCCGTGGCACCGGCCATCACGAAAGTCCCGTCGCCACGTTCGATGATGGCGTGGCCGAGGTCATCCTTGATACCACCGAAACCACTTTGCCATTCCAGGTTCCCGGAGAGGTCGTACCGATACATCAAGGCGTCCGTCTCATCGCCGAAATTGAGCTGACGTCCTGTGATCATCGCCCCAAGCCCGTCGGCCGCGATGCCCAAGCCTTCCTCATCGAGGGGGCCGCCCTGAACGCTGGACCAGATCAGGTTGCCGCTTCCATCCATTCGCAACGTCATCACGTCGTGCGAGCCCGAAGCGTTATCCACACCGGTGGCCATCAACCCGCCGGTCGCCAGTTCCGTCACGGCGAATATCTGTTGGTCGTCCGGCGCATGCACGGTGCTTGTCCATTCCACATTGTTCGCGGCGTTGATGCGCACCAACAAAAGGTCGTGCTCATCCTCACCATCCGGGATCACGCTACCCGCGAGGTAGCCACCGCCGCCACTGGAAGGAACGAAAGTTTGAACGAACACTCGTCCGGACAGGGCGAGATCGATGGTGGCGGTCACGGTCCCGTTGACATCGTGAACGAAGAGACCGCAGCGAGGACCAGAAGTGGCGTCCCAGATCGCGGCGGCCACGATCTGGGCGCTGCCTTGAGGAACGCTGCCAACACCGAATTCCGCGCGCAAGCCACCGGTGACGGTGGTGAACGAAGGCTGTGACCTAGCGGTGGTGCCGCAAAGCCAAACCAAGAACACAACGAAGCAGGTAGAACGTCGCATGCCGAAAGATAGACCTGGCACTACGTCTACTTTTGGTCGATGCGGCGGGATCATAACGTAGGTATGTTCATCCTGATCGGCCTGCTCATGGGTGTCCCCGCCGTGATGGCCGTGGCCATGACGGACCAGTCCGCCCTGCATGCGACCATCAACAAGGTACATGCACCATGGGCGGATGCGCTCTTCAAGTACACCACGCACTTGGGGGATGGCCTGGTGCCGACCACGCTGTCGCTGCTCCTCCTCATTTTCGGGACTTGGCGGTCGTTTCTCATGGTTGGGGTAAGCACCGGACTCAGTGCCATCTTGGTGCAAGGGCTCAAACGGATGGCGTTCGCGGACCACGATCGTCCGGTGCATCTGCTCGCCTCGAAAACCGACCTGTACCTGGTGGACGGGGTCACCATGCACCACCACTTCAGTTTCCCGTCCGGCCATGCCACAGCAGCGTTCAGCATGTGCCTGGCGTTGGCGGTGATCGATGGGCAGCGTCGGACGGGATGGGCCTGGGCTTTGATGGCGGGCATCCTGGCCTTTTCACGCGTATATCTCTCCCAGCATTTCACGGAAGACGTGCTCGCCGGTGCCCTATTGGGTACAGCTACCGCCGGAGGTGTTTACCACACCTTGTTCCGCGCCTCGTTCGCTGATCGCCCCTGGCTGGGTCGAAGGCCGTTACGGAAGAGGTCGGCGAGCGCTATTCCGAGGAATAGCTGATGCGGTAGATCATGTCCGCCGCATCGTCGCTCACGAGCAAACTGCCATCCGGGGCCACCAGCACATCTACGGGCCGCCCCCAGGCGCGTGCACCTTTCAACCACCCTTCGGCGAACACTTCGGTGCGCGCCGTGCCATCGGGTCGTGGATACGCCACCGCGATGCGATAGCCGATGGGTGTGCTCCGGTTCCAGCTACCATGCTCCGCAATGAAAATGGCGTTGTGGTATTCCCGCGGGAACATGGATCCCGTGTAGAAGCGCATACCCAAAGGAGCCACATGCGGTCCGAGTTCAGCGGCGGGCGGCACGAATTCTGAACAAGCACGTTGCTTTCCGAATTCAGGGTCGGGAATGGTCCCGGCATGACAGAAGGGATATCCGAAATGCTGCCCGATCGTGGTAAGGTGGTCCAGTTCACAATCGGGGGCATCGTCGCCCAACCAGTCCCGACCGTTCTCGGTGAACCAAAGCTCTCCGGTCGTCGGATGCCAATCGAACCCCACGGTATTGCGCACGCCATTGGCAATGATCTCCCGCCCGGTGCCGTCCGCATTGATCCGTGTTATAGAGGCATAGATCGGATCGTCGCTCAGGCAAATGTTGCACGGGGCGCCTACCGGTACGTAGAGCTTTCCGTCCGGTCCGAACGCGATGAATTTCCAGCCGTGATGGGTTTCCGAGGGGAACGCGTCGGTGACCACGACGGGCTCCGGGGGGGCTTCCAGGTGCGCTTCGATGTCCGGGTATCGAAGTATGCTGCTCACGGCGGAGACATAAAGGTCACCGTCACGGAATGCGACGCCAACCGGCATTTGGAGGTTCCGGTCCACCGTCCAGTGTTTCTCCGCACGCCCATCACCATCCTCATCGCGTAACGCATGGACCACGCCCTCATCACGGCTGCCCACGAACAAGGTGCCCTGCGCTCCCCAGCACATGGCCCTCGCATTGGTCACGCTGTCCGCGTAGACACTGATGGAGAACCCCTTAGGAAGGATGATCCCGGCGAGGTCCGGATCACCTCCCCGCATCGTGGGCATGCATACCGCGCCGCAAAGGGACCATGCGGCAGCTACGGCCAAAGGACTTCGCAGCGAGGTGCACAGGCTCATGTGAAAGGGATCTCGGAATTGGAGGCGCGAAAGGTGGACGTTACCTACGGTCCACCGAAAGTAGCTCCGCCGAACCTTATGGATCCCGGACCATGGGTATGACGAAGGGACGGCTGTTGCGGCCGTCCCTTCGCTGGTCGGGAGATATCACTTCTTGAGCACCAAACGCTCCAAGTGTTGGCGGCGCAGGCGGCCGCTGGTGTTGAAGAACCATTCCTTCAAGCCGTAATGGTAGCCACGCTGCAGGCCGGTACGGTGCGTGCCCAGCACTCCGCGCTTTCCGCTGAGTTTCTGGAGCACGCGCGTCAGGCGCGCTTCCACTTCGGAAGCGGGAACGGAGCGCTCGTTCTTGGCGGCCCATTTCTGCAGGTTGGTCAGTAATTCCTGCTTGGTAAGGAGCCGTCCGGAGTTCTGGATCGAACTGATCACGTTCTGGTCCCACGGGTTCAAACGGTAGCCACCATCCTTGATGGTGCGTTTCTTCTTGCGCCCCGGTTTGCGTCCACGACGCACCGGTCCATCGGTCTTGCGTGGCCTTCCGGGACCACGCTTCAACGGAGCACCTGCACTGGAAGAGCCGGTGGTTTTAATGCTTCGCAGGTCCTTGATCGACTTGCGGACTGCATCCAGTTGGAAGACCAAGCGGCGGCGTTCCGAGCGATAGTGACCAAGCAATTGTTCGATGTCTTTTTCAGTGAATCTCTTCTTTGGCATTCTGCGGAATGTTTGGGTGATGTACCGGAGCAGGGTACAGTGCGAAGCTATGGAGTTCTACCCGCGTGCTGACCACATTTGCCGCGATCCTTGGTTTGGTGCCGCGCGCTCATCGCGCTTCCCCGGTCCTGCCAGGTACTATTCCACGCGTATGCGCGCACCATCCGAAAAGGGTAGGATCGTTCCGATCCTGACCGCTCGCGTTCCCATCCCGTGCATGATGGATCCCATCTCGAGGGACAACTCGGGGCTGGTCGCGATCAAAAGGCCGCCGCTGGTCTGCGGATCGCTAAGGATCATCATCCGGTCCATACTTCCGGCTCCTTGCACCTTGTTCGAATAGCTCTTCCAATTGCGGAACGAACCATCCGGGTAGGCCCCAAGGGCCAGGTAGGTATGCGCTTCGGGAACGACCGGCACCGACATGAATTCGAGTTGGGCGCATGTGGAGCTCCCCTCGCACATTTCGAGCAGGTGGCCCAGCAATCCGAACCCGGTGATGTCGGTCATCGCAGTGATGGCCGGGATAGCGCCAAGTGCAGTGCCGACCTGATTGCTCTGACACATCAACTCGGTGGCGATCTTGGCATGCTCCGATCGGAGGATGTCCCGCTTCAAAGCGGTCGTCAGGATCCCGACCCCGAGGGGTTTCGTGAGCCAGAGCGCATCACCGGGGCGAGCCGTGTCATTGCGCTTGATATGGGCGATCGGGGCTTCACCGGTCACCGCCAAGCCGAAAAAGGGCTCGGGTGCATCGATGCTATGTCCACCCGCGAGGGCGATGCCCGCATCATGGCAGGCCTTTCGCCCACCCTCCACCACCCGGGCCGCCAGCTCCGGCGCTAGTTTGTCCACCGGCCATCCGAGCACGGCGACCGCGAGCAACGGCCGTCCGCCCATCGCATACACGTCGCTCAGGGCGTTGGTAGCGGCGATCAGCCCGAAGTCGAAAGCATCGTCCACGATAGGGCTGAAAAAATCGACCGTGGAGATAAGTGCACGGCCCTGCCCGATGTCGTACACGGCGGCATCATCCTTTGTTCCGTACCCTACCAGAAGGAGGGGGTCGGGGAATATGCCGAGGTCGCTCTTGAGGATCGTATCGAGGACCGCCGGCGCGATCTTGCATCCACAACCCGCACCATGGCTGTAGCGCGTAAGGCGGATCGGATCAACGGTGGGTGGGGGGGGGAGCGGCATGGTCCTTCAAGCGTTTGGCGAGGCCGCGAAGATCGCCCTGTGAGGCGGGTAGCCGCGTAACCCGTTGGGGATCGCGTTGCGCCGCACCGTGCGCGTATGTCTTGTCATAGTAGCGAAGGCTGATCAGTGCCACACCGCGCAGATCACCGTCGGCCAGGGCCTCCAACGCGACTTTACAGTGTTGGGGACCGAGCCGCTTCCGTATCCTTTGGACCGCTTCGGCCAGCAGTTCTCGAGGGTATTGACCATAGTCCTCCACCAGCCGGTCGGCCCGTTCTTCCAGCGGCATTTCCGCGAAGAAGAGGTGGGCCGCGCGCATACGTGCGAAGAACGCGTCCGGGACCTTCACGCGGCCGATCGTGGGGCTCTCATCCTCCACCCAACAAGGGCGCTGCGGGTCGATGGATCGAAGCGCCGACCAGAGTACGTTCTCGAAGTGTTCTGTGCTGGGTTGCGGTGCTTCGCCAATGGCCCCGAAGGAAGAGCCCTTGTGGTGCGCGATCGCTTCGAGATCGATGACCTGCTCGCCGAGGTCCCGCAGGTATTCCAGTGTGGCGGTCTTGCCTGTGCCGGTGTATCCTCCCAGCACACATAAATGGCGATCGGCCGTGAAGCTTTCCAGCACATGGCGCCGGAAAGCCTTGTATCCGCCTGTCAAGGTGAACACTTCCGCGAACCCGGCCTTGTCCAGTAGCCAAGCCATGCTCGCGCTACGCTCTCCCCCGCGCCAACAATGCACGAGCACCCTTCCGCCAGGCGCAATTGTCCGCGCTTGCTGGACCAGGTCCGCGAGCTTGGGTCCGACGAAGCGCAGGCCTTCGAGGACCGCGACATCCCGACCTTGTTGTTTGTACACTGTCCCGACCACCGCGCGTTCCTCATCGGTGAACAGGGGAAGGCTCCGGGCCCCGGGGATGTGGCCTTGAGCGAATTCCTTGGGTGATCGCACGTCGATGATCGGCGCATCGCGGGCCAGGAATTCAGCACATGGAAGGGGTCGTGGCACGCGCCGAATGTAGGCCTGGGCGCCAGCCTTGTGTCAATGTGCGATCATGCAAGGCACGGATCGCACCTCCGAGCCCATTGTGATCATGACCAGATACGGACCGGATGGCAGATCATGCACATCGATCCCGCTGGCCGGGCTGAGCACCTCTTTGCACGGTCTTCCTTGACCATCGACGAACGATACCTTCCGCACGGGTGATGGAACGGTGAGGAAGACGACCTCATTGGCCGGCTGTGGGAAGAGACGCGGACGAATATCCTTCGGCCCGTTCCGCAAGGAGGTGTTCAGGCACGCTCCCGGATCGCTCGCCAAGGGCTCGAGGAACGTGGCGAGGTGGGTGGCGCGAAGCGCATGGTCGTTCGTAAAATGATAGCTGCCGTTGTTGGCGTACCGAGGGCACTCGATCAACGATAGGTTCGGGTCGAAGGGAACACAGAACTCGAAGTCGGTGGTGTGCGTGGGTGGCAAGGCCATCGCGTCGAAGGTGGCCTTGAGGGCGCCGCTGCCGAACATGTCCGAATAGTTGTAGTGCCACGGATACGCTCCGAGGTTGCAGTTGGCGCTAAGTGTGCTCATCGGTTTGCCCTTGCCGTGCATGACGACCCCGTCGCAGGTTTGATGGTAGAGATAGACCGCTGGGGTATCCGGGCCTTGCCACCAATCCAGGTCGAACGCCTCCCAGGGAACTCCGCCGTAGAACGAGGCCACGCCGCGCACGCTGGCGTCATATCCGTTCGTGTTCAGGTCGCCTTCGACAGGACCGAGATCAGGACGCACCAACATGCCGGGATCGACCGCGAACGCCTGATAGTCGCACTCGAAGGCGGTCGCGTTCAACACCTGGTTGTATGGAGATTGGGCATCGGGCAAGGAGGCGCACACGGTCGGTTTCTCCGATGGGTCGTTCAGGAACGCGGTGGCGAGAGCTATGAACGCGCCCGCGCTTTCTCCACCCACGAAGACTTTGTCCAAGCAAGTGCTGTCCTGCTCTGCACGGGCTTTCAGCCAGCGGATGGCGCCCTTCACATCCTGCATGCCCCGGTAGATGGCGCGTTTGATCTCCGCGCTGTCCAACGCATAGAACGATCGGTAGGCTTCGGGCCAAGGCGTGATGCCGAAACCGGCCACGGGTCCGGGAACAAAGTCGTCCTTGTGCCATCCGAGCCTGTAGTTCACGCTCGCAACCACATAACCTCGCTTCACGAACTGTTGCAACATCGGTACGATACCGGCGGGGTCGTTCTTGCAACCGCCCAACCAACTGCCACCATGCACCATCACCAGGAGCGGGCGTTGCGGATCCGAGTTCTCGATGGGTTTGTAAAGATCCAGACGGAGGGTATCCACTGAACCGAGGTAGTTGGTGTCCGCGCCGTAAACCAGATCGGTATCCACAGTGAACGCGAACTGGTCCGGTGTCACATAGTCCTGACCATCGGCATGCAACTGCGCGAGTATGAGCAGGAGGAGAACGAACAGGTAGCGTAGCATGCCGCAAAGATCGCGGGCAATGGGCACTGGCCGACCAAATGATAACCCAGGGAGCTGGGCGGGGGCATCGGAGTGAAATTTCAGCGCGATTTGTATTTAACCATATGGTTTAATACGTTTGTCCCGCCGTCGCCCGGTAGCGGCTTCGGCGGGGAAGCCCGCCACCACGCATGGACCGCCTATCGCTCACCTTCTCCGCCCTCGCCGACCCCACCCGGCGTGCCATCCTTGCGCGGTTGAGCACGGGGGCAGCATCGGTGAACGAGATCGCCGCTCCGTTCTCGATGAGCCTGCCGGCGATCAGCAAGCACTTGAAAGTGCTGGAGCGGGCCCAGCTGATCGCGCGCGGCAAGGAGGCCCAATGGCGTCCCTGCGAACTCAAGGCCGAACCGCTGCGCGAAGCCGATGCTTGGATCGAACAGTACCGGCAGATGTGGGAAGAACGCTTCGACCGGCTCGACGCCTACTTGATGGAACTACAAGCCAAATCCGCTGAAAGCAAAGTGGCTACGATCAAAAAGGCCAAGACCAAGAAGAAGCCATGAGCACAACGACCGGCACCGATCGCGAGATCATCATCACACGCACCGTTAAGGCACCGCGTGCGCTTGTCTTCGAGGCGTGGAGCGATCCCGAACACCTAGCGCATTGGTACGGTCCGAACGGCTTCGTGACCAAGACCATCTCCATGGATTTCAGGGTGGGTGGGCATTGGAAATTCACCATGACCGGTCCGGATGGCACCGTCTTCCCCAACACGGTGGTGTACAAAGAGATCACTCCCGTGGAGCGGATGGTACACGATCACGGCGACTGGGAGAACTACACGTTGTTCGAAGCCACCATCACGTTCATAGAGACCGATGGTGGCACGCTGATCACCCTGCGGAACCTCTTTCCCACGAAGGAAGCGCGCGACATGGTCGTGGAGAAGTTCGGCGCCATTGAAGGCGGGAACCAGACCCTCGCTCGCCTCTCCGCATACCTGGAAACGCTTCAAACCCTCTGAGCCATGACCCTTCCGGCCATGTTCAACTTCACCGTGCAGAAGGAGGCACGCACGATCACTGTTGACCGCTCGTTCAACGCACCACTGGATCCCGTGTGGGCCGCTTGGACCCAAGCGGACATCCTGTGCAAGTGGTGGGCGCCCAGACCTTATGAGTGCGTCATCAAGGCGCTCGACTTCCGCGAAGGCGGCCGCTGGCTGTACTACATGCAAGGCCCGCAAGGCGATCGGCACTGGTGCTTCTTCGACTACGAGACCGTGCGGCCGAAGTCGTACTTCTCGGGGAGTGATGCGTTCTGCGACGAGCATGGCGTGGCGAACAACACCAAACCAAAGGTGCGGTGGGAGGGCCAATTCAGCGAGATCGATGGCCGTACGCTGGTGCGTGTCATTCTGCATTTCCAGTCTCCGGAAGACCTTGAACAGATCATTCAAATGGGCTTCAAGGAAGGCTTCACGCAGGGCATGGACCAGTTGGATGAATTGTTCGCGAACCAGACGTTCTACCACGGCACCAAGGCCGATCTGAAGCAGGGTGATCCGATCGAAGCCGGCTTCGGTTCGAACTACGGACAGCGGAACAAGGCGAAGTATGTGTACTTCTCCGCCACGCTGGACGCAGCCACCTGGGGAGCCGAGCTCGCCGTTGGCGAAGGACGTGGCAGGATCTACATCGTTGAGCCGACCGGCGCGTACGAGAACGACCCGAACCTGACGGACAAGAAGTTCCCCGGCAATCCGACGAAGTCGTACCGAACGAAGGATGCGCTGCGCGTGATCCGTGAACTCACGGATTGGCAGGGACATTCACCCGAGCAGCTCCGGGCCATGAAGGAGAACCTGGAGCGGCTCAAGCAACAAGGCATTGAAGCGATCGAAGACTAATGCGCCGGAGGATGCTGAACGAAGTTGAAGCGCCCATCCTCACAAACACCCCGACCACCATGAGCATCACTACCCTTTCCACGAGACCCACGAAGACAATACCACCGCACATCGTCACCCGCGAGTTCGACGCACCGCGAGACCTGATGTGGGACGTCTGCACCCAGGCGCACCACATGGCCAAGTGGTTCGCCCCCGGTGGTCGCAAAGGCAACGTGAAGACATTGGAATTCCGCGTAGGCGGCATGGTCCACTACTCACAAAGCGCGCCTGATGGCAGTGATGTGGTCTGGGGCCGCGCGGTGTACACAGAGATCGGTCCGAAGGACCGTTTCGTGTACATGCAGAGCTTCAGCGATGAGCACGCGAACATCGGCGCGCATCCCATGGCGCCCGGTTGGCCGCGCGTATTGCATTGCGTGTTCCGCTTCGAGGATCTGGGCAACAACCGAACACGACTTTTCGTGGAATGGACACCGGCCGATGACTGCACACCAGAAGCGATCGCGATGTTCGATAGTGCGCGTGAAGGCATGAACGGCGGCTGGAAAGGGACCTTGGATAACCTGGAGAACTACCTCATCACCTTGAAGCCATGAGCAAGACCAAGCCCGCATCGCCTGCACGTCGCACGAGCACACGCACCAAGTCTTCGTCGAGCAGCCGGTTGAAAGTCACACCAAAGGGCGATCGGGAGTTCGTGATCACGCGCAGTTTCGCCGCTCCGCGCGCGCTCGTGTTCGATGCCTTCAGCAAGCCGGAAATGGTGAAGCGGTGGTTGCACGGTCCGCCCGGTTGGACCCTCTCCGTTTGTGAGATCGATCTGCGCGTCGGTGGAAAGTTCCGCTATGTCTGGAGCAATTCCGCCGGCGCGGACAAGGGCATGGGCATGAGCGGGGTGTACAAAGAGGTGAAGCGCCCCGAGCGCATCGTGAACACCGAGAAATTCGAGCCGGCGTGGTACGCGGGCGAAGCACTCAGCACGATGGTGCTCACGGAAGAGAAAGGCATCACGCTGATGACGCTCACCGCGCGCTACGGATCGAAGAAGACCCGCGACGAGATACTCGCTTCGCCCATGGAGGGCGGATTGGAGTTCAGCTACCAGGAGCTTGATGTGCTGCTCGCAGAACAAGGCAGAGGAAAGGCCAAGAAGGAGAACGCCCTCTTCACCGGCACCTCCGAACCCGCAGCGGTGGATGCGCACATGAAGGCCTTGAAGCATCCGCTGCTCGCTGTCGCCAAGCAGTTGCGATCCATCATCCTCGGCACGGACAAGTCGATCGGCGAAGGGATCTTCTGGAACGCACCGTGCTTCTACTTCACCGGAAAGATGGCGCCCTTCGATCCCAAGACCTACAAGCGCTACGTCGTCGGCTTCAACTTCTTCAAGCAGGACTGCGTGCGGTTGATATTCCTGCGCGGCGCCGACGTGAAGGATCCCAACGGAATACTGGAAGGCAGCTACGCCGATGGCCGAAGGCTGTTGTTGATCCGAAGCCTCGAAGATCTCAAGCAAAAGGAAAAGGACCTCAAGAGGATCATCAAGGAACTCCTGAAGAACATGTAAGGGCGCGATCCCGGGTCAAGCCCGGGCTGACACGCGCCCCAACCTCAACAGCCATGATCACACAACCCGAAGTCATCATCACCAAAGAGAGCGCTACCGCCGTGATCCCACTCGTCATCCCCGGCCGCGACATGCCCAAGTACATGGATCCCGCGATCCAGGAGATCATCAAGGTGCTCACCGACCAAGGCCTGCAACCAGCCGGGCCGATGTTCTCCTACCACAAGCGCCGCCCGAGCGACACCTTCGACTTCGAGATCGGATTCCCTGTGGCGAAAGCGATCAAGGAAGAAGGGCGGGTGATCAACAGCAAACTGCCTTCGGTGAAAGTCGTGCGCAGCGTTTACCAAGGCCCTTACGAAGGATTGGCGCAAGCCTGGCCTGCCTTGCAGAAGTGGGT
>JAGNSU010000186.1 GCA_017987895.1 Flavobacteriales bacterium | reverse complement strand
GTGATCACGCCGATCATGCCATACTTCGTCCGCTCGCTGTAGGTGCCGTCTTTTTCCGGCCGCCCGCCGTTGAAGCAGATCATCGGGTACTCCATGCCGATGCGATCGGTGTGGATGCTCTGCGCGACCGGATAGATGTAGTCGCAGGTGAACTTGCTGTAGGTCTTGATGGTGTGGGCGACGACCTTGGTGCTATACATCTCCCACAGCGGGTTCCCCTCCTTGGGGTAAAAGCTCATGCAGAGCACGTTCGTCACGTTCGGCGACTTGCCGACCGGTTGGTTCATACCGTCCCACATGAACTTGCGGCTGCTCGCGAAAGCGACGTCGCGCACGTTCGTGGCTTTGTAGGTCCACGTCTTCTTGCCGAGCGCCTTCTTCGCTTCGGCGCTCTTGCTCTCGTTGCTCTTCGCTTCCTCCTGCGTGACGATGAGGACCGGCGCCGTGGCGGTCCTGGCCTTCGCCAGGCGGGAACGTTGCTCAGCAGTGAGCACCGCGCTTTCATTCTGCAATACGCCCGTTGAAGCCACTATGTGGTCACCCGGCACAGTGATGCTCAAAGCGTAGTCCCCGAAATCCAGCGTGAACTCGCCTGCGCCGAGGAACTGTTTGTGCATCCAGCCGCTGTAGTCCATGTAGGCGGCCATGCGCGGGTAGAACTGCGCGATGGTGTAGATGTAGTTGTCCTCCGCCTCGAAGTACTCGTAGCCACCGCGGCCGCCCACCTTCATGCGGTCGTTGATCCAGTTCCACCATTCCACTTTGAATGAGTACGTGCTGCCGGGCGCCATCGGTTTGGGCAGGTCGATGCGCATCATGGTCTTGTTAATGGTGTACTTCAACTTGCCGCCAGCCGCGTCGGTCACGGCGGTGATGTGGTAGCCGCCCTCGAAGGGTGTCACCCACTTGCCCACCTGCTCGATGTTGATGCTATCACCGATCGTTCCCGTGCGCGTCATGTTCGCATCGCTGCCGGGCTCGAAGATGTTCTGGTCCAACTGCAACCACAGGTAGTCCAGTTTCTCCGGGCTTTGGTTGTGGTAGGTGATGGTTTCCTTGCCGGTGAGCTTCGGCACGGGACCGGTGGTCTCATCGATCTCCACGCTGATGTTATAGTCGGCCTTCATCTGCCAGTAGGCATGGCCGGGCGCGCCGCTGGCCGTGCGCTGCTCGTTGGGCGTGGGTAGTTCCTGGTCCAGCTGGCGGAATTTGTCCCGGCCGTAGCGGGGACTGTCCTGGGCGATCGATGCGGTGGCAAGGATGGCGAAGAGGGCAACAAGGGGGTGCTTGGGGAGCATGTTGGCGAAAATACGTCCTTGGGCCATGGGCGGCTGGCCTCGGCCTCTTCGCCGCATCTCCATCCTCACCATCCGTCACTAGAGGGTATCCCTCACACCAACCCCTCCCGCACCGCCAGGCTCACCGCACTGGCCACGCTCTTCACCTGCAGCTTCTCATAGATGTGGCTCACGTGCGTGTTCACGGTGGCGTAGCTGATGCCGCATTTCGCCGCGATCATCTTGTAGCTGAAGCCGTCCGCGAGCAACTTGAGGATCTCCACCTCGCGTTCGGTCAGGTGGAAGTCGATCGCCTTGCTCGCTGAACCGCGCTGCGTGAAGAGCTTGAGCACCTTGGCCGCGATCACCGGGGTCATGGGCGCGCCGCCCTGGGTCACTTCCACGATGCCTTCGATCAGCTTCACAGGCGAGGTCTGCTTCAGCAGGTAGCCATCGGCACCGGCGAGGATGGCAGCGAAGATCCGGGCGTTGTCCTCCAGAACGGTCTGCATCAGGATCTTCACGTCCTTGAACTGCTTTCGGATGAGCGTTACGCCCTCGATGCCATCCACATGCGGCATGTCGATGTCCATGAGCACCACGTCGGGGGAGGTCTCCGTTACGTTCCGCACCACATCGCGGCAATCGGGCCATGCGCCCACGCACACCATGCCGTCGGAGGAACCGATGAGCAGTTGAAGCCCTTCGCGCCGATTGGCATTGTCATCGAATACGGCTACGCGGATCCCCATCTTCTGCTCGCTGATGCGCAGGGCAAAACTATTCCGCCCCGTTGCGCCTATCCGTCATTGCTTTCAATGATTTCGCAGGGGAGCCCGGCGTGAAGCGCACTTCCACCGTGGTGCCTTGTCCTGGACTGGAGGTGAGGGTCAATGCGGCACCCAGCTCGACCGCGCGTTTGTGCATGTTGGGCAGGCCATTTCCCCCGCCGCCGTTGCTGGGCGCGTGCAGTGGGTCAAAGCCTTTGCCATCGTCGCTGATCCGCAGCACCACCTCCGAGCGCTCGCGGTTCAACGAAACGCGCAGTTCACGACAGTCGCTGTACTTCATCGCGTTGTTCACGGCTTCCTTGAAGAGGAGGTAGAGGTTCTTGCGCCCGGCCATGTCCAGCTGGACGGACCGCAATGCGGGGTCGTGATCGAAGTGCAACACGCACTCGCGCGTCTCGGCCATGCGCACTGCGTAGTCGTGCATGCGCTTCACCAGATGGTCCATGTCGTCGTTGTCGGCGTTCACGGCCCATACGATGTCATTGATGGACTCCAGCACCTGCGTAGTGCTCTCGCTGATGCGCCCCAGCAATTCGTTCGCCTCGGGCGCTTTGTCCGCCACCTTCTTCTGCGCCACGGAGCTGTACAACGAAACACTGCTGAGCGTGGAACCGATCTCGTCGTGCAGGTCGCGAGCGATGCGCTCGCGCACGGCCACCACCTTCATCGCTTGCGCCAGGCGATAACGATAGAAGCCATAAAGTCCACCACCGATCACCAGCAAGACCAAGCTGCGGAACCACCAGGTTCCCCACCACGGCGGCGCGATGATGAGTTCCAATGCAGCGCCTTGCTCATCCCATACTTCGGCACTGTTGCGGCCCTGCACGCGGAAGGTGTAGGTGCCCGCGTCAAGGTTGGTGAAGGTGGCCTGGTGCGTGGTGCCTGCCTCGACCCAGTCGCCGTGGAAGCCGTCGAGCTTGTAACGGAAACTGTTCTTCGCCGGTGCGGAATGATCCATGCATGCGAAGGAGATGGTGAGCGAGCGCTCGCTGAATGGCAACAAGAGGCTCTGCAAATGGTCCGGTGGTGATGGAACAAGGAAGGCTTTGTCCTCCCCTGCCCTTGCATCGCTCCAACGCACTTGCTTGTTCGCCAGCGCCAGCCCGGTGATCACGGTGGCGGAAGCACCGGCATCGCCGTACATCTCATCGGGCCGGAAGTACGTGACGCCATTGGTGCCTGCGAAGAAGAAGCGGCCGTCGTGACCGATCGCACCGCTATACCGGTTGAACTCGGTGCCCGCGAGCCCATCGTTGCGCGAATAGTTGCGGGTGATACCGGTGCGTGGATCGAAGCGGCACAGGCCCTTGTTGGTGCTCACCCACAGGTTGCGGTGCGCATCGGCGAGCATGGCGTAGATGGTGTTGTTCGGCAGCCCATCGCGCATGTTGAACGTGCGGCACTTGCCGCTGCGCATATCCAGGCGCGCCATGCCGGCATCCTCCGTGCCTACCCAGATGGCCGCATCGGGCGCATCCGGATCGAAGCACAGGGAGAAGATGCGGTCGCTGGGTAAGGTGGTGGGATCAACGGGATCGTGCATGTGTACGATCCATTGCTCCGAACCGGGTCGCACGCCGCCAGAGGCTCCGGCGACGGCGCGCCGCAGTTCAAGCAAGCCCATTCGCGTCCCCAGCCAGAGGGTGCCGTCGCCTGCGAAGAGCAGCGCGGATATCATGCGGTAGTCCGATGGCGGCAACGGGAACGGCAGCATGTGGCGGCCCGTGATCGCGCGCGTGCTCGGATCGAAGCGCAGCAAGCGATCGCAGTCGGTGCCCACGCTTCCGTTCGCCAGGATCCAAAGCTCCTCACTCTCAGAAGGGATGAGCATCAGCGGTTCTTCCTCCGAACCCAGCGGCATGATGTGAAGTCCATCCTCTTTCCCCGGTCCATGGTACATGAGATGGTTGGCAATGCCCGTGAGCGTCACGCAGGCCCACCAGACACCCGACCTATCACGCATCATCCCGTACCAGCTGGCCATGCGCCCCGCTTCGTTCAGCGCCCTGCCGAAACCGGTCTCCTGCGGCACGCCATCCGGCGCATTGATCCAGAGCATGCGCTCAGCCCCCACGATATGCTTGCCCTCGCGATCGGCTTTGATCAACAACGAACTCGAACCCCGTAGCATCTGGTGGAAACGGCCGGCCAGCGCACGGTGCAGCAGCACGCCATAGCCTGTTGTGCCCACCCAGAGGTTCCCACTTCGGTCCTTCGCGAAGGTTGCGGCGAGCGGTCCCTTGGGAAGAGTACTTCCATTCACTGCGGCGAAGTCGATCGGTTGCACCGTGCCGTCCACGAGGGAAACACGCGTGGCATTCGCGGATCCACCATAGCCGATCCATACGTGATCCCCATCCAGCAGGTAAATGCCCAGATCGCCGCCGGTCAAGCCCGAGGCGATGGTGTCCACCGCGCTGTGCGATGCCGGATCGAAGGAGATGATGATGCCCTGCCGCACCACCAGCATACGCGAGCCCAGCGTATCGGCGATGAGGCCTGCTGTAGTGGAGGCGATCGGTGGTAACACGAAGCGCTTCACGACGGTCCGCGACAGGTCAGTGGTCAGCTTGGAGATCACCAGTTCATCCGTGGTGAGGGTCCAGAGTTCACCGTTGGGAGCGAAGGCGAGTGCGACGACGTTCTCCGCCACTTGACGTGAAGTGCTTCCTGCGGTGCGCGGCACCTCGAAAGCGATGCCTTGCGCGCCCAGCACCACCATGTTCCCATTGCGATCTTCGGCGAACTGCCGTATGAATTGTGATATCCCCGGCGTTGCTGGATCCGGGCGCAACACATGCGCGAACACGCCCATACGCGGATCGTACCGGTCCACCGCTCCTGCGTCCGATCCGATCCACAGCTGGCCAGCGCGGTCTTCGTACAAACAGCTGATGTGGTGGGCACAGATACTCAGGCTGTCCTGCGCATCGTGCCGGAAGACGGTGTAGCCGTAGCCGTCGCTGCGCGCCAATCCGTCCTTCGTGGCGAACCACATGTAACCGGTGCGGTCCTGCAGGATGGCGCGCACCATACCCTGTGGAAGGCCGTCGTCCACGGTGATCCATTCCACCGGAAGCGCCGATGCTCGATCGGCGACTTGTCCGGGGGCGCTGACCGCAATGCAGGCCACGAGAAGAGCGAATGGAAGACGGTAGGCGCGCATGTGCTATCCCGTGAAGCGGGGGATCGTTGCGGAAACTTAGGTATTACCGATCGCGCAATGTCATTGGTTCCAATGATGCCCGCCCCTCGACCTCATTGGAAACAACGATTGATGCCCGCCACCGCGCGGAGTTCGTTTGTACCGTCGGATTCCACCGCTGGCAACATAGACCACTACCCATGAAAACGTCTCTCCGCCTTCTCCTC
>JAGNSU010000055.1 GCA_017987895.1 Flavobacteriales bacterium | reverse complement strand
AGGATCAAGCGGTCGGGCGCCAGTTGGATCACATCGTAGTAGTCCCCACCCACCTGGCGGTGCGGCTGGTACCAGGCCGCCGCATGGAAACGGTCCGTGCGGGGCAGGTCGCCGGGCACCAACATGCTCTGCATCTCGGCGGCCAGTTCCATCTCGCGCTTGTCGCGTTCCTGTTGCAAGGCCTGTAGTGCGAGCCGTTTGTTCTCAAGCGCCACCACGATCAGGTTCGTGAGGGTTTGGATGAAGTTGAGATGCTTCACCGAAGGGCTCATGCGCTGCTCGTCCTCGTCCAGGTCGCCGATGAAGAGGTAGGCCAGTGGCCGGTCCTGATGGAACACGGGGACCACCACATCGAACCCGCTCAACGCACGTTCCGCTTCCGGACCGATCAATCGGATGTCGCTACCCTCACTGGCGATCCGATCCAGGTCGGGTAGGGTCTCGTCCAGCGCCGTGCCGTGCCTCAGCACGCATTCCCACTGCGCGGACCGCTCGAACAACAATAGCCGGGTGATCCCGAGCTCCTGGTTGATGATACCCTTGTACAAGTGCAAAAGCCCGCTCCTGTCCAGGTTATTGTTGATCGCCTTGGTGACCTCCAAGAGCGCTTTCAACTGGAACTCCTTCAGCCCGAGCCGGTCATTGAGGCGGTCCAGTCGCGTCATCTCAGAGGCCCAACTTCTTCGCGATCTCCGGCAAACGAGCGGAAAGCGCGATCTCGCGCAATTTCTGTTTCGCTTCGGTGGCCGGCGATCCCAAGTAGCTCTTGCCGCCTTCCACGCTGCTCATGATCCCGCTTTGCCCCAGGATCGTAGCGCCTTTGCCCACGGTGAGCTTGCTGGGGATCCCCACCTGGCCCCACAAGGTCACCCCATCCTCGATCACCACCGCGCCGGCGATGGCGACATGCGCGCAGATCAAGCAGTGCGCTCCGATGCGTGTGTCGTGGCCGACCTGCACATGGTTGTCCAATTTGGTGCCTTTACCGATCCGTGTGTCCGCGCTCACACCGCGATCGATGGTGCAGAGCGCTCCGATCTCCACGTCGTCCTCGATCACAACGCTACCGCAGGGGATCATCTTGTCATAGCCGTGCGGACGCTTCTTGAAGTAGAAGGGATCGGCGCCCACTACGGTGTTCGCATGTATGATCACGCGATCACCGATGGTGGCGGGACCGTAGACCACCACACCGGGCATGATCATGCAGTCCTTCCCGATGCGCACCTGCGGCCCCAGAACCGCGGTGGAATGCACGGAACTTCCCGATCCGATCTCCGGTGCGGGGTTCTCCCATCCCAACCTCGGGCTGAAATGCAGCACAAGCGTGTTGTAGTCCGCACAGGGATCCGCGCTGATGATGATCGCTTTGCCTGCCGGCACTTCAACCTCCTTGTCGATCAGAATGGTCGTGGCCGCGCTCTGCAGGGCCTTCGTGTAGTACTTGGGATGGTCCACGTAGACCAGGTCGCCCTCTTCCACGCGGTTGATCTCGTTCAGCCCGGCCACCGCGCGGGCCGTATCACCCGCGACCCGGGCGCCGAGCAATTCGGCAAGGGCCGCTGCGGTGACGGTGCGTTCCAACTTCATGCGGTGACGAAGGTAGCAGCGCGGAAAATGACGAACCCCGCAGCAACGCTGCGGGGTTCTGTTCGAATGGTCAAAGACCGGACCTCCCGTCCGAAATAGCGCCCGGCGCTATGAGCGGGCTTCCTTTTTCACGCGGTCGAGGTATTCGCCGGTCTCGGTATCGATCCGGACCACCGTACCGATCTCCACGAAGGACGGTACGCTGATCTCCGCGCCGGTCTCCAGTTTCGCGGCCTTCATCACCTTGTTGCTGGTGTCGCCTTTCACGGCGGTCTCCGTGTAGGTCACCTCCAGTTCCACCACTTTCGGAGGACGTGCGAAAATGGCCACATCGCTCTCGAAGCCCACTTGCATGATCATCTCCTCTTTCATATACCCCATGGCATCGCCAAAGAGGCTGGCCGACACGTACAACTGCTCGTACGTAGTGGGGTTCATCAGCACCAGGTTGTCCCCTTCGCGATAGAGGTACTGGAGTTCATGCACTTCCACTCGCAGCACTTCCATGGACTCCCCACTGCGCCAGCGGTGCTCGTTCAGTTTGGCGTTGCGCAGGTTGCGCATCTTCCCTTGGTAGAAAGCGCGCAGGTTGCCCGGCGTGCGGTGCTGCCATTCGATGATCTGGCAGATGTCGCCATTGTGGCGGATGTAGGAACCAACGTTCACGTCAGCGGTGGAGGCCATGCGGATAGGGTCTTGAAAGGGCCGCGAAGCTAGGAAAAGTCGCCTAGGCGGCGGTGGGCCTCCATGCGTTGGCCGGAGCCCTCTCTAGCGGTCCAGGTCCAGTGCGGCTTGGCACAATGCCGTTTCGGTGGCCTGACTGTTGCTGGCCACCAGGAGTGTTCGTTCGCCGATGTGTTGTCGGAGGAGGTCGCCGTACCACCCGATCGCCACCGCATCGAGGTTGCCGCAGGGCTCGTCCAGCAGGAGCAAGGGCGTGTCGCTAAGGATGGCGAGAGCCAGCTTCAAGCGCTGCTTCATGCCGCTGCTGAAGTGGCGGACGGGCTTTTCCAGGTCTCGCTGTAGATAGGCGATATGTGCCAGTTCATCTAGGCCGATGCCGGGCAATAGAGGTTTGAAGCGCTGGTGGAAACCGATCACTTCACGGAGGCTCAGGTCTTCATACAGCCCCAGGTAGGGCGCCGCGATCACTATGTGGCGGTAGACCAGCGCTGGATCCAGCGCCATACCGTTCAGTCCATGGGAGACCGTACCCGATGTAGGCGCCAATACCCCGGCGATCACTTGCAGCAAGGTGCTCTTACCACTTCCGTTCGGGCCGAGCAGCGCGGTGCGGCTGCCGCTGGCAAAAGTGTGCGAGACCCCGCGCAGCACGACCTCCCGGCCGAAAGCCTTGGTGACCTGATGGAGGACTACTTCCATGGCGACGATCGCATGGATCACTCCGCCAACCCGCGCATGATCCCCTTGGGGCTGTTACGTATGAAGTCGAGGATCTGGCCGCGTTCGGGGCTGCGGGGCAGTGTCTGCTCCACGCTCTGCGCGGCGCGGTCCACATTGGTGCTGCGCACGAAGATCTCCCGGTAAATGTCCTCGATGCGCGTAATGGCGTCGTCCGTGAAGCCGCGGCGGCGCAGGCCCACCACGTTCACGCCCACGTAGCTGAGGGGTTCGCGTGCGGCCTTCACGAAAGGCGGAACGTTCTTCCGCACCAGGCTCGCCCCGGCGATGAAGCTGTGCGCACCGATGTGGATGAACTGTTGCACGGCCACGTTCCCTTCAAGGATGGCCCAATCGTCGATGGTGACGTGGCCGGCGAGGTTCACGCTGTTGGCGATAACGATGTTGTTGCCCAGGATGCAATCATGCGCCAGATGCACGTAGGCCATCAGCAGGCAATTGCTGCCTACCGCGGTCTTCTGACGGTCCGCGGTGCCCCTGTTGATGGTGACGCATTCGCGCACCGTGGTGCCGTCGCCCACTTCGGCGGTGGTGCGCTCGCCGGCGAACTTCAGGTCCTGCGGGATGGCGCTGATCACGGCACCCGGGAAGATCCTGCATCGTGCACCTATTCGGGCGCCGTCCATCAGCACGGCGTTGGATCCGATCCAGGTGCCGTCGCCGATCACCACATCGCCTTGGATCGAGGCGAACGGTTCGATGGTGATGTCCTTCCCCAGTTGGGCGTCCGGGTGGACATAGGCCAGTGGGCTGATGCTCATGGCCGGAGGTCAGACGGTCGCTGTTGCTTTCGTAGCGACCGGTGCGGGCGCCTTATCGCGCGCGATCTGCGCCATCATCTCGGCCTCCATGGCCGGTTGGCCGGCCACATAAGCGATGCCCTTCATGTGTACGATACCGCGCCGGATCGGGGTGAGCAGTTCCAGTTTGAAGACGATGGTGTCGCCTGGTAGCACTTTCTTTTTGAACCGCACGCCGTCTATCTTCAGGAAGTAGGTGGTGTAGTTCTCCGGATCGGGTACCTGGCTCAAAGCGAAAACGCCACCCACCTGCGCCATGGCTTCGATCTGCAGCACACCAGGCATCACTGGATTGTCCGGGAAGTGGCCTTGGAAGAAGGGCTCGTTCATGGTCACGTTCTTCACCCCGATGATGCGCTCGCCGGTGATCTCCATGATCTTGTCGATCAGCAGGAACGGGTACCGGTGCGGCAACATCTTCGTAATGGCGTTGATGTCGTACAGCGGCTCCTTGTTCACATCGTACTGGAAGCCCACCACTTTGCGCTCGGCGCGGATGGCCTCTTTGATCCGCTTGGCGAAGCTGGTGTTGCCGAAGTGCCCGGGCCGTGCCGCCAGGATATGGCCTTTGATCGGCCGACCCACTAGTGCCAGATCACCTACGATGTCCAGCAGCTTATGCCGCGCCGGTTCGTTGAAGAACTTCAGGTCCGTGGTGTTGAGCACGCCGTTGCGGCGGATCTCCACGTCCTTGTACTCGCGCCCGATGATCTTGGCCAGTTCCTTCAACTGGTCCTTGGTCGTGCCCTCGCGATCCTCCAGCACAATGGCGTTGTCCAGGTCGCCCCCCTTGATCAGACCGGCCTTGGCGAGTTGTTCCAGTTCGCGAAGGAAAACGAAGGTGCGGCAGGGTGCGATCTCCGTCTTGAACTCCTCGTTCCGATACATGCTCGCGTGTTGTGTGCCGAGCACAGGGCTGTTGTAATCCACCATCACCGTCAGGCGGAACTCCCCGCCCGGTGTGGGTACGCCCAGCATTTCAGTACCGCGTTCTTTGGTCTCGAACCAGATGGGCTCTTTCAAGATGAAGTAATCGCGTTCCGCATCCTGCTCTTCGTACCCCACCGATTCGATCGCTTCCACGTAGGGCAGGGAGCTGCCGTCGAGGATGGGGAGCTCCGGTCCCGTGAGTTGGATCAGGCAGTTGTCCACTTGCAGCGCGTACAGGGCGGCCAGGGCGTGTTCCGTGGTATGCACCTTGGCGCCGTTCTGTTCCAGGGTGGTGCCGCGCTCGGTGCTCACCACGCGATCGGCATCGGCATCGATCACCGGCTGGCCGTCCAGGTCGATGCGCTGGAATTTGTAGCCGTGGTTGGCTGGGGCGGGGCATAGGATCAGGCGCACCGGTTCGCCGGTGTGCAGGCCCACGCCGCTCAATTCGACTGACCGTTTCAGGGTGCGTTGCTTCTCGTTCATGGCGTCAAGGTCATGCGCGGGTGATCGTGGCGATCCGTGTTTTGGGCGGGGCGGTCGGCTTCAGCCGCCGAAGCTAAGATGTAGCCCGAACACAGCCCTCGACCCGAACAGGGTACTAGGGTCTGAGCGCCATTGCTGCCAGGTGGGACGGGGACACTGAGCCACGGAGAATGCGCCCTCACCCCAACCCCTCTCCCATGGAGAGGGACGCTCTGCGCCTCCGTGAGAGCCTTTTCGTGGAATGGATATATGCAACTTGCCTAGATGGCCCTATCGATCCTCCGCGCCGCGCCGCGAGGCCAACTCGCGCTCAAGGGCATCGATGCGCCGTTGCACATCGGGCAGATTGCGGTACACCACGTAACTGCGCTTGTAGTCGCGGATGGCGAAGGCCGGGCTGCCCTGCACCACGGCATCATCGGGAAGGTCGTTGCCTATGCCGCTCTGGGCCGCGATCTTCACCCGATCGCCTATGGTGAGGTGCCCGGCAATGCCCACCTGGCCACCGATCTGGCAATAACGCCCCACCTTCGAGCTTCCGGCGATGCCCGCCTGGCTCACCACCAGCGTGTGCTCCCCGATCTCCGCGTTGTGCCCCACCTGGATCAGGTTGTCCAGTTTGGCGCCTTTCCGGATGAAGGTGCTGCCGAGGGTGGCGCGGTCGATGGTGCAGTTGGCGCCGATCTCCACATCGTCCTCGATCACCACGTTCCCGATCTGGGCCATCTTCTCCTGCTCTCCTTTTTCGTTCGCGGTGAAGCCGTAGCCATCGGCCCCGATCACCGTGTTGCTATGGAGGATGCAGCGCTCCCCGATCACGGACTTCGCGTACACCTTCACCCCGGCATGAAGGCGCGTGCGCACGCCGATGTGTACGCCTTCGCCGATGAAGCAGTTGGGAAAGATCTTGACGCCATCGCCGATCACCGCACCATCGGCCACATAACTGAACGCGCCGATGTAAACGTCCTTGCCCACGATGGCTTTGGGGCTCAGATAGCAGGGCTGCTCGTAGCCGATCTTCTCGCGCTGGTGCGCATCGTGCATCTCCAGCAGCTTCGCGAAGGCGGCCCGCGGGTCTTTCACGCGGATCAGCGTGAGGCTTTTGGCGATGGGCCGGGTAGGTTGGAAATCGTGACCTACGATCGCGATGCTCGCCGCCGTAGTATAGAGATGTTCGGTGTAGCGTGGGTTGGCCAGAAAGGTGAGCGTGCCCAATTTCCCCTCCTCGATCTTGGCCATGTCGTACACCAGCACCTGGGCATCGCCATCCACGGTGCCTTGTAGAAATTCGGCGATCTGACCGGCGGAGAACTGCATGCTTTGGGAGGAGCGCTAAGGTAGACGGGCTGTCTTGCGCAAGGGGTCAATAGGGGATCTCCACCGCCACGCGGGTCGCATCCCATTCCAGGACCATGGTGGGGCCCTGCTCTTCGAACCGGATGGTGAACTGTTCGACCTGCTCGTTCCGCTGCGCCGGTACCACGGCCTTCACCACGTCAAATTCCTCTTCGCGGCTGGCCTTCTGGTCCATGGTGATGCCCCAGGGGTACATCTTGCTGTTCCAGATCACCGTCCACTCCTCTGGGCCGGGGATGGTCCACAGCGTGTAAGTGCCGGGCTCCAGAGGCTGGCCTTGGATCTTCAGGGTCGTATTGGTAGTGAAGGTGGTGGGCTCGTTCGCACCGGTGCGCCATACCTCGCCGTAGGGCACCAGGTCGCCGAAGATCACCCGGGCTTTTTTGTACGGCCGGCAGTATTTCACGGTCACCTGGGTTTGGTCCATTGCGAAAGTCACCGTGTCCTCAGGACTGTGCTTCTTGGTGTTCATCTGCATCACCTTGAAGCCGACGAATAGTACCACGATCAGCACGAGCGCACCGATCAGAACGCGTTTGAGGGTTTTGCTCATGGGCTGGAGAAATAGAAGGTTGAAGGCAGAAGGTTGAAGTGCGAAGACGAAAGACCCCTTGGGTGCAAAGGTGCTTATGAACGCACTACCGTGGTGCTGTTCGCCTGCGCCGTGGGGGTCACCACCAGGTCGTTCACGCAAACATGGGCGGGAAGGGTCGTTACATAGTACACCAGTTCGGCGATGTCCTCCGGTCGCAGCGGGTCCAGACCTTGGTAAACCTGTGCCGCACGCGCCTCATCGCCCCCGAAGCGCACGGTGCTGAATTCGGTCTCCGCCATGCCGGGCGCGATCTGTGTCACCTTGATGCCGTGCGGCAACAAGTCTATCCGCATTCCTTTGGTCAACGCATCCACGGCGTACTTGCTGGCGCAGTAAACGTTGCCCTTGGGGTAGACCTCCTTGCCCGCTGTGCTGCCGATGTTGATGATGTGCCCCGTTCTGCGCGCGATCATGCCGGGGATAACGGCCTTGCTCACGTGCAGCAAGCCTTTCACGTTGGTATCCAGCATGCGCTCCCAATCCTCGAGATGGCCTTCCTGGATCGGGTCCAGCCCGGCGGCGAGGCCCGCATTGTTCACCAGCACATCGATCGTGCTCCATTCCGCAGGCAGCGATGCGATCGCGACTTGCACCGCGGCATTGTCGCGTACATCGAAATGCAGGGGATGAACGATCGCGGGGCCTTCGACCTTGCCATGCATTCCTTCGATCTCACTGCGCAGGGCTTCGAGGCGTTCCTTGCGGCGGCCGGTAATGATCACACGGTGGCCTTCGGCCGCGAAGCGCCGGGCCGTGGCTTCGCCGAAACCGCTGGTGGCGCCGGTGATGAGGATGAGCTTGGACATGGCGCAAAGGAACGGAGAGGGTGCATGTTCGTGGATGAAGGACCGATGAACGAGGCTCCCTATCTTGACCACTCAACTTGGAACGTTAGGGTCCATGCATTTACAGAGGTACGCGTATCCGCTTGTGCTCGCCTGTTCGACCTTGGGTGCGGTGGTTTTTGCGGAGGCACAAAACCTGGTGCCGAATGGTCACTTGGAGCAATTCGTGGCCTGCCCGACGAACGTGGGCCAATTAGAGTACGCCTCTTCCTGGAACAATCCCGCTGCTGTGCTGCCGGGGATGGCCTCGCCGGATTATTTCAACACCTGTGCGACGTATCCGGGCATCACCGTACCGATCAGCAACTTCGGCGATCAGGTACCGTTGACCGGGAACGGTTACTTGGGCCTGTCCGCCTATTTTGAGCCAGTACCTGACTTTCGGGAGTATGCGTCGGTGGAACTCCTATCGCCCCTCAATGCCGGTGAGTGTTACATTTTCCACATGTATGTGAGCCGAGGTGAACAATGCAACGCGGCCATTGATCATTTGGGGATCCACTTCGCCGACACCGCCATCAACGATGTGGTGGGATCCGGTCCATTGCCACTCGTCCCGCAATTATTGAACACGACCGGGTTGCTGCAGGATGACCTCAACTGGACCCAAGTATCCGGCCTCTATATGGCCCACGGTGGCGAGAACCACTTGGTAATCGGCAACTTCAGGGACGATGCCACCACCAACGTGGTCTTGGTGGATGCTCCGGGAGCCTATCTGTCGGCTTACTATTTCATTGACGAAGTTTACCTAGGGCCGATGGGATGTATAACTACTGCGATGGGAGAAAAGCCCCATATGCGCGGCGGTCTCTTTCCGAATCCTGCCGAAGAAAAGGTCCATGTTTCAGGACCGTTGATCCTTCCGGCCGAGTTGGAATTGTTCGATGCCGTGGGCCGGTCCGTGGGCTCGTGGCCGGTGGGCCATGATGGAGGTGTGAGCTTGACCGGGTTGCCCGCTGGAGCTTACGGTTACGTGCTGCATGCTGAAGAAGATGCATGGGGACGGTTCATCAAGCGATGATATATAGACATGGTGAACTGCTTCTGCAAGGCCGCTACGTGGCTATGATCATACTCACCGCGTCACTCCATCAGGGTGTATGGTCTTTGGACCGCTGACCACGGCTCGGTCGCTCGCTACGTGAAGAACCGACCCGTTCGGGTGAGCCCGGAAGCGCGGTGATGGTGCTGCGCCCTAACGTATCACGGGGGCGATGCGCGTGCTGAACGTCCCATGTGGGCCACTGGCGGTGATGAGCCAGAAGCCGGACGGTAGCTGCGACAGCGGGATGGTATGGGTGGTGCCCCTACCGGATGGCACGGACCGGCTGAGAAGGATCCGTCCGAGGGCATCGTGCACGGCGATATGCTCCACGCCTTCCGCACCGGAGCAATAGAGCACCCCGAGCACGGCATCATACCAGGCGTTCATAATGGGTCTTT
Source organism: Flavobacteriales bacterium (assembly GCA_017987895.1). Classification (GTDB taxonomy): domain Bacteria; phylum Bacteroidota; class Bacteroidia; order Flavobacteriales_F; family PHOS-HE28; genus PHOS-HE28. The sequence goes on along the minus strand of JAGNSU010000055.1, from coordinate 11,145 downwards.
CCTCGGCGGTGCTGCCTGTGTGGATGCACAATTGGTCGGTGCGCAGCACCCAGAGGTCACTTCGTGCCTGCCCTGCGATGTCATAGCCGCCGTACAGATAGACCAGGCTGTCCCCGGATGGAACGGCGAGGGCGCCCATGCGGCCGCCGGGAGTGTTCAGTGCGGAAGTCACCCCGAGCGTACCATGCACCGCAACGGGGTTCACCAAGCCACTGCCCCACAGCCAGGTCCACTCGGCCAGAAGGGGGTCGTAACGCCAGATGTCCTCCCGGAGGAACTGGCCGTTCAACCCATTACGGTATCCCCCGCCCTGGAAGTAGAAGCGCCCCTGGTCATCCCGCCAGACACCCGCCGCCTCGAACAGGGCTGCGGGGATATTGCCCGACGATGGCACGCACGGGGTACCGTACTGCCCCAGGTCAGCGTCCAGCATGGTGCCGCCCTTCCAGGTCCACTGCGCACTAACGGGGTCGAACATCCAAAGGTCGTTGCGTGGGAGATTGGCCCCATGCACCATGCCGCCGAAGAGCCAGAAACGGCCGTCATCATCGGTCCAACGGGTCCACACTCCACGCCGGCCGGGTGAGTTGGTGGGAGCGGACACGTTCAATATTCCATAGTCGGTGGATCCACCGGTGCCGGCTGTACCATGCATCCATGTCCACATGCCCGTGGCCGGATCGAAGCGCCACACATCATTGTAGGCTTGGAAGAAGGGCATGGTCTCGCCGCCGAAGAGCCAGAGCGTGCCGTCGTTCGCCCGCCAGGTGGCGGTGTTCTCATAGCGGCGGCCGGGCGTGTTGGCCGGATCGGCGATGCCCATTGTACCGTAAACACCGACAGCACCAGCGATGCTGTCGCCGTGCATCCAGGTCCACAGCCCATCGCCGGGCCGGAAGCGCCATAGGTCGTTCAGCTCCGAACTGGCCCCACCACCACCGAAGATCCAGATGTCCCCTTGCGCATCACACCACATGGCCGGCGCATATCCGCGTGACTTGGGCAAATTGGTCGGTGCCGGTAAGCCTTTTATGCCGTAGCTCCCTGCGTTGTTCGTACCCTGCCCGCCACTGATCCAGGCCCATTCCGCGACGGCCGGATCGAAACACCAGAGGTCATTGCTGCCTTGAGCGAGTTTGCCGCTGAACACCCAGAGCCTGCCCAAGCTGTCCACGCATTGGCCGGGTGCGTAGAGCGCACCTGGGGTGAAGGAAGGGTCGAACAAACCGGAAGGGCCGTATACCGCCGCGCCGCCGGGGCCGGACGATCCCCCGATCCAGGTCCATTGGCCGTGGAGGTAGGCCGTTGGAAGGAATGTGAACAATGCGAGGAACAATAAGCCAATACGTACTTGTACTACCATGACCGCAAGACGATGGAGTAAGGGATGCGTTGCTCCCTGTCGCCGCCGTGCTCTTCGCCGACTGTTCTCATCCCCCGCAGCGTCTCCACATCGGGACCTTGTGCTTATGACCGTGACCGTGGAGGGGTTAGGGGGTGAGTTGAATGTGGCGAGTGTGCGTGGCTCTGCTACGGGCGCCTGTGCCGAAGCCGCTGGTGGCACTTGGTGATGAGGATGAGCTTGGGCATGGGGCAAAGGAACAGCGCCGTGCCTATGAGCGGATCATTCACGGATCACCCGTTCCGTCCACGTGCTCCCGTTCGCGAAGCGCATCCGTACGAAGTACACACCCGCCTCACTCTCGCTCAGGTCGATCTCACCCGTTGAGGAATTTGGATACGCGCTGAATAGGACACGACCAAGTCCGTCGAAGAGTGTCAAGTGGGTCACAGTGGTGGCGGCGCGGAAGATCACCTGACCGTTGGTCGGATTGGGGCAGAGTTCCACGGTCGGGAGCGCCGGGATGGCGGCTGACGTTCCGAGCGCCACCTGGTTCATGCAAGTGATACCATCCTTTTTGAAGTAGACGACTGCGGTGCCCGCGTTCAACCCGTCCGGCGACCAGGTATAGGTATGGGTGTCGTACAGCCCAAGCCCTATGACTTGTGTGGAACCTCCGAAGGGAGGGGGCCATTGGTGTCATAGGGTCCCCAGCAATTCTCTTCGGGGCAATAGGCCAGGCCTGTGTTGTAGAAAGTCTGATACTTCCACAGATCCATGCCGCAGTAGGAACGTTCCTCGAAAACGGGTTGGGTGCCATCGTACCGCTCGAAAGGCAGCGTGGCGATCACTTGAGCGCGGGAGTATTTTTCAATGATTGTGTCGAACACCATGACCATCACTTCTTCATCGAACGATTCTGTATGCACGGAATAGATCACTGAATCAGGCGTGTCCGTTCGCGACAGGAAGATGCGCTTGTGGTAGCGGGAATAATTGTTCCAGGGGGGGCCTCCTGATTGTTGTGACCATGAATGGGTCTGGATCTCGTCACCTGGTTGATGATCCTCCAACATGGCCGTGGTGATCCGATAGAGCCCGATCGCGTGGTACTCGGAACCCATGAGTTCCATCGGCTCCAATATCAACGGAAATGAGTCGATGCGGAACGAACGGATAAGGCCCAGCTCCTTGCCGACCTCGATGCTGGCGCCGTTCAAAGCGGAGTTGATCGGGTTGTTCGCGAGGTCGCGGTGCTGGATCGTCCATTGACGCACGCTGTCGATCTGTCCGAGAACGCTCATGGACGCTGCGCCGGCATAACTCAACAGGAACTGCTGTCCTGGATCGGCATACATGAGCAGCGTGTCCTGATCATCGGTGTGGAAGGGAATGGTGATCGCTTCGTCCCAGAGGTTGAAGAACGTGTGCATGCCGGTCGCATCCCTGTCGATGCGGCGCCCCAACCAAGTAGGCCGGTCTTGGGTGTGACATCCGGCCCCGCCCCACCAAGGACAATTGCTCGGAGTGAGCGTGTCCCATACCGTGCAGAAGTTGAAGTAGTGAGTTCCGTTCCCGTCGGTCGTGGTCGAATCAAAGGCCAGGCTGAAGCCCCGATGGTCCGGGGATGCGAAGAGCTTGCGTTGGGAGGGATTGAACGGCGCATATCCTTGGCCGAGAAGAGCTGCGTTCCAAAGAAGCATGGCCATCAGCAGGCAACGATGGAGCGAGGGTAGCGTGTGGTGCATGCGGCAGGACTTTCTGCGAAGTAGACGCCCGCAACGTTCACATGGCTGCCTCACCGGGCGATGCTCTCACCATCCAGCCACCGCGGCCAAGCCAGATACCACTTCTCCACCGGCCGCGCCAAGGCCTGTATGCCCAAGTTGTCGCTCGCTTCCACGATAGGGAAAGGCGGGTTCGCCCTTCTTGGTTCTGCTCCTGATCGGGCTCTCCGTACAGGGTCGCTACGCCACCCTACAGATGAGTAGTACGCAGGGGCATGCACGAAGCCTCGGTTGCGGCACCGGAACTTGCCCTACCGTGCGATCATCAACCGCTCAGTGAAGAGCTGCTCTCCGGTAACGATGGATACGATGTAGAGGCCATTGGCCAAAGCACCTGGCAACGCGAGCGAGGTGTTCAACGCACCGTCATTCAGTGGTAAAGTGGTGCTCATCACGCGCTTGCTGAATAGGTCGGTGATATCCAACGTAGCGTTGGTGAGCTCCGGATCGATGCCGCTGAGCTGGATGCGCACCTGCTCGCCGTTCGTCGGGTTGGGGTAGAGCAGCAACTCCATGGGCTCCCCGGTGTACGCGGCTTCGTAGCCACGCGGCTCGGCGAAGGGCGCCAGCGGTGTCCAGCTGATCTTCACGGTACAGGAGGGACCGTAGTCGCACCATGTCGCACCGTTGTCGAAGCTGGCATGCACCTGCACGTTGTAAGTGCGGCCTGCTTTCAGCGGCTTGGTGTACCATGGGGTGAGCGTGAAGCTGCGGGTGGGGAAGGCGATGGTGCGTGCGTAGGCCGGTTGGCCCGCAGTGTTGGTGAAGCGGAACTGGTATTTGTTCGCGCCGGGTACTTCGGTGGCCGCGATGGTGCTGGTGCCGTTGAGCTTCAGGTTCACCGCGCCGCAACTGATCACCGGATCGGCGGTGGTGGTGAGTTGGGTGGGGAGGCAGAGCGATGTGCCTGTGCAGAAGCAGTTGGCGTCATAGGTATCATTGATGGTGCTGGCCATGCCGTCATCGCAGGCAGTTCCCACAGCACAGCCGGTGAGTAATCGCACGATGCGGTTGCGCCCAATGTTATTGTAACTGATGAAATCTCCGGCCGCGATCACGGAGCCATCGGGCTGGAATGCCAGCGCGTTGACCCGCGATATAATACCCGACTGGTCAAAATTGTGGAAGCCGGACCCTGGATCGAGATCCATGTCCAGATCGCCGCTCGGGGTCCAACGCGCGATGTCGTTGCGGGAAATGCCGTTGATGTGACCGAACGCCCCACCGCCGATCACATAACCGTTCTGTTGGAGGGCGAGCGCATATATGACCACCTGGTCGGGACCGGTGGGCGCGTAGGTGGGATCGACCGCGCCTGTGGGTAGTACCCGGGCGATACCTCTTCTGGGGATACCGGCGATCTGCGAGAAGTTCCCGCCCGCGATCACCTTGCCATCCGATTGAAGTGCGATGGCGTATACCTGGTTGTCGATATTGCCCGCATTGAAGGAGGGATCGTCGCTACCATCCGGCATCAACCGGCGGAGCCCACTTCCACCCACGAGGATGCGGCCATCGGGTTGTACTGCGAGCGACAGGGCGGAAGGAGCAATACCATTGAAAGTGGCATCCCGCGAGCCATCCGTGTTCAACCGAACTATGCCATCGGTCGGCTGTCCATTGAAGTAACTATTGGGACAGGCCACGATCACCTTCCCATCGGGTTGGAGCGCAAGTGCCGAAATGGTGTTGTCGAAACCAGAACCGACATCGAAGGATCCATCCCCACTGCCATCCGTGTTCAGCCGGATGATCCGTTGGATGGTCGCACCGTTGTATTCATAGAGGTTGCCACCAACGATCACCCTGCCATCGGGTTGCACGGCCAGGCAGGTCACGCGGCCAAGGAACCCGGTTCCTGGATCGAACGAAGTATCCAGTGAACCATCCGCATAGAGGCTGGCAATGCCTGCGCGGGCCGTGTCACTGAAGGAGATGAAGTCCCCGCCCAAGATGATCCGACCATCGGGTCGAACAGCAAGAGCGAACGGTTGCTGGTCGAACCCGGTCCCACGGAAGACGTCATGGTCAAGTGTCCCGTCAGCATCCAATTGCGCTATACGGCCTCGGGAAACACGATCGAAGGACGTGAACTCCCCACCGATGAGCAGCTTCCCATCCGCACGCTCCACGATGGCCCCCACCGATCCGCTCGCACCGACGCCAATGCCCGGATCGAAGTTGGCATCGACCGAACCATCTGCGTTCAACAGGACCAGCCCATGTCGTGCGATCCCGTCATACGCGTTGAACGCCCCGCCCACGATCACACTACCGTCGTCGCGCACCTGGAACGAATGGACGCTTCCGTCGGTCCCGTTCCCAACATGGAACGTGGCATCCACGCTTGCGTCCGCGTTCAACTGGATGATGTTGTTCACGGGCGCACCCGCGAAGCTGGAGAACCACCCGCCCGCCAACAGACGTCCATCGGGCCGAAGCGCCAGCACTTCGACCGCATCGTTGAAACCAGATCCCGTGATGAAGGAGGTGTCCAAGCTGCCGTCCGCGTTCAACCGGGCGATGTGACCGCATGGAACTCCATTGAAGGTGTTGAAGATCCCGCCAATGATGATGCGTCCATCGGGTTGGAGGGCGATCGCTTCGATGGGTTGACCTGCGCCGGTCCCGGTGCCCGCATTGAACGTGGTGTCCACACTGCCGTTCGGATGCAAACGGTAGATATTCACGTTGGGCGCCAGAAAGGTGCTGAGTTGGCCCGCCACGATCACCTTGCCGTCTGGTTGGATCGCAAGGGCGCGTGCGCTCGTTCCGCTGATAATGTTCATCGTTGTGAAGTCGGTGTTCAGGCTGCCATCCTGGTTCAGATGCGCCACACAGCGCGTACTGGAACCCGGAAGGCCGATGAAGGAACCACCGATGATCAATGAACTGTCGGGTAGCAGCACCATGCAGTTCACCGCACCATTGTATCCCGGTGGGTTGTTGCCACTGAACGCGGCATCCAACGTGCCGTCCGCGTTGAGCCGCGTGATCCGGTTGCATGCCGTGCTCTGGAAGTAGCTCATGGAACCGGCCACGAGCACCTTGTTGTCCGGTTGTAGGATCAACGCCCGGACATTGCCCCGGAAACCGTTGCCTTGTGCGAAGCCAACATCAAGCTGGTCGAAAGTAGGGTCGCTTGCACCCGGCTGCGCCAGGACCGGTGCCGCTCGCAGGCCCGCCAGAAGAAGAACCGCGGCAATTGGATGGAACTGGGTCCGCATGATATGGCGAGATGAGAGCTGCGTGATGTGTTCCGTTACCGTACGATCATCAACCGCTCAGTGAAGAACTGCTCTCCGATGAGGAGGGTGACCACATAGAGGCCATCGGCCATGGAACCTGGCAATGCGAGCGAGGTGTTCAACGCACCCTCATTCAGTGGCAAAGTGGTGCTCATCACGCGCTTGCCGAAGAGGTCGGTTATGTCCAACGTTGCGATGGTGAGCTCCGGATCGATGCCGCTGAGCTGTATGCGCACCTGGTCGCCGTTCGTGGGGTTGGGGTAGAGCAGTAGCTCTGTGGGCTCCTCGGTGAATGCGGCCTCGAAGCCACGCGGCTCGGCGAAGGGCGCCAGCGGTGCCCAGCTGATCTTCACGGTGCAGGAGGGACCGTAGTCGCACCAAGTAGCGCCGTTGTCGAAACTGGAACGCACCTGCACATTATAAGTGCGGCCCGCCTTCAGCGGATTGGTGAGCCACTTGGTGAGGGTGAAGCTGCGTGTTGGGAAGGCGATGGTGCGCGCATAGGCCGGTTGCCCCGCGGTATTGGTCAAGCGGAACTGGTACTTGTTCGCGCCGGGCACTTCGGTGGCCGCGATGGTGCTTGTGCCGTTGAGCTTCAGGTTCACCGCGCCGCAGCTGATCACCGGATCGGCGGTGGTGGTGAGTTGCGAAGCGATGCAGGTGGCATCCACGGTGAATAGACGCGCGATGCGGTTGCGTGCCACCCCGGCATAGGAGGTGAAGAGGCCACAGGCGAGCAGTCTGCCATCGGGTTGCAACACAAGATCGGTCACGCGGTCATTGAACCCTTCGCAAGGTTGGAAGGTGGCATCCAAGCTGCCATCGGCGTTCAGCCGTGCGATGCGCTCGCGGGTCGCCCCGTTGAAGGAAGTGAAGTCTCCCCCTACTAGGATCTTGCCGTCCGGTTGTATCACCAAGGCATGCACTGGGTCATTGAACCCGGTGCCTGGATCGAAGGTGGGATCCACGGTCCCGTCCGCGTTCAAGCGGACGATCCGGTTGCGTGCCACGCCTTCGTACGACGTGAAATCACCGCCGACCAGAATGCGGCCATCGGTCTGTAGCGCCACGGTATAGGGCGTACCGGTGAACCCGTCCGTCGGGTCGTTATAGTCACCGCCGTGCTCAAAGCTGAAGTCCAAGCCGCCGAACTGGTCGAGCCGGAGAATGCCCCGGCAGATGGTGCCGACGAACGGGGAGAGACCATCGTACCATAGGAACGCGCCCACCACGATCACCCGCCCATCCGGTTGGATGACAAGGTCCGTGGGCGCACCGTTGAGGTCGGAAGGGAAGTCGAAGCCCAAGCCGATATCGAACGAGGGGTCCAAGGTGGCGCTGCTGTTCAGCCGTACCAGGTCATAGCGAGCGCTTCCATTGAAAGCATCGAAAACGCCGCCCACCAGCACCTTTCCGTCCGCCTGTAGGGCGAGCGCCCCGGTGGGACCCGGACCGAATCCGGTCCCTGGGTTGAACGATGGATCGAGGCTTCCATTGGCTTGGAGCCGCGCGATGCGGGCCCGTGCGGTGCCATTGTACGCGGTGTATTCACCGCTCACGATCACTTTGCCGTCCGGTTGCAAGGCGAGGCTGCTGGAGGTGAACCCGGTGAAACCGGTACCGATAGCATAGGTGGCATCGAGGGAGCCACTGCTGATCAAGCGCGCGATGTGGTTCTTCGTTGTGCCGTTGAACGCGGTGAAGCGCCCGCTCACGATCACTTTGCCGTCCGGTTGAAGGGCCATGTGGCCGGCCACATCATTGAAGCCTGTTCCAGGATCGAACGAAGGATCAAGGCCCGCTGTCTGGAAGGCCGTTCCGCCGATCGTCACACCGCTACAGACGCAGTTGGGATCATAGATGTCGTTGAAGGTGGTGGGGTCGCAATCGTTGCATGGGGTACCAGGCAACGCGGTACCTCCCGGCACACCCTCACAGTCGCCGATGGGTGGCGTACCGAGGCAAACACAGGTGGCATCATAGAGGTCATCGGTCGTGTTGGGGTTCCCGTCATCGCAGGCAGTTCCTGGCAAAGCGGGTCCGCCAGCCACGCCTTCGCAATCGATCAACAGGCCTGCACAGAGGCAATTGGCATCGTACTCGTCGTTACCGGTTCCGGGGTCGCCGTCATCGCAGGGGGTGCCGGGACCCGCACTGCCACCGGGTACACCGGCACAGTCAAGGAGCAGGCCGCTGCACACGCAATCGGAGCCGTAGACATCATTTCCCGTGGTCGCGAGACCGTCGTCGCAAGCGGTGCCTGGCAAGGCGGGTCCGTTCGGAACGCCGAGGCAATCCACACCACCGCCCAGTAGCCGGGCGATGCGGTTGCGGCCGGTGCCGTTGTACGAGATGAATTCGCCCCCCACCACCACGTTCCCATCCGCCTGCAATGCCAGCGCATGGACGATCTGTTCGAACCCTGTGCCCGTGTCGAAGGATGGATCGATGCTGCCATCAGGGTACAGGCGAACGATGTTCTTGCAGTTGCTCCCGTTATACGTGTTGAAGTTGCCGGCCACGATGATGCGGCCATCGGGTTGGAGGACCAGCGAGCGAACCTCCAAGTCGAAGCCATCGCCTGGATCGAACGAGGCGTCCAAGCTGCCGTCGGGCTCTACGCGAACAATGTTGTGTCGGCTCACGCCATCAAAACTGGAGAACTCACCTGCCAGCACCATGCGGCCGTCCGGCTGCAACACGAGGGCACGCACCCAGTTGAAGTTGTTGAACCCCGAACCGGTATCGAAGGAGGGATCGACCGAACCGTCCGGAAGAAGCCGCGTGAAGATCGCCGATCCGCCCTCAGGGCCGCCGGCAACGATGATCTTACCATCCGGCTGAAGTGCATTGGCTATCACCCACCCGCTGATCGGTGGGGCGAACGAGGCGTCCAGGCTGCCATCGCTGTTCAGTCGCTTGCGGCCCATGATGATCTTCCCATCCGGTTGAAGAAGCAAGGGACCGCCTTCCTCAGCATCGAATCCACCACCGGGCGTACCCGTGAAACTGGGATCGATCGAACCATCCGTGTTCAGCCGGACGATCTTATCGATGGGCGTGCCATTATACGCATCAAATCCACCCGTCACCAGCACCTTTCCATCGCTCTGTACGGCGATGGAAACGGAGCCACCCATTACCACATGGAATCCAGTGCCTGGGTCGAACCCGGTGTCCAAGGTCCCGTCCGCGTTCAAGCGCGCGATGCGACCGCGACCAATTCCGTTCATCCGGGTGAAGTCACCACCCAGGAGCACCTTGCCGTCTGGCTGTAGAGCAAGTCCGGTCACCCCCGCGTTCGCTCCTGTGCCCGCGTTGAAAGTGGCATCCAAACTCGCATCGGCGTTCAAGCGGACCATCCTTGGGCTTATACCCAGAGATTGGTAGGAAGTGAAGTAGCCGCCTACGATCACCTGGTCGTTCCCGAGGACCGACAGCGTGTACGCGTACGGCTGTCCTTGGAAGCCGATCCCCACGTTGAAAGACGGATCCAGACCGCCATTGGAGAGCAATTGGGTCAATCCACCGCGCGGAATTCCGTTGAAGTCAGTGAACTCACCGGCCACCAGGATCCGGCCATCGGTCCGTAGGGCGAACTCCCAAACGGCACTGGAGCTGTCCGGCTGCTGTGGGTCGGAAATGCCCGCACCGATCACAAAGCCGGGGTCAACTCCGCCATCGCTCAAGAGGCGCGCCAATCGGTTCATTGGCGTGCCGTTCACGTGGGTGAACCGACCTCCGATAAGCACCTTTCCATCCGGCTGCTCCAAGATCGTGATGATTCCCTCGTTCACACCGCTTCCCGGATCGAAGGACATGTCGGTGGTGCCATCGCCGTTGAGCCGCACGATGCCGTTGCGAGGGGTGCCATTGAACTCACTGAATCCACCACCGACGAGCACATCTCCGTCGGCTCGGAGGGACAAGGCACTCACGCTACCGTCGGGCGTGGATGAACTAGCGTTGAACGTCGGGTCCGTATCGCCGTTGGTTTCGAACCGGGCGATCCAAGGCATGCTAACCTCGTTCAGATCGGTGTACCCGCCGCCAGCGATCACTTTACCATCCGGTTGCAACAGCACCGCCGCCGCATAGTAGTTGGTGGGCAGGGAGATCGCGAATTGCTGATCCGGACTTCCGTCGGTGTTCAATCTGATGATGCGGGGTACGCTCGTACCATTGTAGTTGTAGAACGCCCCCGCCACGATGATCTTACCATCGGGTTGAAGCACTACGCTGCTGACGAAGGCATCCGGGCCCGTGCCTGTATCGAATGTCTGATCCCGTGTGCCATCCGCATACAACCGTACCAGATAGCCAGGCCCTGCGCCGTTGTAAGACTGAAAATCTCCACCAACTATGATCTTACCATCGGGTTGGATCACCTGGGCGATCACCTCGTTTTGTTGGAAACCATCCCCGTTCCCGAAGCCCGAGTCGCCCGGATTGAAGGTCGGATCATTCGAACCCGGCTGGCCGAACGCAGGCGTCAGCGCCAGACCGCCCAGTAGAACAAGTGACCTGAAGGAAAGGGAGTGGATCTGTGCCATGGCATCTTGAATTGGGACACCTAAGCAGCTTCATCCCCAATGCGAATACTATGACGATCGTTTCTTTTCAGGTGCGGTCCGTCCTCCAAGAGCACACTGCCGACCAGTGAGGTAGGGATCGGACCCGGCCGGGACTTTTTCCTGCGGAGAACCGGTCGGCTGATTCACATCAACCACCGCGGCCAAGCCAGATACCACTTCTCCACCGGCCGCGC
>JAGNSU010000185.1 GCA_017987895.1 Flavobacteriales bacterium | reverse complement strand
CAGTGGTACATGAACGGCCAACCGTCAGTAGTGAAGTCGTCGAAGCGCATGATCACGCGCACGCTTTCTCCGGCGTCCACGAGCACCACATCCTTGGCACCCCGTTCCCAGGCGGGTGGCGCGGCCCCGTCCCGGTCCAACACGAAGAACGATCCACCATGGATGTGGAAGGGGTGGGCCATGTTCGAGATGTTCTCGATGGTCCACACCTCCATGGCTCCGAGCGCGATCGTGTCATTGATCACGTTCAGGTCGAACATCTGCCCGTTGATGTAGAACATGCCCATGCCCACCATGCCCATCCCCGAAAGGACCTTGGTCCGGGTGCGGGTGGCGAACGCCTCCTCGTATGGTTGGGCGGTGCCAAGTGTCGCGGGAACAGCGGTGACCGGGCTCGCGGTGGGTGCGGTGACCCGGATGCGCAGCACCGGGAAATCGATGCCGCTCAACGCACTGCTTTCCCAAAGGATGTATGAACTGCCGGGCACCGTGGCAGGGAGCTCGCTGCCGTAGGACATCAGCAACAGGCTGTCGCCTTCCATACCGGTAAGGTCCAGGAGGATCTCCGCACGTTCGCCGTTGCTCAGCGGGATCCGGTCCATCGTGACGGGAGCGTTCAACAGACCACCGTCGCTGGCGATCACCGAGAACGAACGACCATCCTCGAACCCCAGTGGATAGATCCGTGCGTTGGATCCGTTCAGCAGGCGCAAGCGCACCACTTGCGCCGGGCATTCCAGGTAGGGTCGCGGAGTCCCGTTCACAAGCACCGAATCGCCGAAGGGGCCGAAGACGAAGGACCCGTTCGCGAGGAAGCGGCGGTCCTGCACCACGATGGGAAAATCGTCCACGCCGTAGGTGCGCGGCAGATCGAGAGCCGCTTCCTCATCATCCTGCACGATGATGAACCCTGCGATGCCCATGTTGGCCTGCTCCGCAGTGAGCTCGTGCGGATGCGGATGGTACCAGTAGGTGCCGGCCGGGTTCTTCACCTGATACTTCACGTCCCATACATCGCCGGGCGCGATCTCTCGCGGGGGGCCTCCATCGAACTCGGCGGGTACGTGGAGCCCGTGCCAGTGCATGTTGGTGATCTGCGCCAGATCATTGTGGACCCGGATGCGTGCGGTGTCGTCCTTATGGAACAGGAGGGTGGGACCGAGGTATTCGGCACTGGCACCATAGGTCGGAGTGAGCAGCCCGGGATAGAACTCGTGCACATGCTCGTCCACCACCAGGTCGAAGGTGTCCGCGTCCAGTGCCGGTGGTATGGCCAGTGGGTTGCTGAACTGTGCGGAGCAGGTGAACGCAAAGAACGAAGCGGCGCACAGTGTGATCGGTTTCATGAGGGGTCTTCGGTAAGGCCGCAAACTACCGTTGACCGTGGGTCTCGATGCTGACAACGATCAGTGCCGCATGCGCTACAGCGCATTTTCCAGTGCCACGGCACGCGGGAACAGGATGTTGTTCTCCAGATGGACGTGCTTGTGCAGGTCCTCCTCGAGCTCGCGCAACATGTGCATGGCCGTGCTGTAATACCGTTTCGCAATACAAAGGCGTCCAAAGATGCGCTGCTATTTTTTCGCAGGACGATCCGAGGGCGTCGTTGCGTAGCGGTGTCTACGGGACGACGACCTCGGAGAAGTCATACGGAAAATGAGCAAGCGGACTGGATGATCTTGTATTGCGGATCGGTATAAGTGGTGCAACCGTCGGGCGGGTCCGCCTAGCCCCAACTCAGCTATTCGATGCGGGGGAACGCTCGCGGTCAGTGTCGTGGTCGTCATCCCAGCCGAGTTGAAGCGCACGAGCGAACGACGTTCGCGCGGGTTTTGTGATACGCACAACACCCAGCGATACGGTCGTCCTGGGCCCCGCAGCGCAGGGGTGCTGGACAATGGCGGACCTACTTCAACAGCATGAACTTCATATCGCTCACCGCCTTTATGTGGTGGTCAATGCCCATGGGCAGCAGGATGTATCCACCGGCGGCCACGCGGTGTAGCACGTCCTTGATCGTCACGGTGGCTTCCCCTTCCAACACCGTGAAGAGCGCTTCCGCAGGGGAGGAATGCGGGGGCACATCCTGGCCGGCCATCAAGGCGAACACGATGGCCTTGGCGCTTCCGTTATTAAGCACCATGGTGCTTTGGAATTTGGCCGCATCGTAGTCCGTGGCATCCGCGAGGCGGGCCGCTGGGTCTTGGGTGCTACTGTTCATGGTGAGCACGCGTTACTGGAAGTAGGTCTCGTACGATGCGAGATGTGCGGCTAGTTCCTCTCTTAGGTGGGCCGTAAGACCATCGGGGCCACGGAACATGTGGTGGATCGGGATGAGGTAGTTGTGCAACTGTTCGTGCGCCTCACCCTCCATGGTACACCGTTCGAAGATCAAGCCGAACTCTTCTTCCAGCGCGGCCTTCAGCGTATCCGCATTGCCGCTCGCGGGATCGAACGCCTGAAGGATCGCCGACATGTTGGCGATGCCTGTAGTGGTCTCCGGGTTGGCTATCCAGCGGTTGCCCAAGCTGTCCAGGCGCACGGCGGGAACATCGCTTTCCGGAGCGTCGGTGGTCTGCGCGGCGGCGGTTCCTTGATCCGGATGGTCGCTATGCGCGGGCGTGTCCGTGCCGCAGCCCAGAACAAGGAGCGTACACCCGACGAGGGCTGTTGCAAGTAGACCGGTGTTCTTCATGGTGTGTGATGTTGGTTCGGTGAGTGCGCGGTGTTACCCAGGCGAGCGGCAGCGAAGTAGAAGGCCCCGGTGAGGAGCGTACGGAAAGCCAGAGCGCCGATGGTCTTCTGTTCGTATGGCCCACCGCTGTATACATGCCAGGCGAAAACGACGGCGGCACCGACGAGCACCACCACGGCCGCGAGCAGCACCTTGGCAGGCCAGCGCCTTTGCGCGAGAACGCCCACGGCGGCCAGCACGTAAAGGATACTGGCAATGAAGTTGGCCCAAACTACCACGAGTACGTAGTTCCCTTCACGCGCCCGAACGCCGAACAGGTCGAAGATGACGGATGTGCTGAGGAACAGTGTGAGCGCGCCGAAGAGCAGCAGCACGGAGGCGAGCACGTAGCGGAGGATCGGAGCCTTTATCATCGCATGGCTATTTGGTACGGATAAGCCCCACCACCACCTTCACCAACGCGCGGCCCTTCTTCGTCAAGTCGAACGAGCGGCCGCTCATGCGCCAGCGGAGCATGTGCAGCCGGAACGTGCCCATCGCGATCATAGTGAGCAATTCGGCGGGGAAGGCATCGGTGAACACGCCTTTCGCCTGGCCTTCCTTTATGGTGCCCAGCAGATGGCGCCGCTTCACTTCCATGAGGTCGGTAATGCCCTTGTCCAGCGCGGGGGTCTGGTCCAGTACGCCGCTGGCGAAAATGGCCATGAGGAAATGGGGATACTGCGTGAAGAACCGGAAGTGGCTGTCGAACATGGCTTCTACCCGCTCCGATGGATCGCTCACGCGGGCTGTCACTTCGGTGAGGCGTTCCTCCATGGAAGCAGCGAGGTAGTGGAGCATGGTGAGCAGGATCTCCTCCTTGTTCTTGAAATGCCGGTACAAGGCCGGTTCGCTGAAACCCATGCGCTCGGCAAGCCGCTTGGTGGTGAGCGCGCCGTAGCCGCTCTCGGTCATGAGCTGGCCTGCGGCCTCCATGATCTCCAGTTGGCGTGGCTTAATGTCCATGATCGTTCTTGAGCGTGAGGAAGGAAGCGCCGAGCCAGAACACCGATGTGGTCATGGCGATGGCACCGATGAGCACGAAGACCGGTGGAGCGCCCAGATAGACTTCCGCCAGTATGCCCATCGGCATCAGGTGACCGGTGATGGCCAGCCAGGAGATGGCCGCCACATGGCGCAACCGCTCGCGGAAATGCAGGAGCAGGTAACCCACAACCACGTTCAAGAAGGCGAACAGGTTGCCATGCACATGCGCCAGACGCGCCTCGAAATGCTTGCCGCTGGAATAGCTGTCCACCCACGCCTGCTTGTCCGGCGCGAAGTCGCGCAGGTATATCAGGAGGAAGCCGTAAAGCATGAAGGCCCCCATGACGAGGAAGCCGATCGCGATGTTGTTCTTGCCGTGCATGGTGCTGTGTTCAGATCAACGGTACAAAGAAAGTTAGTGTACGCTAACATAAAGGTGATGAAAGTCACCAGCTGCGTTGTTCGGCGTTAGCGCAGCGGGTGGTACGGTTCCAGGTGGCACCGTTGTCGAAGCTGGCACGCACGTGCATGTTGAAGGTGCGTCCGCCTTCAAAGGCAGGGCGCCCATGGTGAGGAGGGAAGCCCGAGAGGCGTGACTATTTCCGGTCCACGGATCCGGCGAGCGCACAAGGTGAAAAGGAGAACCGTACGATCCGTTGTTTCACAGGCGCAGTATCCGCAGCGCGCCACGTAGCACCAAGCCGAACACCACGGTGCCCACAATAAGGTCGGGCCAATGCGTCCCCGTGATGGCAACAAGACCAGCAGCGCTGATCACGCCCACGTTCACCTTGGCATCGGTGCTGGTGAAGATCCACGACGCCTGCATGTGCGCCTCGCCATCCTTCGACTTGCGAAGCAGATACAAGCAGGTGAGGTTGCCGATGAGGGCGAAGAGCGAGACCACCGCCATGGTCCATGGTTCGGGCATCGCTTCGGCGCGAACGGAGCGGCGGAGCACCTCGGCAAAGCCCAGCGCCGCCAACCCAAGTTGGATGTAGCCGCTGATGTGCGCCACCCGGCGTTTCTGCGATGCTGCTTTTCCAACAGCGGCCAACGCGAGACCGTAGACGAAGGCATCAGCAAGCATGTCCAGCCCATCAGCCATCAGGCTCAGGCTTCTGGCCAGCAAGCCTGCAACGATCTCCACCACGAAGAAGCCGGCGTTGATCGCTAACACCAGTATCAACGTGCGACGGTCGGTATGCATGGTTCGCTATGCCCGTAGTAGAACATCCATCCCCCTCACCATATC
Source organism: Flavobacteriales bacterium (assembly GCA_017987895.1). GTDB lineage: Bacteria > Bacteroidota > Bacteroidia > Flavobacteriales_F > PHOS-HE28 > PHOS-HE28. Next base: position 521 of record JAGNSU010000185.1, on the reverse strand, counting down.
CATCCCGGCCCCGGGTCAACAGCACGGGGCTGGCCGGGCCCTACTCGCACCGGCGCCACCCTCATCTGTAAGGCTATCACTTTCTGCTTTGTCCGGGAACGGTAGGTATTGGGTGGAAGCGATGGTGGGGGTCGCTTGGCCCCACCGCAGCGCCCCGACGCGCCCTGTGGATGGAGCGACCGTTCCCCCTCAATTCCCTCTCCGCACCTTGAACTCCATGACCCCCGCAATGGTCTGTGCCCGTTGTTTGGCCTCTTCGGCCTTGGCGCCTGCGAAGAGTTCATCCATTGTAATGCTGAAGAGCTCCACCCAGCGGGCGAAGTGCGCGGGTTCCATGGGGAAGCGGTGGTGGAGCTGCACATGCGCGGTGAGGGGATCGCCTTGGTAGCCCTTATCGCCGAAGAGGATCATGTTCCAGAACGCTTCGATGCGCGGGGTGTGGTGGGCCCAGTCCACATGGGCGAAGAAGTGCGCCAGGGCAGGGTCGTAGCGGGCCCTGGCGTAGAAGGCCGCGATCAGGG
>JAGNSU010000184.1 GCA_017987895.1 Flavobacteriales bacterium | reverse complement strand
GTGTTGCCGCGGGCATCGATGAAGCCGTACTTGCCGCCGCGCGCTGCGTAGGCCAAACCACCGACGTGCTCACCGATCTCCTCGAACTCCATCGGAACCACAAGTTCCCCGGTGCGCGAAGCCACGCCCACCTTCCCCGCACGTTCCACTACCGCCAAGCCTTCGGAATGCTCCGAGACCTCATCATGGTCCACGGAGATCACTTCCTTACCACTGCGGTCGATGGTCCCCTCGCGTCCACTGCGGCCTACCAGCGCCTGGCCGTTCACGAAGGGCTCCACCCATTCGTACTCGGCCTTGATCCGTTCCACGCCTTGGTCGTCGATGAAACCCCAAAGACCATTGCGCCGGAAGGGCAGCAACACCTGGCTCGCCACCCGATAGTCTTCGACCAGTTCCTGGATGAACGGATAGTCGGGATGGTCCTTGAGGAACTGCGTGATCGCATCGGCGTCCAGGTCGCGGGTGTACGATGTGTACAACGCCCGCCACGCTTCCGGCACCCGGTGGTTTTTGGGGAAATCATGGATGAACGCGGCTAGTTCCTCCTGCGTGCCACGCGGCGTGCTAAGGGCATAGATGGCATCCTCCGCCTGCTCCACATAAGGGCTATCGCCATGGTCCGCGATGAAACGCTGATGGGACGCGATGGTGCCGTCGGCGGTCGCTTCGCGAAAGATCGCCTCTTGGAGCCGACCGCGGGCCTCGTACACCTGGCGCGACCGCGGGAAGTGGTCCAGGAACTCTTGGTACGCTGTGGAGGTGTTCACTTCCCGCGCTTCCTGGAACGCGAGGTGATCGCGCACCAACCGGGCCTCCTCCGCTTGCGTGCTCCGCTCGTATCGGGCCAGGAACCGGTCGTAGGCCGCGATGGTGTTCTGCGCTTTGGTCAGGTCCCACGCCACAGAGTGGATATGCTCGCGTTGTGCGACGATCGCGTCCTGATCCACCCCCAACGGTTTGATGCGCATGCGCTCGCGATCATCAGCGAGCCCGAAGGCCACCTCGGCACGCAGCAGGTAGGCATATGCCGAATCGAGCTGATAGAACGGATTGTCGGCGCGCCCACTGATCACGCTGAGGCCGTACCAAGCCGCCGCTGGATGTTTGGCCACTTCGGCCTGAAAGAGCTTCCTCGCCAGGAAGTAGTCATGGACGGAAAGCGCCTCGAAGCCCTTCTCCAGTTTACCGGCCCACACCCGGGGAACCAAAACCAAGACGAGCGCCGGAACAAGCGCCCGCTTCCACATGTTCACCATCGACGGTCAAAGGTAGACCCGACCAAAGCCGCTGGCCCGCACCTTTGCCGCGCGGTTCCACCAACCGTTGTTCATGAACAGGCGCCAACGCCGGCTCGCTCGCATCGAAGCCCTCCTCACCCGGCGCAATGCCTGGCTCACGCTGGTGGCGTTGGCGTTGGTGACCGTGCCCGCGCTTTTAGCGTTGCGCCATGTGCGGCTGGACCACGACTTCGAGAAGTTCTTCCCGCAGGACGATCCCGAACTGGACCGTTACCTGGCTTTCCGTGAACGCTTTGGCCACGACAACGAGTTCGTGCTCTTCGGCCTGGAACACGAGCCCAGCGTGTTCGACCGTGCATGGCTGAAGCAGGTGGACGGCCTGGCCGGAGATCTCAATGTGCTCACGGACGTCCACCAGGTGAGTTCACTGACCCGGTTGAACGAGACCCGGGTGACGCCCGCTGGTGTGTTCACCTTTCCCTGGTTGCGACTGGAGGACGACAGCACCCTGATCGCGGACCAGCAACGGATCATGGCCGATCCCCTCGCCCGCAATTTCATCAACCCGAGCGGTGACGCGGTGCTGTTGGTGATGAACACCGAACAGAACCTTAGCAAGGTGCGCAGCGACAGCTTGCTCGCGCGGATCGAACGGACGATCGCTGCGAGCGGACTGGAGAACGTGCGTATCGCCGGCCGGATCCACGGGCAGCACTACTACATCGAGCGGATGACGCACGAGCTCGTCACCTTTTTCCTGGCATCTCTGACCATGCTCGTGCTCTTCTTGATCATCGCATTCCGCACCGGCTGGGGCGTGGGTGCCCCGATCGCGGTCGTGGGCCTTACCGTGTTGTGGCAGGTGGCCTTGATGACGGCGCTTGGGAAACCGTTGAGCATCCTCACGATGTTGCTCCCCACGATCCTCTTCGTGGTGGGCATGAGCGATGCGGTACACATCATCGAACGGTACATCGAAGCGCTGCGCGAAGGGCTGCGTAAGGAACGCGCGCTGGCGGTCACTTTCGATGAAACAGGGCTCAGCACGTTCATTACGATGCTCACCACGGCGATCGGTTACGCGACACTGGCGTTGAGCGGCATCCAGCCGATGCGCGAGTTCGGGATCTACACCGCCCTCGGGGTGTTCCTAGCATACGCGCTAGCGTTCACGTTGCTGCCTGCCGTGCTGTTGCTGGTGCGCACACCGGTGCCGGCTGAACGCAAGGTGCGCGATTCGCTTTGGGACCGCACCGTACACGATCTCCTGCGCCTTGTGCTACGTCGGCGGAGGACGGTGATGCTCACCGCCATTGCCATCACCGCCCTGTTCGCCGTCTTCATCCCGAGGATCAAGGTGAACAACTTCCTCCTGGAGGACCTGCCGGACAGCGATCCGCAGAAGCAGGGCTTCCTCTGGTTCGAAAAGGTGTTCGGCGGGGTGCGGCCTTTTGATCTGGAGGTGACGATGGTGGACACGTCGCGCACCATCTGGGACCCGGAAGTGCTGCACCGGATCGCGGCGGTCCAGGACCATGTGGAACAGGTCTACGGCATCCATCACATCGCTTCCCCGGTAAGCTTGCTGCGCGCGGCGAACAAAGCGATGAACGGAGGTGACAGCACCTTCCACCGGCTGCCGGAGGATGCGGCCGAGACCCGGCGCATCACGCGCCATGTTCGTGCGTTCGCGGGTACTGAAGCATTGGCCGGCCTCGTTTCAAGCGATGGCCGCGTCGCTCGGATCAGCGGGCGGATGATCGATGAGGGAGGTGCTGTTCACCGGATGAAGAACGCCGAACTGGAAGGCTTCATCGCGCAGCACACCGATCCTGCGGTGGTCCGGTTCAACCAGACGGGCATGGCCTTTCTGATCGACCGGAACAACGAGACGCTGAGCCGCCAGATGATCCTGAGCCTCGCCCTCAGCTTCCTGTTGATCGCCGGGATCATGACCGTGCTGTTCCGCGACCTGCGGCTGGTGCTGATCGCCCTGCTGCCCAATGTGGTGCCTATGGTCTTCATCGCCGGCCTGATGGGCCTCGTGGGCATCGACCTGAAGGTGAGCACGGCGATCATCTTCAGCAATGCTTTCGGCATCGCGGTCGACGATACGATCCACCTGCTCGGCAAACTGCGCATCGAACTGTCCAAGGGCAAGAGCCTCGCCTACGCCATGAAGCGCACCTACCTCAGCGGCGGCAAGGCGGTGATCGTGATGAGCTTGATGCTCTGTGCGGGCTTCATCACCCTGATCGCGTCGGACTTCGCCAGCGTGTACTACATGGGCCTGCTGATAAGCATCACCTTGGGGGTGGCCCTACTGAGCGAGTTGTTCCTATTGCCGCTGTTAGTACTGTACTTCCTGGGAAAGCGGAAGGTGCGGGTGATCGGCTAGAGAGACTTGGCGGTTGTCAGTTGACAGTTGCCGGTTGTCAGTTGCCGGTCGGAAGGGGCAGTAGGCAGTAGCCTCAGTTCTGCTCCTCGATCATCATCTTGTACTCGGCGTCGTCCATGAAGTGGTCCTTGCCCACGTTGATGGTGGCGCGCGCGCTGTCCTTCATGCCCTTGGTGCCGAGGTAGGTGGAATAGCGCATCAGGGCGTTCTTCAGCAGTTTCTTCTGGTCGGCGGGTAGTTGGGCGATGTCACCGATGCCTGCATAGGCCTTCACGTACTCCTTCATACTCAGATCGCCCTCTTTCACCAAGTTGCTCTTGTACTGGGAGAGGGCGAGCATCATCCAGGCCCCGGCGTTCTCCGGGTAGTAGCCCGTCATGCCATCGAACATGGATTTGGCCTTGCTGTAGCTGCCCTCCTCGTACATGTTCTCGCCCTGTTCCATGGACAGGGTGTTCAGCTCGGCCCAATAGTCCTCGTAGTTGCCGAAGAATTCCTTCTCCTTGTCCTTCTTGCGGTACTTCTCCGCCCACTTCACCGCGTCGCGCGCGGCCTTGGGGTAGTCGGCTTGGTACTTTTCGATCTTGCTCATCTCGTACAGGCACATGCTCATGTACAGGTACGGCAGGGGATCTTTCTTCGTGTTATCGTTCAGGGTATAACCCTCGGCCTTGCCTAGGCACTTCTCGTAGTTCTCATCCACGTACATCACGAGCAGGTCCTCATAGACGTGCTTCTGAGCTTGCATGGCAGGCGAAGCGACCAGCAACAAGGCTGCGGAGATCAGACGTTTCATGCGTTTTCGGCTTGCCGCTGCGGTTGGCAAGATCGATGCCGAAGATAGAGGAAGGGCGGAACCCTCATCAGGTGGCAGGAGCAAGGGCAGGGGCAAGTATGCGTTGCCTCCTACCCTTGCTCCTGTACCTGCCCCTGCTCCTGCCTAGTTGATCCCCCTCGCCTTCCGCACCTGCGCCCAGGCCTCCTGCACCTTCTTGAACTTCTCCGCGGCGGCGCGTTGCACCTCCTCGCCCAGATGGCCCACTTTATCGGGGTGGTGCTTCATGGCCGCGCGGCGGTAGGCCTTCTTCACCTCCTCATCGCTGGCCTTGGGATCGACCTCCAGGATCTGGTAGGCACGGTCGGGCGTGGCGCGACCGAACATGGCGCTGAGGGAGGCCAGATCCTTCTCGCTGACATAGAGATAGTGCGCGATGCGCCGCACCATCTCGATCTCCGAAGGGGCCACATTGCCATCCGCATGCGCCAGGCCGATAAGGAAGTGGAGCAATTGCAACCGCGCGGAGTGCGGCATGTGGCCGCGCACCTGTTCGCACACTTGCTGGAGCGGGATCTCCTGGTTGATCGCATCGCGGAGCATCAGGATCATCTGCTGGGCGTTCGGCTCGCCGAACTGCTTGCGGAAGAAGGAGCGCGCCAAGTCCAGTTCGGCCTTGGTGACGCGGCCATCGGCCCGCATCATGGCGGCGCTCAGCACCACCAAGCTCAGAGCCAGGTCACCTTGTGTGGTTTGGCCCTGTCCGGCGCTGCCCCGTGGAGGCGGGATCGCCCGTTGACCGGTCGTAGTTGTTCCGCTCACACCATCCACCAAGGCACCGATGGCGAAACCCAGGATCCCGCCGATCGGCCCACCGAAGGCCCAGCCCAATCCACCTGCGATCCACTTGCTATAGCTCATGCCATCTACCAGCTACCACCGGCCCCACCGCCGCCGAAACTGCCACCACCAAAGCCGCCGAAGCCACCTCCTCCCCCAAAACCTCCGCCGCCACTAAAGCCTCCCCAAGATCCACGATGCGACCGGTTCGCCTGGCTCAATAGCCACCACGCGGTAAAGAGATCCACGCCGTTCGTCCGCGCATAGCGCTTGGCTTTGTTGCGCTGGCTGATGCCGATGAA
>JAGNSU010000183.1 GCA_017987895.1 Flavobacteriales bacterium | reverse complement strand
GGTGCTCAGATCGAAGCCGACCCCACAGCGGCGCTTGAACAGCTGGGCCAGTTGCTGATCGTTGTGGAAGATGCCGCCGTACGAATCCAGCGGCGAAGGCAGCACCACGCAGTTGCTCAGGGAGGCCGGTCGGTAAGGGTCACCCAGCGAGGTCATCACGCTGCCCTGCGGAACGACGTCGCGGAAGCCATCGAAGAGGTGGAAGATGCGCTCCTCGTCCAATGCAGCGCGCTCCTTGCCGTAGGGTGAGAGCATGGAGCGCCAGGCGGCAGGGATGGCCGGGTACGATGTTTCGATCCGCGCGAACTCACGGGCCATCCGCCGGTGCATGTCCGACGGTGTGACCTCCACGAACTTTCCCTCGCCATCCCGCAGGGCGTACTTGTTCACCCAAGTGGTGGCCGCAAGTTCATCCCCTTCGAAATAGGTGAGCGTGCGGGCCAGGACCTCCTCCTTCGTGAACGTGGGCATGCGGTTCTTCATCACAGGGACCGTGGGAGGTGGCGTGTGGATCAGGGTGGTCATACTTTGAACAAGGAGGGGCCCGAACCCACCGTGCGATAACCCTCAGTTCCTGACGCGCATCACGTTCCTGGAGCGGTCATCAACCATCCGATCCGCGATCGGAAGATACTCCTACGAACCGCCCGCTCCACTCGCCCGTATCCACGGAACGCGTCATTGGCATGAACACGCATCACAAGCTACGTCCGCGCTCTCAGCGGGACATGGAACGTGCGTACAACCGGTGGGCGGATCCGATCCGCCTACTTCGACGACTTCTTGGAACGGGTGCCGCCCGCTCCTTTCGGCCGCTTGTTGCTGCGCGCGCTGCCCGCCTTGGGGATGGACCCGTTCGGGTGCATGTGCCGCTCCACCTCCAACTGCGAGCCCTTGCGATCATGCGTAGTGCTTTGCTCGGCGGTCTGTCCTGGATGCTGCTCTCCCGGCTTGCCTTTGGGGCGGGGTGCAACGGGTTTTCGGGTGGTCTTCATTGGTCGCGGTGCTGGATGGTGATCGGTTTCGGGACCCTCGAAGTAACGCAATGCTCCGCACGGTGCGCATGACCACGGTCATAGCGGACCACTGGCCACGATCGCACAGGCCGGATCAGCTGATATCGATCAGCTTCCCGCCGCATGTCCAGGGTACCTTCGCTGATACACAACACGCAACAATGACGACCACATACGAAGACCTGTATACGAGCTTGGGGTATCTCTTCTATAGCATCGCCGCGAGCGATGGGAGCGTGCGCCCACCCGAGGTGGAAAAGCTCAAACAACTGGTGAAGGAACACTGGCTCCCGCTCGAGAACAGCCGGGACGAATTCGGAACGGACGCTGGCCATTACATCGATATCGCCTTCGATTTCGCGAACGCCGAACGGATGGGTTCCGATGAGGCCTTTGCCCGCTTCCGGTCCAGCTTCATGGAGAACCGTTCCCAGTACGATCCATCGGTGCGCGAACTGGTCCTTCGCACCGCTGCGGCGATCTCGAGCGCCTTCGCCGGTAACAACAAGGCCGAACTCACCCGCGTGAGCGAGCTGGATCTCCTGTTCAAGGACAGGACCTGATCCGCCGGAGCGTATGGTTGGGCGGCATGGACCAAAAACGCATCCATGCGCTCGATCGATCCCTGACAGGTGTAACAACCACCATCGATGGTACTGAGCATCGGAGCAAAGCGTCCAACGTGTACGAACTTCCCCAATGTGCCGTGTTCCTTACCGATGCCACCTAGTTTAGACCAAGGTGGCGGGCAGGATGGACCGGAACGCGCGCCTTTGGCATGATGGATGGGTCATCACCTGAAAATCCAAAGACCATGAACAGCATGAACGACAAGATCAAAGGCAACTGGAACGAGCTGAAAGGAAAGCTCAAGCAGGAATACGCCAACCTCACGGACAACGACCTGTTGTATGTGGAAGGCAAGGAGGACGAGTTGCACGGCCGCTTGCAGAAAGGTTTGGGCAAGACCAAGGATGAGGTGAACGCCATCATCGAGCGCCTCAGTTCGAAAGAACACGCCAAGGCCTAGCACGTATCCGTGATGTACCGAACGGCTTGAGGAGCGATCCTTCAGGCCGTTCGACGCATCTTCCATGTGTTGGCGATGACCTCCCTCAGATCACCTCCTGTCCCGCAGCACTATCTTTTCCAACCGGATGGGATCAGCTAACGAACCGGGTGCGCTGCGGGCTATGCTCGTGGAAGTGGGTGAGATCTCCCATTTCACGGGCAGGTTCTTTCGCGAGGCCTTCCGCCCGCGGTTCGAATGGCGCGAACTGGTCCGCCAAGCGTTCCTGAACGGATACCTCTCTCTCCCGCTCGTTGCCATCACCGCCTTCATCATGGGGTTGGTGCTCACCATCCAATCGCGCCCCACCCTGGCCGACTTCGGCGCGGAGACGATGCTCCCGGCGATGGTCTCCATTTCCATTGTGCGTGAGATAGGTCCGGTGATCACCGCGCTGATCTGCGCGGGCCGCATCGGTTCCAGTATGGGCGCCGAACTGGGGAGCATGAAGGTGACCGAGCAGATCGATGCCATGGAGGTCTCCGGCACCAACCCGTTCAAGTATCTGGTGGTCACCAGGGTGTGGAGCACCATCCTGATGTTGCCCTTGCTGGTGGTCCTCGCCGATGCCATCGCCATCTGGGCCTGTTACATCGGTGTGAACATCAAGGGCTCGGTGAGTTGGAGCCTCTTCCACCAGCAAGTGTTCGACTCGCTCGTTTTCAGCGATGTGCTTCCCGCCCTCACCAAGTCCATCTTCTTCGGCCTCGCCATAGGCATCGTGGGCTGCTACAAAGGGTTCACCACCGAGAAAGGAACGGAGGGCGTAGGGCGCGCGGCGCACTCGGCCGTCGTGCTCGCCTCGTTGCTCATCTTCATACTCGACCTGGTCGCTGTGCAGATCACGGAGATCTTGGGACTGAACTGATGCGAGCCACGGACACCCCTGAGGTCGGCGCCCCGACCAACATCAGCCCGGACGCCGAGGTGGTGATCGCCATCAAAGGTCTTTGCAAATCGTTCGGTGAAAAGAAGGTGCTGCAAGGGTTCGACCTCACCGTGCGCCGCGGCGAAAGCGTGATGGTGCTCGGCAAGTCGGGGTCCGGGAAGTCCGTGCTCATCAAATGCATCGTCGGGCTGTTGACGCCCGAAGCAGGCAGCATCTCCGTGCTCGGCGAGGACATGCTCTCGCTCGATCGTGATGCGCTGGACCGCATCCGCGTGAAGATCGGCTTCCTCTTCCAGAGCAGTGCGCTCTACGATTCCATGACGGTACGCGAGAACCTGGAGTTCCCCTTACGCCGGCATTGGATCGCGCAGGAAGGGAGCGATAGCGAGGCGCTGGTGAAGGAGGCGCTGGAGAACGTGGGCCTGGAGAACACCATCGACATGTACCCCAGCGAACTCTCCGGAGGCATGCGCCGACGGATCGGTCTGGCCCGTACACTGATCCTGAAACCCGAGATCGTGCTGTACGACGAACCTACCACCGGTCTCGATCCGATCACCGGTAAAGAGATCGTGGAGCTGATCCTGCGATTGCAGAAGAAGTACGGCACTTCGTCGGTGATCATCTCCCACGACCTGAACGTGGCCAAGCTGGCGGCCAACCGCATCGCCGTGCTGATCGATGGCCGTAACCACGCCGAAGGCAGCTACGAGGAACTGTACGCGATGGACGATCCGCAAGTGAAACCCTTCTTCATTTTCATGTGATGGCCAACGAACGCACCAACACCTTCAAGCTCGGGATCTTCGTACTCGCCGGAACCGCCGTCCTAGTGCTGGCGCTCTACCTGCTCGGATCCAAGCGGAACCTGTTCAACCGCACGCTGGACGTGAGCGCGGAGTTCAAGGATGTGAACGGATTGCGCGCGGGAAGCAACGTGCGGTACGCCGGCATCGACGTGGGCACTGTGGTGGACATCATGATCATGAGCGATACCCAAGTGGTGGTGGAGATCATCCTCCGCCGGGACATGGCCGAACATATCCGGATGAACGCCATCGCCACGGTCGCCTCCGATGGTCTGATGGGCAATAAGCTGCTGAACATCGTACCCGGTGAAGGCGACGCTGGGCCCTTGACGGACGGCGCTGTGCTGGCCACTTCGGCCGGTGTCGACACCGATGCGATGCTACGTACGTTGGGCACCTCGAACGATAACATCGTCGCCATCACCGGCGATCTGCGCGCGTTGGCGCGCCGTCTCAATTCGGAGGAAGGGGTCCTGACACTCCTCACGGATACGCTGCTGGTGAAGGATGTCCGCTCCGTGGTGATCGACGTGCGCGGGGCGGCCGCGAACGCGAACGAGATCACCCAGCGCGCCAACGCCTTGGTCCGCGAACTACAGGCCGGAAAGGGTGCCTTGGGTGCTTTGATCAGCGACCCGGCCGCTGAGCAGCAGGTGCGGCAGCTGCTCGGGAACCTTCAGCACGTCTCCGATTCGCTCGTCCTGGTCAGCCATCAACTGGCCCATTTCGCCGGTGGCTTGAACAAGGAGGGTGGACTCGGTCACACCCTCACCGGCGATACCGCCGTAGCGACCGATGTGAAACGCGTGATCGCCAACCTGGACACGAGCGCGGCCACCTTGAGCGAGGACCTGCGCGCCCTACAGCGCAACTGGTTCTTCCGGAAATATTTCAAGGAGAAGAAGAAGGAAGAGGAGAAGGCCCCCTGAACGCAGGCAGGTGCCGCGTTCCGTGTCGGGGAGAACACGAACGCACCGCCGGTGGGGATCACTCTTTCTCCACCAGCTTGCTCAGCGTCGTCCAACCGCCGCCGTCGTAAGCCTTGAACCCGTGCGCACCGAGGATCTCCGCCGCCGTGGCGCTCAGCGCATCGTCGGCATTGCAGGTCACCACAGGGCGTCCTCTGGGGATCATCGGAAGGCTCCGTAGCAACTCGCCGATGGGAATATGAAGACAACCAGGGATATGGCCGGTCTCGTATTCCTCCTGCGAACGGATATCCAGGATGGTGGCGCCCTCCTTGACCAGACGCGCGATATCCTCCGCGGAAGGCTCGCCTAGTAGTTCTCTTCGTAAACCCATTGTTCCACGAATATAGAAGGTGCGCCAGAACCGCTGGAGCGCACCGCGATCATCCTATCGGGGCACCGGATCGGCGCGAAGCGGCCCACACCGCCACGGTAACGAACCCCACCACCGTCACTGAACTCAAGGGCATCAGGATCGCCGCGATCAAAGGGGTGAGGTGTCCGCTCACCGCGAAGGATACCCCGGTGATGTTGTAGCACAGCGAGATGAACAGGCTGGCGATCACGATCCGTCGCGCACGCCTCGCCATCCGCAGGAAATGCGGCAGTTGAACGATGGATCCGGCGTCCATGATGGCGTCGCTGGCCGGGGTGAGCGCCGCGCTGGTCTCGGTAACGGTGATGCTCACATCGCTCTGCGCGAGCGCACCGGCATCGTTCAGCCCATCGCCCACCATCAATACGCGATGTCCCCGCTCCTGCTCCGCTTTCACCGCGTTCGATTTGTCCACGGGCGAGCAGCCTGTGCGCACCAGTGCGTCCTTGAAGGCCGCGCCGAGATCCGTATCCAC
>JAGNSU010000054.1:3814-21293 GCA_017987895.1 Flavobacteriales bacterium | reverse complement strand
CTGGTGTTGTAGCCGCGGATCACTTCCACCAACTTCATCACCGGCACGGGGTTCATGAAGTGCATGCCGATCACGTTCGCGGGCCGTGCCGTGACCGCCGCGATGCGGGTGATGCTGATGCTGCTGGTGTTGGTGGCCAGGATACATCCTTTGGGGGCGTGCGCGTCGATATCCTTGAAGATCCGCAGCTTCAGGTCCACGTTCTCCGTGGCGGCCTCCACCACCAGGTCGGCGTTCTTCACGCCAGCGGCGGTGATGGAGGTGGTGGTGATACGACCCAGCGAGGCGGCCTTCGCTTCGGCCGTCAAAGTGCCCTTGGCCACCTGGCGGTCCAGGTTCTTGGCGATGGTGCTGAGCGCCTGATCCAGGTTGGGCTGTTGCAGATCGATCAACGTGACCGGATGGCCGTTCTGTGCGAAGACGTGTGCGATGCCGTTGCCCATCTGGCCGGCACCGATGACGGAAATGTTCATGTTCGTTCCGAAAGGATCGGCAAGGTAGGGTCGTGGAATTCCACGACCCTACTTGCCATCGCCTTTCAGGATGATGAGGATGGTGTACGCCAGGATCTTCAGGTCCACAGCGATGCTCATGTTCTCGATGTACAGGATATCGTACTTGAGGCGGCGCACCATCTGGTCCACGTTCTCCGCATAACCGAACTTCACCTGTCCCCAACTGGTGATGCCGGGCCGCACTTTGTGCAAGTGCCGATAGTGAGGGGCCATTTCGGTGATGCGGTCGATGAAGAATTGCCGCTCCGGACGGGGTCCAACCAGGCTCATATCGCCCTTCAACACGTTCCAGAACTGCGGAAGTTCGTCCATCCGTGTGCGGCGCAGGAAGCGACCGATCGGGGTGATGCGAGGATCGGTGGTGCTGCTCAATTGCGGACCGCTCTCCTCGGCACGTTCCATCATGCTCCTGAACTTGATGATCTTGAAGGGTTGCCCGTACCGTCCCACACGTTCCTGCCGGAAGAACACGGGTCCAGGGCCGGATAACTTCACCAGCAAAGCGATCAGCAGCATTACGGGGAAGAGCACCAGAAGCGCCAGCCCGCTCAACACGATATCCATCAGCCGTTTGATGGCGAATTGCCACGAGGGCATGATCTGCGGGTTCACCTCGATGAGCGGTGCCCCGAAGATGCTGGTCATTTTCACCGAACCCGATAGGATATCGTACATGTCCGGTATGATCTTGATCCGGAGGTTGGAACCCTCCAGCTCGTTGATGATCCGGCTGATGTGCTCGTGCTCACTGCTCTCCACCGCGATGATCGCTTCCTCCACGGCGTGCTTCTCGATCACCGCGCGGAGGTCGTGCCATTTGCCCAAACGAGGCAGACCGGAGGTGGCCAACTGCTGATCACCGCCGTTCACGTTCACGAAACCGACGAAGCGGTTGCCCGGGCTCTTTGCCATGGCGGCGATCTCCTGGTGGATGGCCACCGCACGTTCGTTCCCCCCGACCAGCACGGTGTTGAAGCCGATCCTTCGATCATGCACCATCCGCACCGTGCGACTGGTAAGGAGAAAGCGCGCGAGGAAGGTGAGCCCGAAGTGGAGGATGAAAAGCGCCAGGAAGGACCGGTAATAGTACTTCGGCTCGGCTACCTCGTCGTCCAACAGCAGCACGAAGAAGATCACCACCACCCCGATCACGCTGATGAGCAAGGTCTGGCCCAATTCCTTGGTACGGTAGCGCCGGAAGATGTCGGTGTACCCTCCGATCACAGTGTACAGGCCCAGCCAGAAGAGCGGGATGAGAACAAGACCGATGGCGAAGTTCCGGTCGAGTTCCACGGGCACCTTGTAACCGAACGTGATCGGCTCCAAGTAGGCCTTGCGGTAGAGATAGAAGAGCGTCCAGGCGAGGGCCGCGGAGCACAGATCGGCCAGTACATAGTAGAATACCTGTCTGCGGCGGTCCATGCGCTACGGTCAACGATGTACCAGTTTCAGATCGTCCAGGAAGACCCGCCCACTGCTCGTCCCGTCGACCAGGTCCAGTTGAAGGTAGAAGCGTTCGTCAGAGGCGCCCGGAACGCTCATCAATTCGCTCAGGTCGACATAGACTTTGTTCCACGGCATGCCTCCATCAGAGCGGAGCGTCGGGCTCAGGTACAGGTAGGGCACATCAATGGTGTTCGTGCTTCCTGAGGGGGTGTACAGCACGCCGATCAATAGGCGGTGATCGCTCCGGTAATCCAGTTCGAGGAACGCCGGAGCACCGAAGTTGAAGGGGTCGGTGGTGAACATGCGCACGAATGGCCGGTCCGTGGTGACCATCAGTTCGCCACTGGTGGCCCCGCCCAATACGGTATCCTGGCCATGCACCAGGTTCAGGGTGGTATCACTGTCGTCGCTCCGGGAGAATTTATGGCCCGAGCTCTCGAAGTCCTCGGTCCAGAAAAGGCTGTTGTCGAAGTAGGTGAAGCCTGGTGCGACCGTCGTGGTATTCTGCTCCACCAAGGTCATTTCGCCGCTCCAAGTGGCGTAGAAGGGATATTGGATCCTATCGTCCCGGAAGCCGTTCCGTCGTACCCCGGCGATCAACTTCACGTTCACAGCACCGCTGGACAGCACCGGCACCCGGGAACCGCTTTCCCAAACTCCGACCGGTTTGTCGTTCACGAACACCCAAAGGTCCGTGATGTTCTGGGAGTTGCTCCCCTGAACGTTCGGGTCGGTTTGAACGGTGAGCGTCCCTAACTGTACATACGACGGCACCGCATCGCCCTTCTTGCAGGACGCGAAAAGGGCGACCAAAACCGGCGCATACTTCAGAGCGCGGAGCATTGGAATCGCGATGTCAACGGTATTTCCTACGCTCATAGTATGTGAGGCCCCCCTTGCGCGGCCTTTACCACACGACCTGACATGCTGGCGAGGATAGCATGGGCCACTTCCAAGGTGGCATACCCCTCTTGCGCGGTCACTTCGGGGGTGAGGTCGTTCACCACGCACCGCGCGAAAGCGCGAAGTTCTTCCCGGATGGCGTTCACGGCCGGTACTTCGGGTTTTTCGAAGCTGATGGCCCGTTTGCCGCGATCACTTCCAAGGTCAAGCGTGATGGCGAACGGGTCTGGATCGCCTGCAATGGGCTCCATGCGCACGATCTCGGTCTCCTTGGCCAACATATCCACGGCGATATAGGCATCGCGTTGGAAGAACCGCATCTTGCGCATGTTCTTCAAGCTGATCCGGCTGGCGGTGAGGTTGGCCACGCAGCCGTTCGCGAACAGGATGCGGGCGTTCGCGATATCCGGCGAATCGCTCACCACAGCCACCCCGCTCGCATGGATGCTTTCCACGGGGCTCTTCACCACGTGGAGCACCAGGTCGATGTCATGCACCATCAGATCGAGGATCACCGGAACGTCCGTGCCCCGCGGATTGAACTGCGCCAGGCGATGGGCTTCGATGAACATGGGATCGCGCAGGCTTGGTGCGGCCGCTCGAAAGGCGGGATTGAAACGTTCCACATAGCCCACTTGCACTTTTAGTCCGCTCCGCTGGGCGCGTTCCACCAGATCACGACCTTCTTCCAATGTATTGGTAAGGGGCTTCTCTATGAAGATGTGCTTACCTGCCGCCAGGGCCTGTAGCGCGAGATCGTGATGGGACAGGGTAGGGGTGACGATATCGACCAGGTCGCATGCGTCGATCAAAGCGCGCACGGTCGGTAACGCGGGCACCCCGTGTTCCAATGCCGCTTGTACCGCCTTCTCGGGGTCCGGGTCGTGGAATCCGATCAATTCCAGTTCCGGCAACTGAAGGGCTTGCTGCATATGGATCCGGCCAAGATGGCCGGCACCCAACACTCCGATCCGCTTCCGTTGCTCTGCCATGTGGATGCCCTTCCACAGGAAAAGGCGGGCAAAAATAGAGGGATAGGTGCCTGGTCTACCTTTGTGCCTCATGTCCGGGCCTGGTGATGACTACCGCAGCAAAGGGGCTCGCCGCCAGCTAGTGGCCCTCTTGGAACGAAAGGGGATCAATGCACCGGGGGTTCTACGCGCGCTGTCGGAGGTGCCGCGGCACCTCTTCATTGATGATACGGCCCTCCATCAACACGCGTATGAGGACAAGGCCTTTCCCATAGCTTGCGGGCAAACCATCTCACAACCTTATACGGTCGCATTCCAGACCCAGCTCCTGGATGTGCGGAAAGGGGACAAAGTGCTGGAGATCGGTACGGGTAGCGGTTATCAGACAGCCGTGCTGTGCGCGCTAGGGGCGAAGGTGCGGAGCATCGAACGCCACAAACCGCTGTTCCTTCAGACGAAGGAGCGTCTGCATCGTCTCGGTTACAAGGCGGAATTGATGTACGGCGATGGCTTCGCGGGTGCGCCATCGTTCGCGCCGTTCGATCGGATCCTGGTCACTTGCGGGGCGCCTTTTATTCCACCGGCGCTGGTCGAGCAACTGCGACCGGGAGGCCTGCTTGTGATCCCCGTGGGCGAAGGGGAGGTACAACGTATGTTCCGGTTGATCAAGGGTTTGGATGCACACCTGACCCAGGAGGACCACGGCGATTTCCGCTTTGTACCCATGCTTGCTGCCAAGCAATGAGCGCGGGTGGCTTGGTGATTTGAATGCGGCCACTATCTTCGCCCCGGTTTTTACAGGTCGGGTAGCCAACAGCGCCGATGAAGGTCCCAAGCCAATCGATGGATCAACAAATTGTTGTTGAGATCGTAGCCAGATGTTCATAGATTTGCCGCGCTCAGAATCTACCTTTGTCCGGTAAGAGCCTTTGCAAACCAGAGAAGCCTCGTAAAACCAAAACGAACGTCATGAGAAAGACTGTACTGTTCGCCGTAGCTGTCTCCGCTGCTACGGCCGTGACCGCCCAAACGGGTGAGATCACGTCCAACCGTGGAGAGAACTGGTTGTCGCAGGATGGTGATTGGGGCTTGATCTTCGATGCTACCCCCCTCATCAACTATGCTGGCAACTTGTTCAACGGTACCGCCGGCAACGGTGGGGCTGCGCTGAACAACTACTTCAGCAGCAACAACAGCAAAGGTTCCAATGTGGTTATCGGAGCTAAGAAGCTGGTGAACGCCAACACCGCTTACCGCGGTATGCTGCGTATTGGTTTTGGTAGCGACAAGAGCGTCGAGTACGTCTCTAGCGCAACGGCGCCCGCTACCGATACCTTGGCTTTCGTGGAGGATGTGACCAAGGCGAGTTTCCTGGCCATCGACCTCGGTTTCGGTCTCGAGAAGCGTGTGGGCAGCACCCGCGTAGTGGGTGTTTATGGGGCCATGTTCAACGTTGGCTTCGGCAACAGCAAGCGCAAGTTCGAATACGGCAATGCGCTGACTTTCGACAATCAAGGTACGCAGGTGACCGAGTCGAAGGACGGCAGCACTTTGAAGATCGGTTTGGCGGCTTTCGGCGGTGTAGAATGGTTCTGCGCACCGAAGGTCTCCCTCAGCGGCGAATACACTTGGGGCTTCGCGTTCAGCAGCACGGGCGCTGGCGAAAGCACCAAGGACACCTTCGTTGTTGACGCGGCTGGCACGGGCGGAAGCGTCGTGAGCACCACGAACGAGGGCACCCGGAATGACGGTATCGCGGATAAAAGCAGTTCCTTCGGTATCGACACAGGTGTGACCGGTGCGAAGATCGGTCTGAATTTCTACTTCCAGTAGAGTCGTTTTTCTCTGGATGGAAAGCCCCCGGCGACGGGGGCTTTCTATTTTCTATAGGGTCCTACCTTGTCCGCATGTTACCAGTGCTCAGCGCGGACCACCTTCGGCAGGCCGACGCATGGACCATCGCGCACGAGCCGATCGCCTCGATCGATCTCATGGAACGAGCAGCTATCCGATGCGTCGAGTGGCTCGCGGCGCATCGGGGTCAGTTGTTCGCGGATACCACTATCAAGGCACAACGCTATCTGGTCCTCGCAGGACCCGGGAACAACGGCGGAGATGGTCTGGCCATGGCGCGTATACTAAGTGCGGCCGGTCATCCAGTGCGGGTATGCCAACCTTTTGAACAACTCGAACTGTCGCATGACAATGCGTTGAACCGCAGTAGATTGGAAGATGCAAGTGTTACTGTTGTCAGCTCTTCCCCCGCAGGTGGTCCGCCACAGGTGTTGCCCGGTGAAATGGTCATCGATGCGCTCTTTGGCACGGGCCTCTCGCGGCCATTGGAAGGTGATCAACGCCGCTTTGTTCAGCGGTTGAACGAACAGGGGACCAAAGTGATCGCCATCGACCTGCCCTCGGGTCTCTTTCCGGAAGACAATGCGCGTAATGATAAGGAGGCGGTGGTGCGGGCTACATGGACGTTGACCCTCCAGCTACCGAAACTCGCTTTCCTATTACCGGACAGTATGTCCTTCGCTGGATCATGGGATGTTTTGGATATAGGACTGGACGAAGGGTTCATCGCAGAGCGGAACAGCCCTTATCTGGTGCCGCTTCCAGAGGACCTTCGCGACCTTCTTCCGCTTCGGCCATACCATGCTCACAAGGGCGATTTCGGACATGC
This sequence comes from Flavobacteriales bacterium, assembly GCA_017987895.1. GTDB lineage: Bacteria > Bacteroidota > Bacteroidia > Flavobacteriales_F > PHOS-HE28 > PHOS-HE28. The sequence goes on along the minus strand of JAGNSU010000054.1, from coordinate 14,775 downwards.
CTTGTTGATGACCGGGGGACGTGGTATGCTCGGTGCCGCGGTGATGGCCGCACGTGCGGCGGCAAGGAGCGGCGTAGGACGGTTGAGCGTGCATTTGCCCGGCAACGGTCGCAGTGTCTTGCAGACCGTGGTGCCCGAGGCGATGGTGCGAGCGGACCAGGACCCCGATGAACTTACTGAACTTCAGGATCTGAAGCGCTATAGCGCGGTGGGAATTGGACCTGGTATTGGTACGGGTCCAAGTGCCACGAAGTGCTTGAAAACCTTGATCCAAACGGCTCATGTCCCGCTTGTGATCGATGCGGACGCACTGAATATTCTGGCGGAGCAACCCACCTGGGCCGCTTTCCTCCCTCCAGGTAGCGTGCTGACCCCACATCCGGGCGAAGCCGATCGCCTCTTTGGTCCCTCGCTATCGTCATTCGAGCGCTTGCAAAAAGCACGGGACTTCGCACAGAAGCAGCAGGTCGTCGTGGTCCTCAAGGGTGCTTGCACGGCAACTTGTGCTCCTGATGGCCGGGTGTTCTTCAACCTCACGGGTAATACCGGGATGGCGAAGGGGGGCAGTGGGGACGTTCTGACCGGCCTGCTTACCGGTTTGATGGCGCAAGGGATGGCATCGTTGAGCGCAGCGCTCGTGGGTGTCCACCTGCACGGTTCGGCCGGGGACCATGCCGCCGCTGAGTTGGGGCAGGACGCCATGACGGCGAACGACCTGCCGAACTTTCTCTCGGCGGCTTTTCGCGCGTTGCGCGGTCAATGAAGTATGGTCGGATCGCCAGCGCCTTTGCGCACCAGGATCGGATCTCCGCTGCTCACATCGATCACAGTGCTCGCCGTGAGGCCTCCCATACCAGCGTCGATCACCAGGTCCACTTGTGTACCTAGGTGTTCCGCGATGCGCTCGGGATCGGTGGTATAGTCCACCACACGGTCCGGGTCATGCACGGACGCGGCGACCAACGGATGGCCCATCGCGGCCACCAAGGCCAGCGGGATCGGATGGTCCGGCACGCGGATCCCCACGGTTCTTCGATTGGTCTGGAACAGCTTGGGTACTTCGCCGTTCGCCGCCACAATGAACGTATAAGCGCCAGGCAGGGCCCGTTTCAACAGGCGGAATACCGAGGTGTCCAACGGCTTTGCGTAGCGCGTGGCCTGCGCGATGTCCACACAGATCAAGGAAAGTTCCGCCTTGTGCGGCTTCACCCCCTTCAATCGGGCTATCGCCTCCATTGCGCGGGCGTGGTGCGGGCTGCAGATGAACGCGTAGACGGTATCCGTTGGGCAAACCACGATGGCCCCTTGTTCGAGCTGCCCCGCGATCATTTCGATCTTCCGCGGCTCAGGGTCCACCGGGTGTACCGAAAGAAGCATGATCAGCCCGCCTTTGCCGTGGCTTTGGCCGCCTTTTGGTGGTCCGCAAGGAACTTCTCGAGCCCAGCGGTGGTGAGCGGATGGTCGAACAAGGCCAGGATCGCGCTCAACGGGCAGGTGGCCACGTCGGCGCCCACTTCAGCGCACTGGATGATGTGCATGGGATGCCGTATGCTCGCGGCCAGGATCTCGGTGTCCATGCCGTAATTATCATAGATGGTCCGGATCTGCTCGATCAAGCCTACGCCATCGGTGCTCACGTCATCCAAACGACCAATGAAAGGTGATACGTAGGTGGCTCCTGCTTTGGCGGCGAGTAGGGCTTGTCCAGCGCTGAACACCAACGTGCAGTTGGTTTTTATGCCCTTCCCTGTGAAGTATTTGATCGCTTTCACACCGTCGCGGATCATCGGCACCTTCACTACGATGTTGGGATGTAAGGCCGCGAGTTGTTCGCCTTCCTTCACGATGCCGGCATAGTCCGTGGCGATCACTTCCGCGCTCACATCCCCGTTCACAATGGCGCAGATATCCAGATAGTGCTGTACCACCCGCTCCGGGCCACTGATCCCTTCCTTGGCCATCAGCGAAGGGTTGGTGGTCACGCCGTCCAAAACGCCGAGGTCCTGCGCTTCGCGGATCTGGCTAAGGCTCGCGGTGTCAATGAAGAATTTCATGCGGCGAAGGTATCAACGCGACGTTCCTAGGCACAGCCTTGCGATGACCAGGTCCCGCAGGGAGCCCGACGAGGGTTATTCGTAATGTTTGGCCACCATCCTTTCGAAGGTATGGCCGGGGAGTAGTTTCTTGGCCAGCACGGAGAGTTTCTGCACCCCTTGGGCCACGCGATAGATGGTTTTGGGGCGGGGATCCATAATGATGCGGACGATCACGGCGGAAAATTCCGCCGGGTCCCGGCTGTAGTGCAGACCTCCATCAAGCACCTCCATGGCCTTCTCGTAACGCTCACGGTAAGCCGGGCCGATCAGTTGTGGGCGCAGCCGGGAATCGGCGATACGGGTGCGGAACTCGCCGGGTTGTACCGTCACCACCCGGATACCGAAGGGCTTCACCTCCACGCGCATCGCTTCGGTCCAACGATCCAAGGCGGCCTTGCTCGCGCTGTAGAACCCCCTGTAGGGCAACCCGAAATTCGCCGCGATGCTGCTGATCTGGATAATCGTCCCCTGTTTTCGATCCCGCATACCAGGAAGTACCGCCCGGCACACGCGGTGCGCGCCGAGCACATTGATGTTGAGCAAGCGCATGGCCAGTTCCGGGTCCACATCTTCCACTGCTCCCTGGATCCCAAGCCCGGCGTTGTTCACCACGATGTCGATACGGCCTTCGCGCTCCAGGATCTCCGCCACGGCTTTGTCCACACTTGCGCTATCGCTGATGTCCATGGCGACCAAGTGGTATCCGGAAGGATCCTGCCCGGGGTTCCGGCCGGTGCCGTAGACGCGATGGCCCAAGGCCGAGAGTCGCTCGCAGATCGCTTTTCCCAAGCCACTGGATCCCCCGGTGACGAGCACAACTTGTACGTATCCGCCGCGCGCCATGTGCCTAAACCTCCACATTACGGCCCTCACGCCGCTGTGGTAGGTGTAAAAAGTTGGGGCAAGCTGATCCCATCGCACCGCTACGACCGCTTACCCTTGCTTCCTTCCGGACCTGGGGGATTCAGCGGGAGCTGGTCGTAGGAGACTTGCCCCGCGCCAAAGGTAGCCCATGAAGGCTTTGCGCGTGCCTAGCTAGGTGATGGGCGGGTCCCTCGGCGTTCCGCGTGCGGGCAATGCGCACTTTTGCACCCCATGGACCTGTCCGTCGTTGTCCCCCTGCTCAATGAATCCGGATCGCTGCCGCATCTCGTGGCCAAGTTGCATGCGGTGCTCGGAACCATGGGGGTGCGGTATGAAGTGATCCTGGTGGACGACGGGAGCCATGACGGTTCTTGGGAGGTGATCCGCACATCGGCCTTGGCCGATGGACGCGTGAAAGGGATCCGTTTGGGCCGCAATTATGGCAAGAGCCCGGCGCTCAGTGAGGGCTTCAAGGCGGCCCAGGGTGGCGTGGTGATCACCATGGACGCCGATCTTCAGGACGACCCTGACGAGATCCCCGACCTGTACCGGATGATCATGGAGGAGGGCTTCGATCTAGTGAGCGGCTGGAAGAGAGAGCGGCACGATCCCCTGAGCAAAACCATCCCTACCAAGCTGTTCAACTGGGCCACGCGCCGCGTGAGCGGGGTGATGCTCCATGATTTCAACTGCGGATTGAAGGCCTATCGGCTTGAAGTGGTGAAGGCGATCGAAGTGTATGGAGAGATGCACCGGTACATCCCGTACATGGCGCACAAGGAAGGATTCCGGCGGATCGGAGAAAAGGTCGTGAAGCACCATCCCCGGCGTTTCGGGCGCACCAAGTTCGGCTTGGACCGTTTCATCAATGGGTTCCTGGACCTGATGACCATCTGGTTCGTCTTCCGCTTCGGGCGCAAGCCGATGCACTTCTTCGGCGCCTTGGGTACGCTCATGTTCCTGCTCGGCTTTGGAGCAACCGCCTGGCTCGTGGGTGAGAAGCTGTACCATGTGTTGAACCATCACGCCGCACCTTTGGTGGCTGACAGAGCCTTGTTCTATGTAGCCTTGGTCGCGATGATCATCGGCGTGCAACTCTTCACCACTGGTTTCGTGGCCGAACTGGTCTCCCGGAACCATCCCGATCGCAGTACCTACCGGGTAAGCGAGCGGCTCGGACTTTGATCCCGAGCCTTATGGTCATGCGTCCGTCCACGTATCGTGTTCGGGTCCTGCTCTTCCTTGTGTTGGTCTGGCTGCTACCCTATGTCTACCTGGCTTTCCACGTGCATCCGTTCGGAGATGATTGGAGCTACGCGGTGCTGGGTAGGTGGTATGCGCTCTGGCCCCGTCTGCTCCAGGAGTACCGGGACATCAATGGCCGTTTTTCATCGAACGTGCTTTTGCTTTGCCACCCGATGGCGCTCGGCCTGCGGTCCGGCCTCCTCGTCTATCGCACCGCACCGGTCCTGCTCCTGCTTCTCTTGCTCGCGGGCAGTTATGCCCTGCTTCGCGCAGGCTTTCGAGGTGCGATGGGGCGATCGGAGGCTTCGTTGGCAGCGGCCGTGCTGGTGGTACTGTTCGTTCATGGTCTACCCGACTTGAGCGAAGGGCTCTATTGGTACACAGGGGCCGTTACCTATTTGTTGCCCTGTGCGGCCTCATTGTTCGTATGTGCCGCCGTGATGATCCTCCGTATGACCAATGGCCAGCGCTGGCGCCGCCCGTTGTTCGCCCTTGCTGCGGTGCTCCTGGTGTTCATCGCCTTGAGTTGCGAACTGCACATGGTCCTTGCGATCATGTTCGCAGCAACGTTCCTCTACGCGTGTTCGGTGCGCTCGCGAAAGCTTGAGGCAGTGCCGGTCATACTGCTCCTCATCGCCATGGGTTGTGGTGTGCTGATGTTCCTTGCCCCGGGCAATCTCATACGCGAACTGAACTATCCGCAGCGGGGAGAAGTGCTCCGCACCGCAGTGTATGGTGCGCTCCAGTCCTTCCGCTTTATTGTGGTTTGGGTAGCCTCCCCATTGTTGTTGCCTATATCGGTCCTTTGGGTGGAGGTGGACCGACGGTACGATATCCTCGGTCAAGTGGTACCCTACGGCGGAAAATTGCTGTTGGGATCGGTGGTGGTGGTGTTCGTAGCCATGGCGCTGCCTTATTGGACCACCGGAACGCTCGGGCAGCACCGCACGGTGAACGTGGCCTGGTTCTGCTTCCTTCCGGCCTATGCGGTGCTGATCGCGCTCGGCTACCGGAAGGCTTTCGGCGAAGCGGGTTGGCCTTGGATACAACGGGCTTTCGTAAAGCGGGTGGCGCTCATCGCGGCCCTCATCGCTTTGTTCTTTACAGGAAATACGGGGCGCGTATGGCGTGATATCGGATCGGGCAGGGCTGGTGCGTATGATGTCGCCATGCACCAGCGGTATGCGCTGGTCACCTCCGCCATCCGCTCCGGGCGTGACACATTGGTGCTCGCCCCACCTGCTCGGATGCCTGCGAGTTTGCGCATCCTCGATGCCGGCCCGGACCCGGAACACTGGGCCAATCGCTACCTGGTGCGGTACTTCGGTGGGGAGGAGATGCGGTTTATCGTCCGGGACCTGGATCCAACGGTAGTCCCGTAGTCCATCATTGATCTTCCGGCGCCGTCATGGACGGTCCCATCCTTCTGAGCGGCAACCGTTTCGGGTCGCCGATGAGCAGAGGCACATGTTCCACCACCGTGTCCGTGTGGTCGAGACCGAACGCGTTCTGATCGCTCAGGGCGAAGCGCTTCACTAGGAAGTAGGTGTCTAGCAGCCATTCATCCTGGAAGTTCAGTTCGTTCTCCACGCTCAGGAAGCGCTCCAGGATCACATAGCGGATGTCCGCATCGAAGTCGTGCCGTTTCAGGCTCTCGTACTTGCTGCTGAAGTCGAGTTCGCGGCATTCGGCCAAGTCTTGCACGATGCGCTTGAAGATCATATTGATCCTCGGTTGCACCCGGAATCCCAGGTCCAGGTCCACGCGGATGATCTTATCATCCACCAGTTCGTTCACCCGATAGTCCATCGTATACGGCTCATCGGTCCAGTTCACATGTACGAACCAGTAGATGTCCGCCCGTTTCGGCCTTCTGCGCAGGATCGAATCGAGCACCTTCCTTTCCACATGGCGCGCGTCGTTCGCCTTGGTCAGATAGACCAGATGCGTCGCGAATTTTGGTACGTCACGGTCGCGGCTCAGGTCGATGATGGCTTGGGCACTGTCCGTAAGGGGCTTGAAGTCGAGGAAGCGGTTGGTGAGTTTGCGGGCCCGGTACCACATCAACATCATGTTCACCAGTCCGATCACCACCAGGAAGAAGGATAGCCGGTGCAGGATCTTCACGCTGTTCGCGGTGAAATAGGCCAGTTCCACCGTGGCGAAGACCGCCAGCACCAGAAAGACGAGCCCGATGGGCCAACGCCGAACATATCGCAACCAAAGCCCCATGAGCACCGTGGTCATCGCCATGGCGAGGGAAATGAAGAAGCCATAGATCGCTTCCATCTCACCGCTTTCGCGGAAGGTCAGCATGATCCCCAAACACCCCGCCCAGAGCAACCAGTTCACGCTTGGGATATAGATCTGGCCGCGCACATCGCTGGGGAACTTGATGGCTACACGCGGCCAGAAGTTCATCGAGACGGCCTCACTGATCAACGTGAACGAGCCAGTGATCAGGGCCTGGCTGGCGATGATCGCCGCGAAGGTGGCGATAATGACACCTGGCACCAGGAACCAGCCGGGCATCAAAGCATAGAACGGATTGACACCGCTCAAGGTGCTCGTGCCGTTGTGCAGCAACCAGGCCCCCTGACCCATATAGTTGATCACGAGGGCGGTCTTCACAAAGATCCAACTCGTCTGGATGTTCTTCCGGCCGCAATGCCCCAGATCGCTGTACAGCGCCTCGGCTCCGGTGGTGCAGAGGAACACCGCCCCCAAAAGCCAGAAGCCGCTCGGGTAGTTCACCAGGAGATCGATCGCATAGTGCGGGCTCAGGGCACGAAGAACATCGGGGTAGTGGCCTACCTGCACGATGCCGAGCACGAACAGCATCGCGAACCATACCAGCATGATCGGTCCGAACGTGCTGCCTACCACCTTGGTCCCGAAGCGCTGGAAGAAGAAAATGAGCGAGAGGATCGCGATAACGATACCGACCGTTAGATCCCCACCGGGGGTGAACAGATCCTCCAACCCCGGTACACCGGCCAGACCTTCGATCGCTGAACTGACGGAGATGGGGGGGGTGATGATGCCATCGGCCAGCAACGTGGCCGCTCCTATCGTGGCGGGAACGAACACCCAAGGCGCATAGCGCCGCACAAGAGCGTACAGGGAAAAGATGCCGCCTTCCCCTTTGTTGTCCGCTCGGAGGGTGAGCAGAATGTACTTGAAGGTGGTCTGTATCGTCAGCGTCCAGAACACGCAACTGATGCCGCCCAAAACCAGTTGTTCGTCGATCGCCCGGTCGCCGATGATGGCCTTCATCACATAGAGCGGTGATGTGCCGATGTCGCCGTAAATGATCCCGAGGGCTACCAGGAGACCGGCGGAACTGAGCCGGTGGTTGCGATGTGAAGAGCCCATGACCGCGAGGGCGCCAAAAGTACCTTCTTCACACGCGCTCGCTACATATTCGGACAGCGGTCGTTTTCCTGAGTAGATGTAAGTCGGAGCGGGTCCTAGGGAAGCACCTCCCGTGGTGACGTCGTGTCCATCACAACCTCCTCGAAAAGTTCACCGGCCAGCTTCGCATCATGGCCATAGATATCATCCCGGAAGTGGAGATACCCAAGTCCATCCACCCAGGCGGTGAAGTAGCCGATCACCACAGGTAGTTTTGGACGGATGGCGACACCGAGTTCGGTCCCGCGGTGCATCGCCTCGTCGATCTTCTCCGAAGTCCAGGTGGTGTCGTTGCGCAAAAGGTATTGGGCCAGACGCTTCGGGTCGCTCAACCGGATGCATCCGTGGCTGAGCGCTCTTTTCTCCCGCGCGAAAGCGCCTTTGCTCGGTGTGTCGTGGAAATAGATGCTGAAGGTGTTCGGGAACAGGAATTTCACAAGTCCCAGCGCATTACTGGGACCTGGTTGTTGCATGATCCGCGGCAGGGTGGCGCTGCCGCCGGTGATCGTCATGTTCTTGGATCCCAGATAACCCGGGTCCATTCTCATGGCCGGCAGGATCTCGTTCCGCACGATGCTCGCCGGTACCGACCAAGTTGGACTGAACACGATCCGTGAAAGGGAATCACTGAAGATCAAAGTGCTCGTGGCCTGCGCACCCACGACCACATCCATGGCCCAGACCTCTGTATCGGCTTCGACCACATGGAGCCGGAACTCCGGGATGTTCACGAGGAGCATGTTCGGCGATGGCCGCTCCGGCACCCAGCGCAAGCGCTCCATGTTCACCAGCAGTGTGCGGATACGCTGGGCAATGGGAATGTTGATCTGTTCGATGAAGCCTTTGCCGACCACACCATCAGGCAGCAACCCGTGGCGTAGTTGGAATCGTCGCACCGCTTGCTCCAGAGCGCTGTCCAATGCGAACGGGGGGACGCCAGGGGCCAGATCGGACCACGCGAGATCGCCCAACAGGGCGAGCCGGGTCCGCAAGGGGAGCAGGAGACTGTCCCTATCGCCGGGCTCCAACTTGCGCCGTTCGCCCAGATCGAGACGCGGGAGACCATCCATCCATTGGAGGCGGTGAAGTCCGGAAAGCTGCGCTTTCAACAGCGCGTATTGCGGATGGAGCGGTTCAATGGGAGAGAGGTCCATGCGGCCGGCCACCAACGAATCGATCAGTTGGTCCAGATCCTTCTTTCTCCGAGGGATGAACCATTCCAATTCGCGAAGGTCCCGCTGTATCAGACCGCTGTACTTCCGATCGCCGAACCGGAAGAACTGGGCTGTGAGCGATAGTTCGACGTGCCGGATAAAGGTCTCGGTCAGGGGTATGGTGTCCAGTGGGTCAGAAATACGTTCCACCAGTTGGTGCAAGGCGTCGTGCCCGAACGCGTTGCCCAGCATGCTGTCGTTGGCGGTCACCAGATTCATGAACGTGCCAGCGACGGAAGAGAGCGAATCGTTCACGAACCACGCGTATTGGCCCCCGCGGCGCTTATAGAACTTGATGATCGAGGCCGAGTCGTTGTGGTATTCGGGGTGCTCCTCCAAGAATTGGAACAGCTCCAGTGTGTCCAGGGTGCGCACCGTGTATTTCTCGGCCGATTCGAAGACCGCGTTGACGGTCCGCGCCTGTTGCGCCTCTGTGGGCTTCGGCGGCGCGGGGCGGGAACACCCTACCGTGCCAAGGACACAAACGATCAGCGCGGTCCGTCGGTGGCTGACCTGCCTGATCACGGCGAACGGTGTCTCAACGATGATAGACGTAGAGCAGCCCTCCGTCACCCAAGAGTTGCACCATGGTGGTCATCTGCTCCTTCGGCACGGCCGGACAGCCCCAGCTACGCCCCAGCCGTCCGTGTGCAGCGATGAACTCTTCGCTCACATAGTCCGCGCCATGCATGATGATCTCGCGCGCAAGTGCCTGGTCGTTCACTCCGTGGTCCAATCCGTGCAGGAGCAAGGCCTTCCCATGTTTCGGGCTGACGATCTGCGCGCCCACGCGATAGAGGCCCAAACTCGTTTGGTGCGAGCCTTCCGTATTGCTGAAGTGTTCGGCCATCAGGTCGCCCGTGCCCTGCCCGTGCGCGACCAAGGTGCGCATCACAACCACGCGTGCGTCCAGATCGATCACGGTAAGGCGTGGCTCGGTGCTGGGCCGGGTCATGTCCGCGATGGCGAGCATGCGGGCGTCCGTGGCACGTTCCTTCACAGCGTTGTAAACCGCGCTGAATTCCTCTTCCGCCATGTCCTCCGCCAGCCCGAGCTCCGTGTAGAGCAGGTTCGCTTCGCTGCGCGCCATACCCGAGCTGAGCGGTACCGGTGCGGCCCCCGCATCCACCGGGATGGCGGATACGAACAGGGCCAGAAGTGTGGGGAGGAGTACCATCGGTCGCTTTACGGGGTGTGAATCTAACGATCGCTCGATGCCGATCCGTTCAACGATCGAGCGTCTGGTCGGTTACGATGAGCGGCCGGTTACGGAACGCGATCGACGAGCCGCTCGAACGCCTCGGCGAAAGCGCTCCATTGGAAGCGCTGCCGAGCCTCGCGAAGCCCAGGTCGCATGTCGATATGTTCATGTAAGAAGTGGATCACACGGTCCGCCAAGGCGGCGTTGTTCCCTGGGGGCACCACATGGCCGGTCCGCCCTTCGACCACCACTTCCGAGAGCCCACCCACATCGGTTACGATGCAGGGGCGTTCGAAGTGGTTCGCGATCTGCACGATACCGCTCTGTGTAGCGCTGCGGTAAGGAAGCACCAAGGCTTCCGCAGCACTGAAGAAGGTCGCGACCCGTTCGCTCGCGATGTACCCGAGATGAAGGTGGATCCGGTCGGCGGTCCCACTGGTCCTTATCTGCTCACGCAGTTCGGCCTCGCCATCATAGCATTCCCCGGCCACCACCAAATGCACGTCCGGATCCGCGGCAGCGATCTTCGGGAAGGCTTCGAGCAATTGGTCCAGCCCTTTGTAAGGACGGATGAAGCCAAAGAAGAGCAGGACCCGTGCCCCGGGCGGTAGGCCAAGTTCAGCCCGCGCCTGGACCGGGTCGATCGCGGCACCGAACCGATCGTATATGGGATGTGGGGAGCAGGTCACCGGAAGCGCGGGATAGGCCTGTTGGACCTGCGCCTCTACGACCGAAGAAAGCACCATGCACCCGTCCGCCACGCGGAACGCCAGACTTCGCAACAGTTTTTCGCCCAGACGTTGCTCATGGGGAATGAAATTATCCACCAGGTAGATCACCTTCGGCCGTCCGCCACGCTTCACCATGCGAACAATGGACCAATAACAGGGGGCGAAGAACCCGATCCAATAGCGGAAGATGACCACG
>JAGNSU010000054.1:0-3714 GCA_017987895.1 Flavobacteriales bacterium | reverse complement strand
TTGCTCATGGGGAATGAAATTATCCACCAGGTAGATCACCTTCGGCCGTCCGCCACGCTTCACCATGCGAACAATGGACCAATAACAGGGGGCGAAGAACCCGATCCAATAGCGGAAGATGACCACGCCGGGTGCTTGACGGCGGATCCGCTTCGCGGTGCGGAACCAGGAGATCGGTCCTATGGAATCCACCAGAGGTTCGGCTGCGACCGCAGGTGTTCCGATCGGCGCGCCTTCCTCCTTCTGGGTGCGCCCGGGGAACAGCAGGGCCGGGTATTGCCGGGTAAAGGTGATGGCCCTTACTTGATGTCCACGAGCGAGCAACTCCTCTGCGAAGCGGTCGTTGAAATGCGCGATGCCCCCCCGGAACGGCGGGAAAGTGCTCAAGAACGTGATCCGCACTGTTGCTCTGCTTCGGCACAAAGATGGCTGAAGCTGGCGCGCCACTGACCCGATCCTCGCCGCAGGCCAGGCCCCTACCTTTGCGGGCTATCCATGCGACACCTTTTCGTACTCCTTTTCGGGCTGAGCGCCCTTTTCGCGCCGGCGCAACCCACGGCCAATTCCATCGACGCCAAGGGGCGGAAGCAAGGGGTCTGGAGCCGCACCTGGGCGGACAGCGAGCAGGTCCGCTATACTGGACAGTTCGAGGATGACAGGCCAGTGGGCCGGTTCACCTACTACAGCACAGAAGGACTCGTGGAGAGCATCGTGGACCACTACCCGGACGGTTCAGGCGCCCACGCCCGCCATTTCCACCCGAACGGTGGCATTATGGCCGAGGGGCGCTATATCGGGCAGGCCAAAGACAGTATCTGGGTCTACTTGGACGATGCCGGTATTCGTCGCACCCAGGAGCACTGGATGAAAGGACGTAAGCACGGGGAGGAGATCTCCTACTTCGAGGATGGCACCATCTCCGAGCGGATCACCTTCGTGAACGGGGTGCAGGAAGGTGAACATGAGCAGTTCTTCCCAGGCGGTCAGTTGAAGCATCACGGCAAATACGTGCGCGGAGAGGGCGAAGGGGTCATGACGTGGTATTACCCGGATGGTAAGAAGGAGATGGAAGGTCATCTGGTGAACGGCGAACGCGACGGCATCTGGTACTACTTCAACGCCGATGGCAGCGTGCAGATCCAGATGGTGTACGATCGCGGTACTTATGTGAAGGATAAAAAGGAGAACGGTGTCTTCAAGGAGTACTGCGACGACGAGCAACTGCGCAGCGAGCACACCTGGAAGCAAGGGAAGCTCAATGGCCCGTTCACCGAGTACTACTGCAACGGGACCTGGGTGGACGAACCTCTTCCCGTGGACCAGTTCGGCGCTGGGCAAGGGGAGACCCAACGCGTACTGAAGGGCCAGTTGAAGAAGCGCGAAGGCACCTATCGCAATGGCGTGCTCCATGGCTTGGTGATCGACTACGGTGAGACCGGCAGCGCCAGGAGCAGAGTGGAATACGTCGACGGAACTCCCCTGACCACATCGCCATGAGCAAGCACGGGCGTGTGCTGGTGGCCATGAGCGGCGGAGTGGATAGCTCCGTGACCGCCCTCATGATGCACGAACAGGGCTACGAGGTGATCGGTGTCACTATGAAGACCTGGGACTATGCCGCTGCCGGTGGTGGCAAGCGCCTCACGGGTTGCTGCGACCTGGACAGCATCCACGATGCCCGGAACCTCGCGGTCACGCTGGGGTTCAACCACATCATTCTGGACATCCGGGATGAGTTCGGGGACGCCATCATCGGGAACTTCGTGGGTGAGTACATGGCCGGGCGCACGCCGAACCCATGTGTGCTCTGCAATACCTTCATTAAGTGGGACGCTTTGCTTAAAAGGGCCGATATGCTCGATTGCGAGCTGATCGCCACAGGACACTACGCGAAAGTGCGGGATGAGCTAGGACGTTGGGTCGTGTCGAAAGGCCTTGATCCCGGGAAGGACCAGAGCTACGTGCTTTGGGGATTGACCCAGGAGAGCCTGGCACGCACCCGTTTTCCCATCGGGAGCTTCCATAAGCGGGAGATCCGCCAACGCGCCGTGGACAGCGGTTTTCCTGAGTTGGCGAAGAAGAGCGAGAGCTATGAGATCTGCTTCATCCCGGATAATGACTACCGGGGCTTCCTGAAGCGTAAAGAACCCGAAGCCACCGCGAAACTGGCCCAGGGGAGGTTGGTGAGCACCCACGGGGATGTTCTCGGTGAGCACGATGGCTATCCGTTCTTCACCATCGGACAACGCAAGGGGCTGGGCATAGCCGTGGGTGAACCGCTCTATGTCACGGAGATCGTCCCGGAGACCAATACCGTGGTCCTAGGGGCCAAGGAGGACCTGGTGCGCACCACCATGCGGGTACGCCGCCCGAACTTCCAGAAGATCCCTGCGTTGCAAGGCGAGATCCACGCCGTGACCAAGATCCGCTATAAGGACAAAGGCACTCCCAGCTCCCTAACCATGGACGGCGAGCGCGTAGCGGTGGAATTTCTTGCCCCGGTGGCAGGCATCGCACCCGGGCAGAGCGCCGTCTTCTATGATGGGGAGGATGTGATCGGAGGTGGGTTCATCGATCGCGGATGATGCGCAACGAGAAACATATACGCCTGGGGCTCTTCGCCACCTTGTGCCTGGCGATCCTCGCCGGGTGCAAAAAGGACGACCCGATCGCGGTCGAGATGGGCTATGGCTACTTCCCCACGGAGGTGGGGCGCTGGATAGAATATCGGGTGGATTCCTCATGGATCAATGAGGAGAACAATACATCGGGATTGCGCAGTTACCGCCTACGCGAGGTGATCGATTCCGCCTACATCGACCCCGCAGGCCGTCAGGCACAGCGCATAGAGCGCTTCGTCTGGGACAGCCTCGTCGGCCTCTGGCGCATACGTGATGTATGGACCCAAACACGCAGTGCCGCCGCCGCCGAACGCACCGAAGAGGACCGCCGCTACTTGAAGTTGTCGTTCGCGGTGAAGGCGGATGAGCGCTGGAACCTGAACGTGTACAACAACCAGGAAGATCTGGAGGTCGGCTTTGAGGAGGTGCATGTTCCATGGAGCATGAACAGTTTATCGTTCGATAGCACGGTCGTTGTCGCGAGCGGCTATCCCAACAACTTTGTGGATACCTTGATCTATCGGGAACGCTATGCCAAGCACATCGGTTTGATCGAACGTTCGGTCGACAGTTCTGAGACCCAGAACGGGTTGACGGAAGGAACCTATTTCCGTCAGGTGATCCTCGCCTATGGGCAATGATCGCCTGCTGCGGTTCTTGCGCGTCGCGCTGATCCTCTTGAGCGTACCGGTCCGTTCGTCCTACGCGCAGACCGCCCCGGGAACGTACTTCATTGAGTTCACGGACAAGAACGGAACACCGTATTCACTTAACCAGCCGGAAGCCTATCTCAGCCCGCGTGCGTTGGACCGCCGCGCCCGCCAAGGCATCGCCGTGGATCCCACGGACCTTCCTGTGGACCCGGCTTATGTCAGCGCTCTACTTGCCGCAGGGAACATCCAGCTGGTGGGCACAAGCCGTTGGCAGAACAGCGCCACCATCCGCACTACCGACACGCTGGCCTTGGACACGTTGGCACAGTTGCCCTTCGTTCAGAATTTGCGCTGCCTGCAGGATGGAACTGTACGACCCGGTCGTGTGCGGTCGAAATGGCCGGAGGAGTTCCGCAACAGCGTGGATGCTCCCTATGAGC
>JAGNSU010000182.1 GCA_017987895.1 Flavobacteriales bacterium | reverse complement strand
TGTCCCGGCTGGCCCGCATGGGGGCTGTTTCCCTAAAATCCAAGGTGATCACCTTACCGTTGGCGGTTCGCACGACCATGAAGCCACCACCTCCGATATTCCCTGCCCATGGTAGCACCACGGCCAGTGCATAGTGTACAGCGACCGCAGCATCAACGGCGTTGCCTCCTTCGCGCAGCACCGCAACACCCACCTCTGTGGCCAGGGGATGGGCGGTGACCACCATGGCATGCTCCGCAATACCATCGTCGATATCGCTACACGGAGCACCTGCGCGGCCACATCCCATGCACAACGAGAGCGCGGTCCAAATGAGGATCCTATTGGTCCGCTCCATGGGTGGAAGGCTCGGTCAAGATCAGTACGGAACTGCGCGTTCCGGCCCACAAAAGAAACGGGATGGAACGGTACCTTGTCCACATGACCCAAGAGGAACCATTGCATTTCGCTGGCCATGCGAAGGCCTTCACGCTGGGCGTGGAAATGGAACTACAGTTGTTGGACGCGGCATCGCTTCGGTTGGCGCCCAAAGCACCGGAACTCCTGGCACGCGTGAACGACCCGCACCTGGTGAAGGAGATCTATCAAAGCATGATCGAACTGGTCACGGGCGTTTGCGACGATGCGCTGGCCGCCTGTCGGGACTTGGAGCTGTTACTTGCCAGAATGGCCCCGCACGCTACCGAGTTGGGTGTGTGCTACGCAGGTACAGGAACGAACCCTGTGGCGGATTACAATGAGCGGGTGATGACACCGGGCCAACGTTACCACCGGTTGCTCGACAAGAACCAGTGGATGCTGCGCCGCATGTCCGTGTTCGGCCTCCACATGCATATCGGGATGCGTTCCGGAGATGCATGCATCCGCTTCCTCAATCAATTCCTGCACGTCGTACCGCATTTCATCGCCCTCTCGGCGAGTTCGCCGTTCTGGCGCGGGATCGATACCGGCATGGCCGCGAGCCGGCCCACGGTGTACGAGGCCCATCCCACCGCTGGGATCCCGCCACCGGTACACGACTGGTACCAGTTCCAAAAGCTCTATTCGTCCATGATGCACACCGGGTCCATCGAGACCATGAAGGACCTCTGGTGGGACATCCGCCCCAGCCCTGGCTTCGGCACCTTGGAGCTGAGGATGTGCGATGGACCTGCGAGCATGTTGGAGTTGAGCGCCATTGTCGCCTTCGCACATGGGCTTGCACATATGTTCCAAGAGGAGCAGGACCGCTTCCAAGGCACATCCGCCCGCCCGCCGAAGCGATGGATCGCAAGAGAGAACAAATGGAGAGCGCTACGCTATGGGCTCAACGCATCCCTCATCGACCACCGAACACTGGAACAAAAGCCGCTACGGAAGGACATCATGGAACTTCTGGAAAGGATGACCCCTTTCTTCATTGCCCACGGCTATCACGCCCAACTGGATTGCTTGCGCTCCATCTGCGAGCGCGGCAACAGCAGTGACCGGCAGCGTGCTGTTTACGAGCGGCGCGGCAACATAGAAGATGTATTGGTGCTCAACGAGCAGGAATGTCGAACACGCGAGCCGTCGTGGGCTTGAATACTCTTCCAATGCAGAGGAGGCCCGGTGCGGTCCATAGCGGGCATTCGAGATCCAATGGTTTTCTTACCCGACCGATCCGCTTGGAAGGAACGCATGTTCGATGTGTCGCACGAACTGTGATCCGCGCATATGAGGAACTAATGGTACGCGATGGGATGAGGAGCATGCCCGCGCAAGGCCCTTACACCCCACCCAAGGAAGGCGAGCGAGCGCTGAAGTCTTGATCAGCGGTTGTCGTGCTCGGCCACCAAGGTGCCGTTGGGGTCGAACTGCTCGCCGTGTACGAGGGTATTGCCCCGATAGCGCAACTGGTGGGTAAGGCCGTCCATGGTGCGGATCGTCCACAGCCCGGTGCGCTGGCCTTCATCGTACTTCACCCGGCTGATGCGGGTCCCATCTTCGGCGTAGCGCGTCCAACGCCCGTCGGGCAGTTCGCTTTTGAAGCTGCCCTTGTCGTTAACCTTGCCGTTCTCGTGGTAGCTGATGAAGCGGGTGCGGTCCCCGGTGGACCAATAGACACGCTGCAACTGCCCGTTGGGATAGAACTCACGCTTCACGGCATCTTGCGCGCTGAGCGCGAAGGGGAGAGCCAGAACAAGAAGGAGGAGGTGCGTTCGCATGGCTGTTCGGTTTGGCTACCGAATGCCAAGGTAAGGCATAAATGACCTTTTGGAAACATTCAGTTAACATACCATTGAACAGCAGTTGGGGGCGGCATGTTGCAAGACCCCTTGCCGAACACGCACACCTGAAGTGCGGATGCCCTGTCGGTGCCGCTCCCAGTAGCGTGCGCTACTTCCCTTTGAAGCCCACCAGCTTCTTTACCGCGCGGGCGGCTTTGCGCAGGTCCTTGCCAACCGCGGCCAGCGCCTTGCGGTGGGCGGTCGGCAAGCGGGTGCCACCCTTGCGCAGTTCCTTCATGAGGGCGCGGGCATGCTGGTGCAGGGTGGTCACCTGGTGCTGCCAATGCTGTGCGGCCGTTTCCGCGTGGAGTTCGCGCGTGGTACGCTCCACGGCGCCCGGGGCGCTCTTGCGTGCCGCTGACTTGGCGGTTCCGCGCGGGCGGGCGCGCTTGCTCGCCTTGGATGCCTTCTTCGCTTTCTTGGCCATGGTGATCGGATAGGTAGCCCAAAGATGCACCTTGGTGCGATGCGCGCAACACTTAATCCAGCGATGAACACCGGGTGAACTTGCACCTTCACCTTCGCACCGTGGTCCCCTACCAACCGTTGCTGGTCCGTGTGCTGGGCTGGCGACGGACGCGGTTGTTCCGGCGCTCGCCGATCCATTTCGCGAAATTCCAGTGTCGCTATACGGCAAGCGGAGCCTGGACCAGATGCCCGGCAATGCGAGCGTCTACTTCAATGATCGGACGAACTTCGTCACGTGATCCATGCGTAGGCCGTCCATCCGTACCGTCTTGTTGATGCTCCTCGCAGCGTCGTTCCTATCGACGCGGGGACAATGCGACCTGCAAGCGGGCTGGGCACTGTTGGAAGAGAACGAACTGTCCGCCTTGGGTGCCATGCTGGACCGGCTGGAACGAACATGCGGATCGAAGGCTGGCAACGGTCCCGTGCGCGCGGAGCTGCTGGCTTTGAAAGGATGTTACGCGCACGGCATCGGCGATCCCCGGATGGAGGAGCACCTGCTCGCCGCGCGCACCGCCTACATCGCCGCCGGTTCTCCATGGCGCACGGGCCTCCGGTTGCTCCGCGTATTGGGAAAAGTGACCTATGAAAGCGGTGACTACCACCGTGCCATGGACCACTACCGCGAGATGCTCTCCATCCGCGTGCTCCATGATAGGGGTAATGCCCGCGGCCTTGGGGGCGACCATTACAACATCGGCAACTGTTTCTGGGGGCTCGATACGCGCGATAGTTGCAAGGCGCACTACGCTGCCGCCCTGCTATCATGGTCACAACTTCCCGATGGCGGTCCACCCGTGGTGGCCTATCTGCACGAGGTGTTGGGCACCTATGCGTGGGAGGCCGGTGACGAGGTGCTGGCGCTTTCGCATTTCGCGCAGGCCGCGAACCGCCAACTGAAGGACGCGCCCGACACCGACGCTGCGGACGAGCTCGTGCAGCGCGCCTGGAATAGTGCCGGTGCCGACCGCGATGAAGAAGCCATCAGCCTGTTCGAGCGGGCGGTGGCCTTCCGGACGAACACCTTCGGGAACGACCATCCCAACACAGCCTGCATGCACAGTGGAATGGCCGCGCTGTTGTTGCGCATGGACCGGCCGGGCGAAGCGCTCTCGCGCGCGCAGGAAGCGATCGTGCGGCTGCTGCCGGGTTTCAAGCCGAAGGATGACCTGGAGAACCCGGCCGCGATCGATGGGGCGACCGACAAGCGCCACCTGTATGATGCTCTGGTGCTGAAGTTCAAGGTCCTTGCGCAACGCGATGATGCCGCTGCGGCAGCTTCTGCGGATGAAGCGATCGACCTGACCGTGCGGTGCATCGAAAGCCTGCGCGCGACCGCGCTTGCCACCGGATCGAAGCTCTTCTGGACCGATCAGGTGCGTGGGTTCGTGGAAGAGGCCCTGCACCACACCGCAGACCGATGGGCGGCCGGTCCGAGCGATGAACGCACCGATCGTGCGCTCACGTTGATGGAACTGGGGCGTAACGCGTTGCTGTCCGAGGCATTGGCTTCGCTCGAAGCCACAAGCATCGGGGCGCTACCTCAGCCGCTCGCGGACAAAGAACGGCACCTGCGCTCTCGTATCGCGGAGATGGGGCGCTACGTGCTGTTGGAGGAGAAGAAGTGCGAGCACATGGACGTCGACAAAGTGGGCCTTTGGCGCAAGGCGCTCACCGCGGCGGAGGCCGGACTGGACAGCTTGGTGCGTGCGATGGCCACTTCTTATCCCGGCTACCACGCTTTGAAGTATGGCACCGCACAAGTGCGATCCAGCGACCTGCGTGACCTGCTCGGTGATCGAGCGTTACTGTCGATACATGATGGCGAGGAGGCGAGCTACTTCCTGCTCGTTAGCCGCGCGAACGTGCAGTTCCGCAGCGTAGCGAACGTGCGTTCCGCCCGCGCGGACATCCAGCGGTTGCGTGACGTGCTCGCCGATCGCGCTCGGCACTTGTACCATCCCCAAGAGGCGTACGATGACCTGGTGGCCGCCGCCCGTTCCCTGCATGAACGCATCCTGGGGAGCTTCGAGGCACCTGTTCCCGAACATCTGATCGTTGTTGCCGATGGCGCCTACCAGCACATCCCGTTCGAAGTGCTGCTCACTGAGGCACCGCACCCTGGAACACGCGATCACGCCACACTTCCCTACTTGATCAAGACACATGTCCTAAGCTACGCCCCGGGAGTGCGCCCGTGGGCCGCCGCGATGGTGGACAGGTCCGCACGGACCGATGGCTACCTGGGCGTGCATTCCTCGCAAGGCGGCGGGGCACTGGCCTCAGCGCGTGCGGAGGTCGATGCCGCACACCGGATCATGGATGGTACGGTGCTCACGGACGCGCATGCCACGGAGAGCGCCTTCAAACAAGCCGCTACTGAAGCCGGGCTCATCCATCTGGCCATGCATACCGTGGCGGACGACCTCGATCCCATGAACTCCGCACTGGCCTTCGTACCGGATGAGAAGGAGGACGGCCAGTTGTATGTGCATGAGCTCTTCGGCATGCACCTCCCTGCACAACTGGCGATCCTGAGCGCGTGCGGCACGGGTGAAGGACGGATGCTCAAAGGCGAAGGGCGCATGAGCCTCGCACGTGGATTCGCGCATGCAGGCTGCCCGAGCCTGGTCATGAGCCTCTGGCCATGCGATGATGCCGCCACCGGTGCCATCGTGGCCGGGTTCCTCGAGAAGACACGCGAGGGCCGAGATCTGGACGATGCTCTGCGCGCGGCCAAGCTGAGCTATATCGCCGGGGCCGATCCTCTGAAAGCGCACCCCGCATACTGGTCGTCCCTGGTGCTCACTGGCGACGTACGCGCTTTGCGGACCGAGGCACCGTGGTATGCATCGCCCTGGTGGTCGTTGCTCCTTGCGCCGCTCCTTTTTTGGTGGTGGCGCTCACGGAAGGGCACGCAATAGGGCTTGGGCCTCATCGC
>JAGNSU010000053.1:6520-21380 GCA_017987895.1 Flavobacteriales bacterium | reverse complement strand
GCCATGCCACGATAGGAGCGCTCAACCCAGAAAGGATATCGAAGTTCCGGCCCTCATAGGTCATAAGCTCCGGGACCAAGCCCTGGACAAAAAGCGCGTGCAATCCCCACTCCACAGGAACACGTACAACATGGAGCCAAGTGAGCATTCGCACATCGAGCGTATCCATCCATGCACGGCCGCCGCGGGTGGCGAACATCGCCACGATGGCGACGAGCGGCGGTCCAATAGCGAGCGCCATGCGCGGAGGAAGCGTGTTGGTAACCGTGTAGAACCCCGGTATCGCCAATGCGGCCTGAAGGGCCAGCCACCCGCCACAGAGCGCTAGTAAGACGCGCCGCCGCGGTGATGCGAGCAAAAGGAAGAGGCCGCAGGTGACCGTGGCCGCAATGAACACCAAAGGCAAGCGCATCGGTACCCCTTCGAGCATGGCGGTCCGAAAGTAGGCGTGCGACGGAGGATCGGCTTTCCGTTCAGGGCTGGAGCAAGGCGCCGCGCACCAGGATGCGCCCAGTGCGGTCCTCCAACCGATAGTACAAAACCGATGCGCGTGGAACATCCGCTCGGTACGCACCTTCGGAGGTCGTGCGCAGCACGGCGATCGAACGACCGGCCGCATCGAACACCTCCAGGACCGCTCCGGCGGGCGCACCGGTCAAGCAAAGCGACCCCTGAGCACACATCACCACGGCACTGCCCTCACCCGCAGGTTGAGGGATGGACGCACTTTGACCGAATTCAAAACAGCCGATGTCGAACGCGAGGCCCTGGGGACGAGGCACCAGGCCCAGGTCGACAGGTACTACAGGAAGCACTGCGGCGGTGCCGGCATCCACCTGCTGGCTCTGCGCGTCGAACGCATGGAAGTCACCACCCGGGGCATCGAGGAACAAGCTGGGGAGCGGATCGGCCACTTGGGAATTGGCATCGTACCCCAAGGCCTGCCAATCCGCGAGGTCCAGGATCGTATTGTCCCCATCGGGGGACAACCGTTCGACCACCAGATTGTGATCGCTCACGAAACCCGATTGGGCATCATCCGCGATGACGATACTGCCGCGTGAAGGGTGCTGATTGATGAGGATGTTGTTCACCACCTGATTGCCCGTGCAGGCATCGGTGATGTTCACGCACCAACGCGCGTCGCTGGCGTTGATGATCGTGTTGTTGAACACCTTGTTCCCCGTGCTCGGCACGCCGCCATCGATCTGGTATAGGCTGATCCCGCTCGCGTGGTTCTCGAAGAGCAGGTTATTGAAGAACACGGAGTTCACCACGCCATCGCAGTTGATGCCGCTGCCACCGCCCACACCGTTGCCATGGATCACATTGCCATAGACCTGGGCGTTGCTGATGGTCCCATCCCCACCGAGGCTTACATCCCCGTTCATGTGAATGCCATTGGCGTAATTGTCGAAGCTGTGATTGTACCGGATGATGGGGTCGTCCGCACTGTTGCTGAAATAGATACCGTGCTCATCCTCGCTACTGCTGCATGTGTTGTGCTCGATGGTCGCATGCTCCGCGAAGCCGCATAGGATGCCCCACTTGTAGTTGCTCCCGCAGCTGTTGTACCGGAGGGTGACATGATCGGTGAGAACGTTGCGGATACCAGTCCGTGGCATGTCGTTCACCGTGAAGCCTTCGATCACGATCCAGTCCACTCCCTCCACATTGATGCCGTCGACATTGTTGTAGCTGCACGGGGAAGTGATGCTCACCGCTCCGCCGGTGCCCAGGAACACGATCGGCGCGCTCGCCGTGCCACTATGGTCCATCGCCGCGAACCCTGGAAAGCCGCCCGCATGCACCAACACGGTATCACCCGCCACAGCGACATCGGCCCCGTGCTGGGGCGTGGCCCAGGCGGCGGCCACCGAAAGGCCTGAAGCCCCATCGTTGCCTGCGGTGGTCACATGGTAGGTATTGGCCCGGCCAAGGACCGATAACCACAAAAGCGGGAGGAGCATAGCGGAGCGCATGAAGGCAAGGTAGGAAGAGCGCGGCTGGAGTACGTTACGGCCGACCACAAGCCCGCCACCTCGGACCGGTTCAAGTGCTGACCAAGGGAGCGCCTACTTTCGCACCGCGACAGTAGGGATACCTTTCATGAAAACCACTCGCGGAAAGACCGAACCATGAAGCAGCTATTCCTTTCCATCGCCCTGGCCACCGCGTGCCTGAGCACCGCACCCATGGCCGCACAGGACAAGACCAATGCCGCTAAGACAGGAGGTGACCACACCGACCAAGGCCTCGAGGGGCTCACCGATCAACTCGGGCTCACGGGGGAGCAAAACGCACAAGTGAACGCGATCCACAAGGACTTCGCGAAAAAAGCCAAGGACCTCAAGGCCCTCGGACTGCCCAAAGAGGAGCAGCGCCCCAAGATGAAGGTGCTGAAGGACGAGCGGGACGCCGCGTTGAAGAAAGTGCTCAACCCGGCCCAATGGACCAGGTTGGAAGCCCTGAGGGAAGAGCGGAAAGCCGCGAAGAAAGCGGAGAAGGACGATCAGAAAAATAGAACGCGACCGCCGCACCAGGAGTGATCATGATCCTCGGTCGAGCATGAAAGGGCGCCTCGCGAGGGCGCCTTTTGGCTTTCGCATCCGCGCACGGATCGACCCGATCCAGGACTGTTCTTTGCTACCTTAGCGGCCGCTGAAAAAACACGGCGCACCCATTCAACCACAGGCGAGGCGATGAGCGAGAAAGCACAGATCATCCTGGATGGCAAGACCTATGAATTCCCTGTGGTGATGGGTTCAGAGGGCGAGAAAGCGATCGACATCAGCAAGCTGCGCGATGCCAGCGGCTACATCACCCTCGACCTGGGCTACAAGAACACGGGCGCCACCATGAGCGCCATCACCTTTCTGGACGGTGAGGAGGGCATCCTGCAATACCGGGGCTACCCGATCGACCAATTGGCCGAAAAAGCCACCTTCCTGGAAGTGGCCTACCTCCTGCTCTTCGGTGACCTGCCCAACCGCAAACAGCTGGACGAGTTCGAAGGGAATATCCGCTACCACTCGCTGGTGCATGAGGATATGAAGCACTTCTTCGAGTTCTTCCCGAGCAATGCCCACCCCATGGGCATCCTCTCGGCGATGATCAACTCGCTGAGCACCTTCTACCCCAAGAGCCAGGACCCCAACCGGCCACAACGCGATATCGAGCGGACGATCTTCCGGCTCATCGCCAAAATGCCCACGCTGGCGGCCATCAGCTACAAGAACAACTTGGGCCATCCCTATATGTACCCCAGCAACAAGCTGAACTACGTGGACAATTTCCTGCACATGATGTTCGGGCTGCCCACGGAGGAGTACGAGGTGGACCCCGTGGTGAGCGACGCGTTGAACAAGCTGCTCATCCTGCATGCCGACCACGAACAGAACTGCAGCGCCAGCACCGTGCGCATGGTGGGTAGTAGCCAGGCCAACCTGTACAGCGCCGTGAGCGCGGGCATCGCGGCCCTATGGGGACCGCTGCATGGTGGGGCGAACCAGGAAGTGATCGAGATGCTCGAGACCATCCGGAACGATGGTGGCGATATCCAGAAATGGGTGGATAAGGCCAAGGACAAGAACGATCCCTTCCGGCTCTTCGGCTTCGGCCACCGCGTCTACAAGAACTTCGATCCCCGTGCCCAGATCATCAAGCGCAGTTGCGATGACGTGCTCCGCAAGATGGGGGTCAACGACCCGGTGCTCGATATAGCACGTCAGCTTGAGGACATCGCGTTGAAGGACGATTACTTCATCGAGCGGAAGCTCTACCCCAACGTGGATTTCTACAGCGGCATCATCTATCGGGCCATCGGCATCCCCACGCGCATGTTCACCGTGATGTTCGCCCTGGGCCGCCTGCCCGGTTGGATCGCGCAATGGAAAGAGATGGTGGAGAACAAGGAACCCATCGGCCGACCGCGCCAGATCTATACCGGCGCCACCAAACGCGATTTCCTCGCCGTGAAGGACCGCAAATGATCGGTGCCGCACTGTGTGCGTAGCGGGCCGCTTTCATTTTCGGCCCGGATACCCGACATTCATACCGCGAAACCACCCACCCATGACCACCGCCACCCAAGCCCCACCGAAACGCCACCTGAGCGATCTACACTTCGACCACCTGGAATGGATCAACCGTCTTCGGTTCTACAAGGATGAGATCGGCATCTTCGAACATCGGTTGGAGGATATCGTGAAGCGGAACACCACCGGCGAAGTGATGGCCGAACTGGAACACTTCCAGAACCGGTACATCCGGGAGCGCGAGGTGATCGATGAACTGCGGCATGATATCAAGCAACACGAGAACATCCTGGAAAAGGAGAGCAAAGAGCACCCGGTGGCCATTGACCACCGCCTCTTCTCCGACCACGGTGAGCTGCGCGACCGCGTCGAAACCTTCGAAAAGCTCTACATGGAGCTGAAGGACGAACTGCACCGTTGGCTCGCCAAGCGGATGTGAGCATTTTAGCACCAACAAAAGGAAAGGGGCGGCCGATGGCCGCCCCTTTCTGTTCCAGCGAACGAGCTAACTACTGCCCGAATACGTTCTTCACCATCCACTTCCGGATCTCCTTGGCGAGTTTGGCGTAGCTCTCGGCCAGGCGGGTACCGCTGTCATAGTCATAGCCGCCATACTGGGAACCAGGAACGCCGTTCATCATCAGCACGCCGACGACGTTGCCGCTCGCCTTCTCCTTCAGCGAGACGTCCGCATTGATGGACGCGGGCATTTTAGAGATACCGATGTTGTACCCGGGTTCGGTGAACGAAGTATGCACCACCAAAACGTATTTGGCGGCCTCGGTCCCGCGAAAGCCTTTGATCGGACCCGCATCGTTGAACAGCTCCTCGAACTTCGGTTCGAAACGAGTGGCCCGGTCGGCCACCCAGCTCTGCTCGAACTTCTCCCCCCGGCCCGGCTCCTTGTCGTTGTATTCCGTCTTCTTCTTGGCGACATAGTCCGCCTCATCGTATTTGCCCACGCGCATGTTATCGTAGGTGAACTCCAGGTCCACTTCATTCTCGCCTTTGAGTTCTTTGAAGTTGCCGCTCTTCACGATGACTTTCTGGGCAGCGCCGACGCTGACCAGGGAGGCCATCAACAGCAGTGCAAGGCTCCTTTTCATGGGTTGGGTTGTTTGGGGCCGCCAAGTTGCAAAGAACCTGCCGAACGCCGTATGCGCGGAAGGTGCTTACTTTGAAGCCAGAGAACATGCTCCCATGAACACACGGAAACTCATTGGTCTGGCTTGCTGGCTCCTTGCTTTCGCGCTCCCCTTCGGCCCTTCCATACTGAGCACGCAAGGAGTGGACAATATCACCGGGCTGCTCAGTTTCGTAGCCACGATCACCCTGATCTTCCTGGGGTACTGGTTGGTGGATTCCTCAAAGCCGCAGCCCACTTCGGAGAACCACGGCCATTAGGCGCCAGGCTTCTCTTGGGGGGCGCGTCCGCGAGCACCTCGGCCATGTTGCCGCTGAGCTCTACTCCACCACCTTCGGCTTGGGTCGATGCAGGGTGAACACCCGTGACACGTTGAACCCGAAGTGGATGTCACCCTTCAACCAATCGCCGGTGGTCTCTGTGATGTAACCACGCTCGTTCATCGCGGTACTGTTCGTGAAATGTAGCTGGAAGACGTGCCCCCCTGTCTCGATGTCGAAGCCGATGGACAGGGAGTTCTTGTACCCCGGATTGGGATCGTCCATACGGTCGGCCGGTACCTCCGCCGCCATGGTTTGGCCGGGCAGCACGTAGAAATATTCCGCGTTCAGCGCAAGTCGCTTGGTGAGCTTGACACGGCCAGCGGCTCCGATGTTCATCACATCGTTCTTCTCGGCCACGGTCCGCACCAGGTTGCGATGCACCACGCCGGGCATCAACTGAAGTGTGAGCACGTCGTTGAACTTCCGCCCGATGAGCATTTGGAACGAATACGCCAGGCGGTGTGTGAAGTAGTCCTCCCGATCCGCGCTGTACCACGGCACCTCCGAGGTGCGTAGGGTGGTCACGTTGCTGGAGGCAACGAGGGAAAGTGTCAAGGGCATCCCGCAACCGCTCTCGCACTGGCGCAGGATCTTGTACTTGGCGAATCCATCCACGTACTTCTGGAAGCTGCTGCGACCGATACCTATTTGCAGCCGGTCGGTAACGCCGTATTCGAACCCCAGGCGCACCCAAGCCTGGTCCAGGCCGAACCATTCGTAGAGCCCACCGTTCAGGAACCCGAACCGGTGGTTGATCTTGAAATCGAGCACCCCATGGGCGGTGTTCTCCAAGCTGTGTCCGTTGATAACGCGCGAGGTTTTGAAGCTGGCCGAAGTGAACTCCTTGGTCTTCTCTTCTTCGCCCAGAAGGTCCAACAGGTCATCCTGGGCCAGGAGAACAGGCGTGCAGAACAGCGCGGCTAGGAGTGCGAACGTGGATCGGAACATGGTGCTTGTTTGACGGATGGAAAAGAGAACGGCCGGGGTCGCAAAGGCCCCGGCCGTCCATAGGCCCGGATGGAACCTCGCCGGAGCAGGATCACATCTTCACATAATCCATCTGGACCTTGATGGTGATCTCTTTGGCGATGTTGTCGCGCACCACCGCAGGGATGGCGATGCCATAGTCCTCCGGGTTGATGGTGAAGGTGCTCGTAGCCTTGATGGCGCCGGTGGGCTCCATGGTGAAGGTGCCTTTGATGGTGACCGGTTTGGTCACCCCATGCATGGTCATCTCGCCTTCCGCTGTCACTTCTTTGGTACCAGCCTTCTTCAGGTCATCGGTGGTGAGGCCGGTGATCTTGCCCTTGAAGCCGCCCTTCGGGAATTTGTCGCTCTCGACGTAATTCTCATTGAAGTGCTCCTGCATAAGGGCTTTTTCGAACTCGAAACCCTTCATGAGGACACCGAACTCCACCGCGCCGGTGCTGGCGTCGAGCACACTGTACGATTTGTGGTTGTGGGCCTCGATCTTCTCCATCGGCGTATCCGAGTGGAAGGAGATATGGCCGGTCCGGGTGGCGTAGCGATCTTGCGCGGCCAGGGTGAGCGGAGCCGCGAAGAGGGCGGCGATCATCAGGTGTTTCGTCATGGGGTTCAGTGGTCTTTGTTCGGTCGTTGCAAGGTTCATTCCACAAGGGCGCAGCGCTGCAGCACCACGTCCATCAAGAGACCGGTGCAGAGGCCTTTGATACGGACCTGGGCGCCGGTCACCACGTTGTTCGGCAGGTCGGCTTGTGCGAACTGGCAGACCACACCGGCCAGGGGATCGCCCGTTTCGAAAACCACATCCACGAGCCCATTCTCCGGTGCGTTCACGGTGCGCACAACGCCATGCACCTCCAGCACCTTTCCATTGAAGCGGGAGTTCGCTGCGTTCTCATCCGCAGTGAACGCTTGAAGGAGTGCCGCGGGCTCGATCGTCTCCGCCGCTTCCAGGTCCGCCGTGTCTTCAGCGGTACGGTGGTATTCACGCCAGCCGTACCAGCCAGCGCCAAGGGCAAGAAGAACCGCAAAGATCAAAAGTGCGCGTCGCATGATTTCAGTTGTTCGGAGCACCAGCGTCCAACCAGGCTTTCAATGTCTGGCGATCGCAGTTGGGCAACAAGCCGTTGGGAGGCATGGGAGAAGGATCACCATTGATCGCTCGTGCCAGGATGGCACCCACATCCGCTGCGGCCTTCGCACCGGCATAGGTACTCAGGTCCGGGGTTTGGGCGCCGCTCACATGACACCCGGAGATGGCGCAGTTGCTCGAGATGAGGGGTTGTACATCGGCGGTCCAGGTCACGTTCTCCGTGTCGCAGAAGCTGTCCGGATAGAGTTCCTCCTCGATGTCATAGTAACATCCACCAGAGAACAACGCGATCGCGAAAGGAAATGTCCGAAGGATCTTCACCGGCATCAATTGTTGGGTGCTCCTTGCTGGATCCATGTAAGGAAGTGATCGATCTCGCATTGGGGTAATTGCGCCCCGAACGGGGGCATGGCGATCGCGCCATTGGCGTGCTGGATCGCATCAGGCAGGGATCCGTCCAGCGCTTTTGCGGAAACAACTGCCCAGGTGCTGAAATTCAGGCTGCCTTGCGGGTTGGCGCCGCTGTGGCAGTTCAGGCACTTCTGCTGGATGATCGGTTGAATGACCCCAGCGTAGGTCACCACCGCTGAGGTATCGCAATAGCTGTCACATGAGTTATTGTTATAGCCTTGGGCGATCCAGAGCTCGATCAGGTCGATCTGGTCGTTGGAGAGCGTACCGAAGCCGGGTCGTGGCATGATCTTGTCCGGATCGGTCTCGTTGATGGCTTCTACCAGGTCACCGTTCTGGATAACCCCGCTTTGGAGCAAAGATCCATAGCTCATGAGGTTGATGTAGTCGTTCTCGTCGTTCCCTTCGAAGTGGCAGTTGCCCGTTTCGCTGGGTACCCCGCAACTGGATATGAGCAATGGCAGGATCTGCTGTTGGAAGTACACCGTCCCGCTATCGCAGGGAACAGGTACTTGAGGACCAGGCCCACCGGCGGTATCGTCCTGCGGCACGACCAATGGCTCATGTTTGCAAGCGGGTAGCGCCAGCATGAGGAGGATCGCCAGCACGAAGAGCGCGGTGATGGCGAAAGTGACCGTCCGCTCGCGCCGCGCGGATAGACCGAGGTGGGAGTGCTTCAGCGGGGACATACGACCGTGTGCTCCAAATATAGGTCCAGGTCCAGAAGCGTTCGGCCCCTTCCTGATGGGGCGGCGTGATCGTCCGCTCATGACCTGCGGCTGTTGATCCGGGACATGGAGCCTTCCGGCCCAGGTGCGGAGGCCCTCCGCAATTCCTCGACAAGAGCGGCGATCTCGACGGCGTTCAAACTGTTATGGTAATGGGCCAAATGGTTCAGCTCCAGAACGCGCCCGAGCACATCGTGTGGATCGCATCCCAAGAGCATGCTCAGATCCGAACTGGAAAGACCGTTCGCAGCGGTCACGCCAGCGGTATCCTGGGCCTTTCCCCGACCATGCTCCGCCCTCCAAGACGAGTTTGGCGCGCCGTCGTCGGGTAACTCCATAGTGAGGGTGTGTACCATTGGCCTGCGATCCGGGTGCGAACGTATCGCCGCACCTCCGCATCACCGGAGTTCGATCGGACGGGACGGGAAGAACGACCGACGGAACGGACGCTACTGACCCGAGAGCCAGCGTTTGAAATCCGCCGAGCGTTCGCTGCTCACCACGGCATCCTGCCCGAAAGGCGGGTTCATCATCACTTTGACACGGCTCTTGCTATAGGCCAGAAGTTCCTTGATACACTGCAGGTGGATGATGGCCTGCCTGTTGATGCGGTAGAATTTCTCTGGATCGAGCTGTTTCTCCAGACGGTCCAGGCTCTCGTCCAAGGGCAGGTCCCGGCCCTCCATGGTCCGCAAAAAGGTGTTCTTCTCCTGGGAGAAGATGTAGGCGATATCGTTCGGTTCAACCACCCTGAAGTGGTCGCCATAACGGATCAAGAAGCGCTTGATGAACGCTGTTGGTACTTCCGCAGCGCTCGGACCCGGGCGCAAAGAGGCATGATCGCGCACTACGCGTAGACCGCGGCATCGCTCGACGGCCGCCGCGAGTTCCTCCAGTTTCACCGGCTTGAGCAGATAATCCACGGCGTTCACCCGGAAGGCCTGGAGGGCATGCTCGTCAAAGGCCGTGGTGAACACGACCGGGCAGGTCACCTCGGTGCGGCCGAAGATCTCGAAGGAATCGCCATCCGCCAACCGGATATCCAAGAAAGCGATATCCGGCGGGTCATGCTGCTCGAACCAGGCCACGCTCTCCGCCACGGTCTCCAAAACGTTCAGGATGCGGATGGTGGGATCGACCTCTGCCAGCAGTTTGCGCATCCGCTGCGCGGCGGCTGGTTCATCCTCAATGATCAATACGTTCATGGCTGCGATGTGATCAAAGGTATCCGGACCACGAAGTCGCCGGTCTCCTGGAGCACCTCGACGGGACGGTCCGTGAGGGCCGCGTAGCGTTGGCGGATGCTATCCAACCCATAGGCGGTGGAGCGCACCTCGGCCACGCGCGGCCGCAGCGGATTGCGCACCTCGAGCACCTGCCCATGCGCGGACACGCGAACGACCAAGGGTTCGGCGCTTGTGGCGATGTTGTGCTTCAACGCATTCTCCACCAAGAGTTGCAGGGTAAGGGGGACCACAGAACACAAGATGGCGTCGGGACCGGCATCCACGACCAACTGGATCCGATCCCCGAACCGGCGTTGCTCCAAGCCGAAGTACGTATCCACAAGTCGGAGTTCGTCCACCAAGGGGATCAAGTCCTTGTCGCGCACCTGCAGGATGTTACGGAAGAAGGTGCTGAGATCCTCCACCTGTCGGACGGCCTTGGCAGGGTCCTCTTCGATGAGCGCGATCAAAGTATTGAAGCTGTTGAAAAGGAAATGCGGGTTCACCTGGCTTCGCACCGCCTCCAGTTGAAAGCTCGCCCGCTCCTTCTCCATACGATCGCGCATACGCAGGCGCTCTTCGCGCATACGAATGAAACCGAAGAACGCAAGACTGAGCGCGACAACCCCAAGGGTCACTGCCCAGGGTCTGCGCCACCATGGTGCATCGATGGTGAAGCGGAACGAGGTCCATACATCCCCGGGCTCGTTGTCCCCCACGCTCGCCCGCACTTGGAACTCATAGTCGCCGGGAGGGAGCCGTGAATAGGTGATCTCGCGTTCGCGTGTGTTGAGGATACCGCCATCAAAACCGGCCAAGCGGTATTGGAAACGGACCAGGTCCGGTGCAGGCGCGGCCGAGGCGGCGAAGTGGAACGTGAGGAAGTTTTGATCGTAGCCCAGATGGGATCCCGGCCGCAGGTCGAGCGGTTCCTGGCCATAGCTCCAGCCTATTAGCACCACCGGGGTCAATGCGCCTAGCGTCTCGGTGGGGGGGGTTATGCGCACCAATCCCTCTGTAGAAGCGAACCAAAGCCCCCCGCGCAGGTCCGTGCATAAAGCATTGAGCTCTCCTGACACTCCTTCGAGACCGAATACGCGGCCCAGGTCCGTGATCCGGTCGGAGCCGGGCTCCAACGCGAGCAGACCGTTCTTCGCGAAGGCCACGACCCTTCCCTGGTAGGTGGCGATACCAAGCACTTCGGAGCGTAGAACGGTATGATCGGCACCGGTACAACGCAGACGATCCTCGCTGAGCCGACAGAGGCCGGTCCCAGGGCCACAGGCCCATGCCTGTCCCTTTTCGTCGAGCGTTAATGAATAATAGGTGCTTGGGCGAGAGCCTGCACTGTCGCCCACCGCAACGCCCGCTCCTCCCCCACCCGGCAGGAGGATAAGGCCACTGCCATCTGAGGCCGCCAGGGCACCGCCTTGAGGCAGAGGCAGCACATCATAGAGGAACCCGTTGCCCGGTATCGCTGGGCGCGCGAACCCATGCGTTGCGCTCCAGGTCGCGATACCTCCGAGGGTGGCCATCCAAACCTCTCCGGCCCGTGAGCGGATGCGCAGCACGTTGTCGTTCGCCAAGCCATCCCCTTCCTGGAACTGCTCGATGGCCCCGTTCGGCCGGATCCGGAACACTCCACGGCCCATGGTCCCCGCCCAGAGATCACCCGCACTATCGGCATGGAGCGATACGATGGGCACCTCTGCGGGCAGATCGAGCTCGAGCAGCGCGAGCCGTTCAACGTCCGCGAACGCAGCGGCATGCCCATAGATGCGTGCCCCCACAGCGAAGTGGATACGTCCGCCCGGCCCGCTGCATAGGGCGGTCACATGGCGCAGGTCCACGCCTTCGTGCTGGGGTACGAAAAGAACGTTCGCATCGGAACGGAACAGACTGGAACTGCCATCGCACCACCATGCCGCGCCGTCGCTTCCGGCGCTCAACGCCATGACGCGTGCACCCAGCCCCTGCCGCTCCGATTGAGGGGTATAACAGCCGGATCGTTCACGCAGATCGTAGACACGCACACCATGGCCCCGTGTCGCCACCCAGGAAAGGCCGCCGCCCACATGGAGGCCGCTCACCGGTCCGAAGGACCACGTATTGTCCAGCACATGCACTCGTGGGGATACTTCCGCGGGATCGAAATGAAAAACACCTCTGCGGTCCGTGCCGGCCCACAAATGCCCGTCGTCCCCGTAGGTCAATGCGAGCACCAGATTGTCCGTCGCCCCTTCCTCTTCGCGCATATAACGCGTTACCCGTCCATGAGCATCGAACAAGGCGATACCCAGATCCGTCGCGGCCGCAATGCCCCCACTGGGGAGGGGGCACAGCGCGTTCACGTGATCATCCAGAAGACCGTCGACCCTGGCCGGTACTTTCTTCCGATCCGGTTCCGAGCGATATAAGCCGCTGCCGTATGTACCGATCCAGATGGTCCCAGCAGCGTCCTTGCAAAGAGCACGGACCGGAGTTCGGCGCCAACTGGTATCCGAACGCAGGGTATCGAGCTGGAGCCCCTCCGCACGGACCAGAAGGCCGTTGGCGAAAGCAGCGATAACACCGCGATCCGCCACGGCAAGCGCGGTCACCGCGATCCGAATGTCCTTAGCGGCCGCGCGGGTATGGTCCCCATCCGTACGAAAGAGCCCGGCGTCACCGCCCACCCAAATGATCCCCTGCGCATCCACCACTACCAGGCGCGCATCAGGGCGCGTGTTGCCATCCTGCAACTGGAACGCACGTGTATAGGGATACTGAGCAAGAACGGTGGTCGCCGCCAATACGCAGAGACCGGACCACCACCGGGACCTCATGGTGCCGCGGCCATTCGTTCGAACAGCATATCGACCTCGATTCGTACCTCCGGAGCTATCTTCTGTTGCACCACCCTCGGCACCCGTATCGCATGGTCCTCCAGCAAGACCTCAAAGCCGGATGTGACACGCACGCCCTCCTTGGCAACGACCACAAGGCATTCAATGATCCGTTCCCGCTCGACACCGTGCAGCATGAACGCTCCCTTGGCACGTACCGCATAGCTACCGGGTACGGTGATATCCACGCTCTCTATGATGCGTCCCTTGAAAACAGCGGTCGGATATCGCTCGGTCTCCAAGTAGTTCTCACGAAAATGCTCGCGTTGCAGCGGGCTGTTGAAACCTTCGAAGTCCGTCATCGGGATCTGTACGACGAACGTGCGCTCGATCGGGTCCACTATCCCCTTCGCGCTGGTGAGCTGGGCGCTTATCCGTTCCATCGGTGCGTCGCTCACGAAGCTCACCGCCGATCGTTGCGAGCGTAGCATTCCACCGTTTTGGGCCAATAGCCCTCCGGCCAACACCAAGAAATACATTGCTATCAGCGACCGCATGGGATGGCACGGTGCTACCCGTGGTACAGCCAGCGAACTTACGGGCTACCGTGCAGCACCGCGAAACGCACGGAACGCGTCCCTCCACTTTCGTCGAACACCAAGTGGTACGTACCATTGGGCAAGTGCGCGGTGGGAACGATCAATCCCGCATCACCCAGGTCGATCGATCGGTATGGGTACGAACGTCCGATCGTATCCACGATCCCCTTCACCCGCGCCCCATTCATGCCCTCGATCCTGAGTTGCGCGTCCGTGGGCGTGGGGAACACACTCGGGCGCGACCCGATGGCCTCGGGGACCGAGGTGCTCAGACAGGAACT
Source organism: Flavobacteriales bacterium (assembly GCA_017987895.1). GTDB lineage: Bacteria > Bacteroidota > Bacteroidia > Flavobacteriales_F > PHOS-HE28 > PHOS-HE28. Next base: position 7,729 of record JAGNSU010000053.1, on the reverse strand, counting down.
TTGCGCGGTGATCCGCGTGGATATGCTCAAGGAATCCTGGAAGGCTCCATAGGCGATCGCGTCCCCCTTCAAGAAGTGGTCGAGCCACAGACCAGCGAGATCAGCCACCACATCGTGTTGGTCCTCACGCGAGATGGTCAGGTCCGGGTTACACGTGAACTCCCCGAACGTGCAATTGAAGTTGCTTTCCGCGAAGTAGCAATGTCCGCCGCCCGTCACCGTGATCAGGGCACGGCATGGCACGTTGAGCGCATCGTACATGGGTTGCTGGTGATCGGCGATGGGTGTTACGCAATCCTCGCTGGCCCCGAACAGCAACGTAGGCACCTGCACGTTGGCGGCGGCGGCAATGGCGGAAGGGTTGGTCTCCGCGGCCGCGAAGTTCACCAGGGTCTGAATGCCCGTATTCCCATCCGCGCCGAGGAAAGAAGCCCCGCCCCCCATGGAATGGCCGATCAACGCGGTGGCGGGTGCCACGTGCTGGAAGAAAGGCGATGCTCCGTCGTTGTTGGCGAGTTGCATGGCTTGGGCGAGGAAGGCCAGATCCAGACCGAACTCCTCGTGATCTGGCGCGAATCCGCCTTCCGTTGTCGGCAATAGCAGAATGTAGCCGCGCGGAACGAGGTCCTCCGCAAAGTTGGTGTAGGCTTGTGTGGTCATGACAAAACCATGCCCCATCACCAGCACTGGAAATACGCCCTGCGCGAGGGGAACATTCGTTCCAGCCGCATCCGCCGGGTGGTAGACCTCGCATGGGATCGTGCGGTTGCGACCGGTATCGATGAAGTCCACCGAGCGTTCCCCCACGGCAAAAGGCTGCGCAGGCAGCCCTGCGGGCAACAGCAAGGAGAATAGGAGGGTTCGGCGCATGGGAACAAAGGTTAGACGAACAACGCCCATCGCCCGGTGCTTGTTCGTAGAGCACACATCTATCTTTGGCGCCCCTTCATCCGCGCTATCCGTGCGGATCACCCTTGGAGAGGTGCCAGAGTGGTCGAATGGGTCTGTCTCGAAAACAGAAGTACTCGCAAGGGTACCGGGGGTTCGAATCCCTCCCTCTCCGCCAATAGAACGCCGCCCCCGAAGGGCGGCTTCTGCGTTCAGAAGCGAGCCAAGCAAAGCTTGAGCGAGCGCCTGAAAGCAGAAGCCGATGAGCGAAGCGAAGGCGGCGTTCATTGAAGCCTCCCCCCAAAAAGGGATAGCCCGCCT
>JAGNSU010000053.1:0-6420 GCA_017987895.1 Flavobacteriales bacterium | reverse complement strand
AGGGATAGCCCGCCTCGGGCCATCCGCGAAGCTGAACCGGTCCACGACACGATCACTTTGCAAAGCTTGAGCGAGCGCCTGAAAGCAGAAGCCGATGAGCGAAGCGAAGGCGGCGTTCATTGAAGCCTCCCCCCAAAAAAGGATAGCCCGCCTGGGGCCATCCGCGAAGCTGAACCGGTCCATGACACGATCACTTTGCAAAGCTTGAGCGAGCGCCTGAAAGCAGAAGCCGATTAGCGAAGCGAAGGCGGCGTTCATTGAAGCCTCCCCCCAAAAAAGGATAGCCCGCCTGGGGCCATCCGCGAAGCTGAACCGGTCCATGACACGATCACTTTGCAAAGCTTGAGCGAGCGCGTGAACACAGAAGCCGATGAGCGAAGCGAAGGCGGCGTTCATTGAAGCCTCCCCCAAAAAGGGATAGCCCGCCTCGGGCCTTCGCGAAGCTGAACGGGCAGGGTTGGATGATGGTCGAAGCGGATGTTGTGCACCGAACCCGACGCGCGGAGCGGGTCGCTGCTTGACGCCGACCTACAGCGCCTTTGCCCAACGGTGCCCGAAGTTGATGCAACAACTCACCATCGGCACGCCCACGAAAACATCCTTGTACCAGGCTTCATTGTTCACAACGCCGAAGTCCACGGCGACCGCGCGCGAGGCGAACCGCACTCCCATGGACCACCACGGCGTGAATTCCTCCTGTTCCCCCACAAGCCACGTTTCACCGATCACCCACAGCTTGGGGATCACGCGGGCCGCGAGCCCTAGCGAGAAGCTCGGAGTTTCTTCAAGCCCTTTCCATTCGTGGTAGCGCACGCCGCCACCAAGGGTGCCGTGATAGCGGTCGGTGCCAATGGTGACCAGTCCGTAGGCGGCCGCATTTCCCTCACGTATCACCGGATCGTAGTCGGCGTAGCGGTCGAAGAACCTGTACTCGGTAGGGGTATTTGTGTACGCCGCCGAAAGCCCGAAATGGACATACCGATGCAGTTTCCATGCAGCCTTGGCACCCAAATGGAAACCGGGAGCCTGCCTGGAGAAGCCCGCGACCGAAAGGAGCTCGAACCCGCCGGACACTGCGATATGGTCAGTTACGCCTACAGCGGCGGACTGGAGCACGAAGCAGGTATTCCGGTAGTACCCTTCACCTGCCTTCAATGGGAACGCGGCCGGTCCCGCGAAATAGCGGCCCGCATGCCGTTCACGGAACCAACGGTCCTCTCCTTTTGGCCTTTGGTCCTCCACGGTAGGGAGCGGAAGTGGCGGCGGGGGCAGTAGTGGAGGATGCGGGGAAGGCAGGATGCGTCTGGCGGGTCGCGTGGCCCGGGGTACTTGTCCATCCCGCGTATCACCGGGTGCGGAGGGACCGGCTTCGATCCGTTCCATGCGTACGATCCGCCTCATGGGTACGTTAACAATGCCCATGGCATCGGTACGGATCCGCATCACACCCGCGTCCGAACCGTCGATCACACCGGTGAGGAGGCTTTGATCATCCAGCACGATGCGGTAGCGTGCGGTATCGCCCGGGGCAACTTCATCGCTTTGCGCGGAGGCGGCGATCGCGCATACCAGGAGCGCGACCAGGAGGAGCGATCGAGAGCTACGTCGACATAACATGGAGGTAGGTTCCAGGGATCGAAAGGTAAGTTCCCATAGGCGCTTCGATACACAACCCAGCGCGCCCGCCACCGGGGCCGCGACCGAAAGTGGATACCTTGGACCGCTCCGTCCATCCGTGCCGCAACGCCGTCTTCTTCCCACCCTGCTTCCGCTCTGTTGCTCTCTGGCCTGCGCCAGCGCCGGCCATTTGGCCGAGGATGCCACGGACTACTACACACCTGCGGTCATCCGCTACGCGGACCATGTCTATGACCCCCTTGTACGTACCGTGCAACTGTACAAGCTGGGTTTTGAGTTGAGCGCACCGATCCTGGAACTGGGCAGCACAGACCAGCTCGAACTACGTTTCGATGACCTGCGCCCCACCACCCAAAGCCTCTCCTATACCCTCGAGCATTGCAACGCGGACTGGACCCCGAGCGATCTGGCGAAGGGGCAATACATCGTGGGCGGCTTCACCGACCTGATCGCGGCTCCCCGGCAGAGCTACAACACCTATCAGAACTTCTTCCACTATAGCGTCACCGTGCCGAACGCCATGATGCGCCCCACCCTATCGGGCAACTACATCCTGAAAGTGTTCCGCGACGGCGATGAAGAGGACCTGGTACTTACGCGCCGCTTCCTCGTGGCGGAGCAACGGGTCGCCATCCAAGCGCGTGTGGTGGCCAGCCGCGATGTGGCCGTGCGCGACATCGCGCATCAGATCGACCTCACCATCCGGCATTCGGGGATCACCGTCGCGGATCCCTTCAGCGACCTGAAGGTGGTGGTGCTCCAGAACATGAACTGGAACGATGCGCGCAGCGGCCTCAAGCCGAAGTTCATCCGCAACGATGAACTCATCTACGACCATCCGCCGGAGGCGCAATTCCTCGCGGGCAATGAGTTCCGCAACTTCGATCTGAAGGACCTGCGCTTCCCCACCGTCAATGTCAGTTCCATCACCACCGGACCGGAACTTATGGAAGCATTGCTGGCACTTAACCCCGCCCGGCATATCCGTGTGTATCTGGAGCAGCCCGACATCAATGGCCGCTTCTTGGTGCGCAACGACTATGTGGACGGCGATCCGCTGGGCGCGGACTATGTGAACGTCACCTTCAGCCTTCCGCTCGATGCACCCGTGGCGAACGCGGAGGTATACGCACTGGGCGGCTTCACCAACTTCGAATGCCGCAAGGAACTACGCATGCAATGGATGCCGAACGAACGCCGCTACATGCTGCGCGCACCTTTGAAGCAAGGCTTTTACGACTATGTCTTCGCCGTGCTGCCCAACGGTGCGGACAAACCCGACCTCACCACGCTCGAAGGCAGCCACTTCCAAACCGAGAACGACTACGTGGTGCTGGTCTACCTGCGCGATTTCGCGCAACGCTGCGATAAGCTGGTGGGTGTGAAATTCTTGAACAGCCGACGGGACGGGTGAAGCGCTCTACCGCCGGACCACCTGCCGCGTGATCGCGGTCCCACCATCCATCGTGATGGTGATCTGATAGACGCCAGGAACAAGGGTCCCCAGGTCCAACGGCGCAGCGGTTCCCCAGGTCCCGCTGCGCACCGTGCGCCCGGCGGCGTCGGCCAGCGTGTAGGGAAGACCGGTGCTCGAAGTGCCCTTCAACCAAAGCGGCCCATCGGTGGGGTTGGGCGACACAGCGATGGCTGCCGACCCGTTCATTTCGGGCACCGCGGTGATGCAGGACACCGTATGAAAGGTGACCGTGTTGGAACCGGAGTTGGGGATGCACACGAGATCATGCACCGCGTCGAAATCGATATCCGCAGGGTTGTTGAGGCCCGGCACTTGCAGGTCCACGAACGTGGGCGTAAGCACCAGCGGCTCGAAACGCGTGATGCGGTCCGGGCTCCAGGAAGCGATGAGATAGCCGCCGAGGCAATCCACAGCGATGCCATCGATGCTGCCCACGCCGGTGTTCGTGGACCAACCCAATACCGCGGTGGTGCGCGCGTAGGTCTTCACAGCAGCGTTGTTGCCCCAGAACGCGACGGCGAGCAGATCGTGCGCGGCATCGTAAGCGATGCCGTTCGGTGTACCGTTCGTATTGGCCACCCAGGTGATGAAAGTGTTCGTTGCGGGATCCACCCGGAAGATCTTGTCGTCGTTGAAATCGGTGACGTAGAGGTAGGTGCCGTCCGTGGTGATACCGTTGAGGAAGGCGCCACCCAGGTTCAAATTGGAGACCAAGGCTCCGGTGCTGAGCAAATAACCTTTCACGCCTCCACCGCTACAGGCATAGAGGGTATCACCGAGGATCTCCAGCCCATAGGGGGATGGGCTCACGCTCGCGAAGGGAGTAACCGTGCCGAGCTGATCGCGCTGCTTGATGGTGCCATCGCCGGTATTGCTCACGAAGTAGCGGTCGCCCGTCGGGTCGTACTCCACGCTTTCCGGGCCGTTGTACTGGGAGCACGCGAGCAACGGAAGCAGCGCGAGAGAAGAGAGCGGGATACGCATGATGGATCGATAAGGTGGGCGAAACTAACGCAACCATTAAGAGCACAACCTTCGCCCCGGTACACGCGTTAATCTTGCAGCGGATATGACGACGGCGGTAACGAACGGGATCCGGGTGAGCGTGCGGGTGCGCTTCGCTTCGGAGCATAGCGACACCAAGCAAGGACGCTACTTGTTCGTGTACCGCATCACCATCGCGAACGAGGGTCGGCGAACCGTGCAGCTCATGCGGCGGCACTGGCATATCTGGGATAGTCTGGCGAATGGAAGACAGGTGGAAGGACCGGGCGTGGTGGGCGAAACCCCGGTGCTCGCCCCGGGCGAACGGTTCACCTACAGCAGCCAGTGCGATCTGAGCAGCGGATTGGGACGCATGGCCGGCATCTACACCATGCGCGATCTGGCCAACAACGCGGTGTTCCAAGTGGAAGTGCCCGCGTTCGTCCTGAGCTATCCCTACCTGTCGAACTGATGGGCATCGTTAAACTTCGATAACCATTGCACGGGGCGAGCGACACACCGTATTTTCGCCCCCGCATGTTCGTCATCTCGACCCCCACGAAGTCCGGTGCCCGCTCGCAAGGGCTGCTATGGGCGTTCTGTTCGGTGGTCATGTCGGTGGCGTTGTTCCTCCTCCCCGCTTCGATCAACGCGACGAACGCCTTGCTCGAGGAAGTGGCCGAAACCACCCAGGTGCCAACTGCGGAGGAAGAGGTGAAGCATACGTGCACAATGGACGGGACGGGCAGTGGCGTAACGCCGCCCGGCGACCGTCGCACCGGCTGGCCAAGCCCTGCGGAGGAAGCCCTTCCGCACGGTGAACGGCGCGTGCTGGTGCCGCCCCCGAAACGGGGTTGATAGGGCGGTCGCCCTATTCCCACTTCTACGAGCGCCTCGGCATTCCACGGACCCGGTGTGTCCCACGGCCTCATAGCGTCACCGGGTCCGGTGCATCCCTTCCTTCGTATGTCCACATCCTTCAAAGGAACTCCTTCCCATGCCCTTACCTCCCGTAAAGGAGGCGAAGCGGCGCCCCTCTCTCCCCTTGGCCGCGAAGCCTTGCGGCAGGCGGTGGATCATGCCGCGCACTATCTGCCCATCCAAGGTCCCATCGGTGTGTTCATCCACCACAACACGCTCCACGCCTTCCAGCACCTGCCCTTCGAAGAAGCCGTAGTGAAGGCCGCCGAACTCTTCGGTACGGAACCCTACATGCAAGAACAGGCGTACCGCTCCGAACTGGTCCGCGGCCGTGTTCGGGAAGAGGACCTGATAGCGGTGCTTGAGCAAGAGGAGAACGCGAACGTGGTACCCGGCCTTGTGGACCGGCGACGGTTGCGGTACCTGATGTTGGTCCCAGGTCTTCGGGCGGTGCAGGGCCAGCGCATCGAATGGCTTCTGGGCGAAGGAGGCTGGTCCCGCTCTTTTCGCAGCGACCTCCCGGCCGAAGCCCGCGCATTGCTGGTGAACGACGATCCGCGCACGATGTGGGAGGTTTGCGTGTCGCGCGCACGCCCGATCCCACTGGCCGTAGGCGCTAAGTTCCCACGCCCGAAGGATGCGGTGTTGTCGGCCAAGGGCATCGACCTCGACGAGATCGTCCACCCGGTGCTCATCAGCTTGGTGAGCACCTATCTGGACCAGGGTGTGGCGCATTGGAGCATGCCCTCCCGCTACGAAGGACTGCTTCATGCCACGCGTCTGATCATGGGGCAACGCATAGCGGTGGCGCCTCCGGACCTTGAAGGGATCGGTGCCGCCTTGCGTCAACAAACGCGCAGGAAACTCAACGCCGAGGATACGGTGCTCGAAGCCTTGCAAGCTCTTGGTATCGATGAGCGCGACACGGAACCGTTCATCGTGGCCGAGCTCCTTGCACTGCCCGGGTGGGCAGGTCTGATGCGAAAGCTGGAAGGAGAACCGGAACTGGCCGTGCATGAACGAGTGCGATGCTCGCTGATGGAGTTCCTCGCCGTTCGTCTCACCCTGTTGGTCACGGCGGTGCGCAATGCGCTGGGGGACACGCGTTCCTGGCGGTCGATCCACATCCCAGCCCCTGCTCCTGTCCCACTGGAACGCGAAGCACGCCTCTTCGACACAGCCCAACTGCTCGGTCTTTCGAGTTCGACGCTACATGCGCTGCGGCAAGAGGACTACGACCGCCTCTGTGATGAGATCGAACGGTTCGATGACATGGAACGGCGCCGGGTATGGCACCTCGCCTACGAACGCAGGCATGAACGTATGGTCCTTCTGCCCCTGGCGCACCATCGTCAGTTACCTCCCTTGATGCCGTTGCGTGAACGCTACACAGCGGAGGT
>JAGNSU010000052.1 GCA_017987895.1 Flavobacteriales bacterium | reverse complement strand
GTTTGGATCTCGTCCGCGATGAAGAGCACCTTCTTCGCCTTGCATAAAGCGATAGCACGCGGGATGTAGTCCTCCGCAGGAGTGAACACTCCTTTCTCGCCTTGGATCGGTTCCACCAGGAACGCGCAGACATTAGGATCCGCAAGTGCTATTTCCAGAGCCCCAAGATCATCGTAAGGGATCACCTCGAAGCCAGGTGTGAACGGTCCGAAGCCGCCCTGGCTGTCCGGATCGGTGCTCATGCTCACGATGCTTATGGTGCGCCCATGGAAGTTGCCATCACACACGATGATCTTCGCCCGGTCCTTGGGGATCCCCTTCTTCTCATAGCCCCACTTGCGGGCCATTTTCAGCGCGGTCTCCACCGCTTCGGCGCCCGTGTTCATCGGCAACATCTTCTCATAGCCGAAGGTCTCGCAGAGCACTTGTGCGTATTCGCCGAGCACACTGTTGTAAAAGGCGCGGCTTGTGAGCGTCATGCGCGCAGCCTGCGCCTGCATCACACCGACCAAACGCGGGTGGCAATGCCCTTGGTTCACCGCGCTGTAGGCGCTGAGGAAGTCGTAGTAGCGCTTGCCCTCCACGTCCCACACGAACACGCCCTTGCCACTATCCAACACGACCGGGAGCGGGTGATAATTGTGTGCACCGTACTTCTCCTCCAGCGCGATGGCGCGTTGGGTTTTGGTGCGCTGGTCGACGCGGGTCTCTTGCATGGCGGTCTGGATCGGCGCGCAATATACCGGGCCGCGACGGTGGTGAGGAACGTCCGTCGACGGCGCAGCGGACGGCAAGCCCTTCGAGCATAGATCCCTACTTTCGCCCCCTTTCCCATGGCCAAGTCGTTCATCCAGCACTACCTCGCCACCGTGATCGCGAGCTTGAAGAACGACCACGCGGACAACTTCGACCGGCGCCGTTTCGGGGAGGAGAAGCCGATCCCCCGGAGCCGCAAAACCAAATTGAGCCATGCCGTGGACCTTATTGCGGCGGGGTTCGGCTGGATGCGTGAAAAGCGCGTGCAACACCTGGCCGGTGTCGGCTTCGACCACAAGAAGGGATGGGTGGAAGGCATGACCTGGTTGTACGATCATCTCGCGGATGAAGCATCGAAGGACCTCCTCGTGCAAGTGCTCGCATATCGTGCGTTGGGTCATAGGCATGTGAAGCTCCCCACCAACAACCCAACGCATTGGGCACGGATCGAGATGTTGGAGCGGATGCAACAGGGAAGCCGGACCACGAGCACGGGACCCGGCGGCCGCTCGATCCACCATTACGATCTGAGCCCCCTGGGGTTCCGCATCCAACTCTTCGGCGGGCCGGTGGGCTTGGAAGCCCTGTATCAGCAACAGCAATACCGATACCCTCTGGTGAAAGGCGCAGTAGAAGCGGAACCCGGCGATGTAGCGATCGACGCGGGCGGTTGCTGGGGCGATAGCGCGCTCTATTTCGCGCACCTCGTAGGCCCCACCGGCCGGGTGATCTCCTTTGAGTTCATGCCGGACAACCTCGCGGTCTTCGAGCAGAACCTGGCGCTCAACCCGGACCTTGCCCAGCGCATCACCATCGCGCGGAACCCGGTCTGGTCGGTGAGCGATACGGACCTCTACATCAGCGGCACCGGGCCCGGCACCACCGTGTCGCCCGAACCGAGAACGCCGGACGCGAAAGCGGTGAAGACCTTGACGATCGATGATATGGTGACGCGCACCGGCACCGCACGCATCGACTTCATCAAGATGGATATCGAAGGCGCGGAGATGCACGCCTTGGAAGGTGCATGCCAGACCATCCAGCGGTTCAAACCGAAGATCGCGATCTGCGTGTACCACGACCTGAGCGACTTCTGGACCGTACCCCAGTTCATCGCTTCGCTCGGCTTGGACTATGAATTCTACTTCGGCCACTTCACGCCGCACGCGGAAGAGAGCGTGGTGTTCGGCAAGCCTCGCGCCTAAGAGCCATGTCGCGCTCGAAGAAACCGCTGCCCGTTTGGGAGGCCGTGCCGGTGACCGGCTATGGCGCGAACGGAAAGGCGATCGCGAAACGGGACGGCTTGGTGATCTTCATCAGCGGAGCGGTGCCGGGTGATGTCGCCGATCTGCGCATCACCAAAAAGAAAAGTAAATGGGCGGAAGCCACCGCGGTCCGGATCGTGGAGCGCTCACCCGATCGTGTCGATGCCTTCTGCAAGCACTTCGGGCTTTGCGGTGGCTGCAAGTGGCAGGACCTCTCCTACCCGAAACAGCTGGCCTACAAGCAGCAGGAAGTGGTTGACCATCTGGTCCGGCTCGGGGGACTTGACCTGCCGCCGGTCTCTCCGATCCTCGCAGCGGCACGGACCACCCACTACCGCAACAAACTCGAGTACACCGCGAGCGCCTTCCGCTGGTTCACTTCCGAGGAACTCCGGACCATGGGCGAGATCACCGATCGGAACGCGCTAGGCTTCCATGTGCCGGGCGGTTTTGACAAGGTGCTGCAAGTGGACGAATGCCACTTGCAACCAGAGCCCAGCGACAGCGTGCGCAATTTCATCCGCCAGCACGCGGGAGAGCACGGTCCCGGGTTCTACGACATCCGGAACCATCAAGGATGGTTGCGCACGGTGATGGTGCGTACCACCATCATGGGCGAGTGTATGGTCCTCATCGCGTTCGGGGAGGACCATCCCGAAGCACAGGGATCCTTGCTCACCGCCGTGCGTGATGCGTTCCCCGCCATCACCTCATTGCTGTGGACGATCAATCCGAAGAAGAACGACACGATCTGGGATCTGGACATCCACACCTTCCACGGCGCGGACCATGTGATCGAAGAATTGAAGGATGACGGACACCCGAACCTGCGGTTCCGCATCGGGGCGAAGAGCTTCTTCCAGACCAATCCGGAACAGACCCAGCACCTATATGGATCGGTGCGTTCGCTCGCAGGGCTTACGGGCAAGGAGAAAGTGTACGACCTCTATTGCGGAGCCGGGAGCATCTCCCTTTTCCTGGCGCGACATTGTGCCGAAGTGATCGGTGCGGAGATAGTGCCCGAAGCCGTGGCGGACGCCGAACGCAATGCCGCGCTGAACGGCATCAGCAACGTGACCTTTGAGGCAGGGGACCTGAAAGACCTCCTGAACGACGAGTTCATCGCGCGCCATGGGCGACCCGATGTGCTGATCACCGATCCCCCGCGCGCCGGGATGCACGAGGACGTGGTGGCGCGGATCCGTGAACTCGCCCCGCCGGTGATCGTGTACGTGAGCTGCAATTCCGCTACGCAAGCACGTGATCTTGCGCTCTTGAAGGACCAGTACCGCATCACGCATGTCCAGCCTGTGGACATGTTCCCGCACACCTACCATGTGGAGAACGTGGTGCGCTTGCAGGAGCGGAACAGACCTCCGGACACAAGCCATTGAGATCCTGCCTTGCGACATTACTTTGTCATCCCTCCGAAAGCACCATGCGCACCGCGTTCCTCGCCGCCTGCCTGATCGCCACCACGCTCGGCGCCCAGACCCTCACCGACCAGTACATAGAGCTCCTGGTGACGGATACCGTTCCGTTGCGCATCAAGCAGCTCGAATACGAACTGACCTGGTCCGATCCCGCCATGGACGGGGTCTACGATGAGAACGCCGATTGGGAGAAGTACCAGCGCGAGCAGAACGAGCGCGTGACCAAGGAATTGGCCAAACTTGAGAAGGAGATCCAGGCGCAAGGCTTCACTGTGCGGCGGGCATCTGGAGCGGAGGACAACTTCACCCTCTCCGCGTACGATCAACCGCAGGCGGCCACGCTGCGCATCGCCGCGAAGGACAAAGCCGAGCTAACGCGATTGGTGGAGTTGATGCGCGGCCGACCCGGATTGAACGGGAACGTGGTGGGCTGGCAGTTCGACACACCACAAGACACGGGAGAAGAACTGATGGCAAGCCTCTATCGTATGGCGGAATCGCGCGCCCGATCAATCGCGACACTGGCGGGCCGCAAGCTGGGCAAACTGCTGAGCGCGCACGAGCCGGTGGAAAAGGAAATGGGACTGGCGGAGTTCTTCATGATGCTCGAAGGCAAAGAACAGTATGATACACCCGAAGCGGCATCGCTCCGTGCCCGGCAGCGGAGCATGGTGTTCCGGTTCGCCTTGGTGGATTGAGCCATGGACCTGGACCGCTCTTTCTGGGAGGAGCGCTATGTGAAGGGCGAAACCGGGTGGGATACCGGTGCCGTGACCATCCCGTTGCGCGCGTACTTCGATCAACTCGCGGATAGAGCGCTCCGCATCCTCATCCCGGGCGGCGGGCGCTCGTATGAAGCGGAATACCTGCACCGTGTCGGCTTCACCGATGTGCATGTGATCGACCTCACCGATGCGCCTTTCATCGACCTGCTCGCCCGATGTCCGGAGTTCCCGAAAGAGCACTTGCATGTAGGCGACTTCTTCGCGCACGAAGGCCCGTACGATCGCATCATTGAGCAGACCTTCTTCTGCGCATTGGATCCTGCGCTCCGCGAACGGTATGTCGCGCACATGCATGCGTTGCTCCGTCCGGGTGGCCGACTGGTCGGCGTACTCTTCAACGATCCGCTGAACGAGGACCGTCCTCCTTTCGGTGGTGACCGCGACATGTATCTGCCGCTCTTCAGGAAGTGGTTCCCGGATGTTCAGTTTGAACCATGCTACAACTCCATCGCTCCGCGCGCCGGACGTGAACTCTGGTTACACGCCATGCGCGCTTCAACCTAATAAGATGTGGCGGGGCATTGCCGATCGCGGCGAAATGCGAACTTCACACCCCTTCCATGCATCATGAAGATCTCCGCAGCTGATCCCGAAGCATACTTCGCTTCGCTACCCAAGGACCGGCGTGAGGCACTGTTGGAGATCCGGAACGTGATCCGAACCGCTTGGCCCCAGGTGACAGAGGACCTGAGCTTCGGCATGCCCACCTACTATTTGGACGGGAACGCGTTCTGCGCGATGGCGAGCCAGAAGAACTTCATGGCGCTCTATGTGATGCACCATGATCTGCTCAACGCGTTCCACAATGATCTGCGGGCCTACGACCGCGGCCGTTCATGCATCCGCTTTCGCCGCCTGGAACCACCCACGGTGGAACTGTTCGATCGGATCGTGAAGTATACCGGCAGCCGTTACCCGGACAGCCAGATGCACGGCAAGCAGAAGGTCGCGGCGAAAATGCGGTGACCGGACACGGGTGCTGCAGCACCGGCGCGCGGCCCATGGGGGCCTTGATCCCTACCTTTCCGTCGCACAATGACCCCGAACCGTACTTCTGTCCTGGACCATGATCAGGTGAAGCGTAAGCTGGAACGCATCGCGCACCAATTGCACGAAGAACACCATCGCGAAAAGGGCTTGGTGATGGTGGGTATCGCGGGGCGAGGTATGGAACTGGCCAAACGGCTCAAGCAATTGTTGAGCGCCATCACGACCTTGGAGGTGGAACTGGTGGAACTCAACATCGACAAGGACGCCCCGCTCTCTCGCGCCGTAAAGCTCTCGTGTCCGCTGAAGGAACTGACCGGACAGGTGGTCGTGCTCGTGGACGATGTGCTTATGAGCGGCCGCACACTGATGTATGCTGCCGCGCACCTGGTCCAGGTCCCACTGAAGAGGTTCAACACCGTGGTACTCGTGGATCGAAGGCACCGCACCTTTCCCATCCGCGCGGACATTGTAGGCCTCACGCTGAGCACGACGCTCCAGGAGCACATCACCGTGGAACTCGGCAAGCGCGACAGCGTTCACATTTCCTGAAGCGGTCCCAAGGCGGCCAGGATCCTATCCACCACTTCGTCCGGATCACCATCGCCATCCACGCGATGCGTTGCGCGATCATAACCGGTCCTTCGTTCCAGGAGGAGCGCTTCCGTCCGTGATCGAACGGTCGCTTCGTCCACGCCGAAGTACAACGGCCGATCGCGACCCGCTTTAAGGATCCGTTGAACAAGCACTTCGAAAGGCACATCGAGCAATACGACAGGACCGGCCGCTCGCGCCCGGGCCATCAGCATGGGATCGACAAGTGTTCCACCACCGGTGGCCAAGATCCCTTTCGCATGCGCCACGGTGCCCAACAGCACCTCTGCTTCGATCGCTCGAAATGCCGCTTCCCCCTCGCGAAGGAAAAAGGGCGTGATCGGTCCGCCTATGCGTTCTTCGAGCAAGCGATCCAGATCATGGAACGGCACTGCTAGCCGTTGCGCCAAAGCGCGACCCACCCGCGATTTTCCGCTGCACATGTACCCGGTGAGCGAGATCAGCATGGCGCGAAGATGCGCATCCCGATCGACCGGATGGCCCGACAATGCGCACCTTCGCGGCCGACCAACCGTGATCGTATGAAGCTCGTCCTGGTAAATGACGCCAGCAGCCTACGCGACTGGATGCGCCTGCCGTGGAGCATCTATCGCCACGATCCCAATTGGATCCCCCACCTCAAGCAGGACGTCGAGAAAGTCTTCGACCCGGCCCGGAACAAGCTCTTCCAGGGTGGACAGGCGTGGCGCTGGGTGGCGTACGACGCGAACGGCACACCGGTCGGACGCGTCGCGGCGTTCATCAACCCCAAGACCGCACATACGGAAGCGCAACCCACGGGCGGCATGGGTTTCTTCGAATGTGTGAACGACCAGGCCGTAGCGAACATGCTGCTGGACGCCGCACGGGATCGCTTGAAACGGGAAGGCATGCAGGCCATGGACGGTCCGATCAACTTCGGGGAGAAGAACATGTACTGGGGAGCGTTGATCGAGAACTTCACCGATCCGCCCATCTACGGCGTCAACTACAACCCGCCCTACTATCCGGAGTTGCTGGAGACCTATGGGTTCCAGTTGTACTACAAGCAGCTGTTCTTCAAGCGCAGCATGGAAGTGAAGGCCCAGCCCATCTTCCACCGGAAGTTCAACCAGATGAAGAACGATCCGGACTATCTGATCCGCGACGCGCGAGGCCGGAGCGTGGAGCAGCTCGCGGACGATTTCATGACCGTCTATAACGCGGGCTGGGTGGACCACGAGAACTTCAAGCCGATGGAGAAGGCCGCTGCGCTAAAGATCATCAAGGCGATGGAACCGGTGATGGACCCGCGCATCCTGATCTTCGTGGAACACAAAAAGGTCCCCGTGGCCTTCTACATCAGCGTGCCGGAGATGAACGAGATCTTCCGCTACGTGAACGGCGACCTGAACTGGATCGGCAAGTTGAAGTTCCTCTGGCACAAATGGCGCGGCACGGTGAAAACGATGACGGGCATCGTGTTCGGCGTGGCCAAACCCTATCAAGGCAAGGGCTTGGAGGGAGCGATGATCGTGTTCGCCGAGAAGATCGTGGAGGCCGGTCTCTACCGCGACACCATCCTCACTTGGATCGGGGACTTCAACCCGCGCATGATCAAGGTGTGCGTCAACCTGGACGCCGTGAACTACCGCACCATGGCCACGTACCGCTACCTATTCGATCGCGCGCTGCCTTTCGAACGGCGCCCCATCATCGAGAAGTAGGTTCGGTCATCTTGCACGGATCGGCACGGACGTTACATTTGCAGCCTCTTAACCGGGACCTTCCCGGTGGAAGACTCTGTAGCTCAGCTGGTAGAGCACGACACTTTTAATGTCGGGGTCCTGGGTTCGAGCCCCAGCGGAGTCACAAAAGCCAGTGCGAAAGCGCTGGCTTTTCACTTTTGAACAGCTGGGGCGAGAAGCCGGTCCCGCACAGCTCGCGCGGGCGCTTGTGTGGTGATGCGGGGAGCCCCGGCGGGGTCACAAAGGCCTCGGCGAACTTTTCGCGTTCGCAAGGAGCATAGCGGAGCCAACAGCCCTTGGTCTCACAAGATCCCCGAGGGGGTGTTGACAACAGTCCCTACAGGTCTTGTTCAGGTGTGGATCCGATCCCTTACCTTTCGCCGTGGACGGGATACAATCCGTTCCATACCCAACGCATGAAACAGCTCAACTTTCAAACCATCGCCAAGGCGGTGCTGATGACCCTTGTGCTGGGTTGCCCAGCGCTCATGTCCGCCCAGATCTCCCCGATCGGAACGGTCACGAACAACACAGCGCCGCATGCTTACCCGAACCCCTTCACCAACCAATTGTCCGTCGAGGTCCCGAATCCCGGAACCGCTCTCTGCCGGGTATATCTGGTGAGCTCGAACGGCGTGGTCGCTCAGGCCGAAACCATTGCATATGCGCCCGTTATGACGATCACCACGACCTCCCTGCACGATGGCACATACACACTAGCGGTGTATGATGAGTTCATGGAGCCGCTCTGGACGAAGAAAGTAGTGAAGATCAGAGGCTCCTTGAGGCACTGATCCTGTCTTCGAACACACCGAGAAGGGGGCCCATGGCCCCTTTTTCAATTGGTCACCAGTTGATCCGGGCACTCCTATATTTGCCGCCCCAGCGCAAAGTATGTTTCCGCGTAATGGGATCTTGCCCAGGTGGTGAAATTGGTAGACACGCTACTTTGAGGGGGTAGTGGCCGAAAGGCTGTGCTGGTTCGAGTCCAGTCCTGGGCACCAAGCGAAAGACCCATCCGCATCCCGCGCGATGGGTCTTCACATGAATGGGCTCTCCTGCGGCTGAACTTCTCATTGTCGAAACCGCCTCTGTGTTGGCCGGCCCCAGCGTGGGCATGTGCTTCGCCGAATTGGGCGCGCGGGTGGTGAAGCTGGAGAACAAGCGCACCGGAGGCGATGTGACGCGCAAATGGAAGCTGCCGGAGGAAGATCCGAAGAGCTCCGTCAGTGCCTATTTCAGCAGTGTGAACTGGGGCAAGGAGCACCTCTTGGTGGACCTGGCCAGCCCGGAAGGCCGCATGGAACTGGATGCGTTATTGCGCGAAGCCGATGTGCTGATCACGAACCATCTCGAGGAGGATGCGATGAAATTGGGGCTGGATCGAGCACGCGTTCGAGCGCTCAACCCGACCTTGGTCCACGGGCACATCAAAGGCTTCGCCCAACAGCCCACCCGCCCCGCCTTCGATGTGGTGCTCCAAGCCGAGACCGGGTACATCAGCATGACCGGGAACGGACCCGACCAGCTGGCCAAGCTCCCCATCGCATTGATCGACGTGCTGGCGGCGCATCAGTTGAAGGAGGGGATCCTGCTCGCGCTTTGGCAACGGGAACGCACCGGTCGCGGCTCGTTCGTGCAGGTGTGCTTGGAAGAAGCCGCGCTCGCTGGCCTGATCAACCAGGCGAGCAACTTGCTGATGGCCGATCACGATCCGCGCCCGCTGGGCACCTTACACCCCAACATCGCCCCCTATGGCGAAACGTTCCGCTGTGCTGACGGCGGCATGATCATCCTGGCGGTGGGCAGTGATGCGCAGTTCAGCGCTCTCTGCGCTACGCTCGGTACGGCCGACCTCGTCTTCGATCCAAGGTTCGCACGTAACGCGGAGCGCGTGCGGAACAGGACCGAACTGGCCGATCCGCTCGGTGCGGCCGTTCGAGAACGATCGCGCCCCGAACTTCTGGAAGCACTTGCTCGTGCCGGTGTGCCGGCCGGCCAAGTGAACACGGTACGCGAAGCGTTGAACTCCCCCATCGCCCACGCGATGCGGCTGGAGAGCAGCATCGATGGTCGTTCGACCGCGCGGTTACGCGGCAACGTGTTTTCGATCGAAACCTACTGATCCCTCAGGTCCCGATGGGCCCGCTTCAGTGCTTCCCTCAGTGTGCGCAACAGATCGGTCATCTCTTCATCGGATAAGCCCTTGCCGAAGACCACCCGTTTCCCCAAGTGCTCGAATCCCATGCGTTCACCGCCCATCACCCAGAACGAATCGTTCAGCTGCCAGGTCCAGGACGAGGGGTCGATGGTGAGCGGACCGAGGCTCTGGACGTTCTCGATAAAGTACTCGTGCGCGCGGCCATAGCCCAGAACGCTGTTCTTGATGGTGATCACCCCCTCCTTCACACGGATCAGTTCGAACCCCTTCAGCCGCCAGGCGAGCACCCGCAGCAGGCGTATCTCGAAGTAGGTCCAGAAGGCGATGAAAGTCAGGGTGAACGTGCGTTGATCGCCGCTCGGCATCCGAAGCAATTCAAAGAGGATGTACGCGCCGCAGAGCGTCCATGCCGTTGTCCAGCAAACGAGCAAAGTCTGTTTGACCGCCGACAGTCGCGGGCTGATCACGATCGAAGTCTGCGCGCCGTCGCGCTGCACGCTCACCCGCTCGCTCAGGTATTCCATCAACCCTTGCCGTTCTTCAACACCTGTGCGTACAAGGCTTCATAGCGCGGCAGCACCTTGGTCACATCGAATTCCGCGGCCCGGTCCAGGGCACCTTGGCGGAAGCGAGCGCGGCTCTGCGCATCCTTGAGAATGGTGATGGCGTTCGCCGCCATGCGATCCACGTCCCCTACCGGGCTCAACAGACCGCTCACACCGTGCGTGTTCACCTCCGGGGTACCACCCGTGTCGGTGCTCACGACCGGAACACCACAGGCCATGGCCTCCAGCGCCGCCAGACCGAAGCTCTCGCTCTCGGAGGTAAGCAGGAAGAGGTCGCAGCTACCCAGCACATCCTCCGGCCGGGTGATCTTACCCAGGAAGAGGACGTCGCTGCAAGCGCCATGCTGGCGGCAGTGGGTCTCCACACGCTGCCGTTCCGGACCGTCGCCGATCATGAGCAGTCGCACCGGCATTTGTTCCCGCACCTTCTGGAAGACGCTCACCACATCCTCCACACGTTTCACCGGCCGGAAGTTGGAGGTATGCACCAGCAGCAGTTCGCCGTTCGGCGCGTAGCGCTTCCGAAGTACTGGATCGGGCTGCTGCGGGTACTGGTCCACGCACACGAAGTTGGGGATCACCGCGATCTCCCGCTTCACAGGAAAGTGCTTGTAGGTATCCTTCCGGAGGCTCTCCGAAACAGCGGTCACGCCATCGCTGCGTTCGATGCTGAAGGTGATGACCGGTTCGAAGCTGGGGTCGCGTCCCACCAGCGTGATGTCCGTGCCGTGCAAGGTGGTGATGAAGGGTAGATAGCGTCCGCGCGATGCGAGGATCTGTTGTGCCATCCAGGCCGCGCTGGCATGCGGAATGGCATAATGTACATGCACCAGATCCAGGCCTTCATGCTCCGCGACATCCACCAACTTGCTGCTCAGCACCAGTTCGTAGGGCGGATAATCGAACAACGGATAGTCGCTCACGCGCACTTCGTGGTAGAACACGCGCCCTTCCACGTCGCGCAGGCGTACGGGCCGGTCGTAGGTGATGAAGTGCACCGTATGGCCCTTCTCGGCCAGGGCGATGCCCAATTCCGTGGCCACCACGCCGGAACCGCCGAAGGTGGGATAGCAAACGATGCCTATGCGCATGGAACGATGAACGGGCGCTGAATAGTTCCGCCGCGCAAAGGTGCGCAGTGAAGGGGATCCATGCTCATAGCTCGAGGGTCTTGGAGTTGTTGTGGATGAAACGCATAGGTCTTACATTCGATCTATAAAACTCATTCCAACGAAAATCCCAGCCTTCCTGTCCGTCGTGACGATCGTTGCTACGTTCGTAATGTCAGGGCCTTCAGCTTCCGCCCAAACTACAGCCCACTTCGGGGTCGATCCCGATGTGCAATGTTGCTATTGCATCAAATATGTGCTCCGATCGGGTTGCACAGGAAGCATTACGCTGACCTCACCGTTCTACACGATCTGCCCTAACGAGACGATCGATATTCCTCTCGCGGCTGGAGAGGTGATCGCCGGAGTGAAAGTATACGCTGCAGGTTGCTCCACTTTGCTTTGGCAATGGGATTGCAGCACAGGCACTAGTGGATCACCAACTTGCGGAGGCAGTGCGGTTAATTTCGGTGGAGACTCTACGACGGGCTTTCGGATCTGGCCATGAAATGGCTAGCGCTATTTATCACGCTGCCCTGGTTTGAAGTTTCTTCCGCCCAGATGCGCAATAGCCCTTGGATATTCCCACAGGAGAATCGGATCGATTTTGCGCAAGGAGGACCGAACGGCTCGAACGGCCCCATGGTGGGTGCAGATGGCGGGAGTTGCATTGCCGACGTGAACGGTCAGGGCCTATTGAGCGTCAACTCTAGTGGTTTAAGGAACTCTTCGGGATCGATCATTGCAGACATGATCTCCCTAGTTTACCCGAATATCTATCTCACACAGGCCTATTTGTTGGTACCGAAGCCAGGAATGCAGGGTCGTTTCATGATCTTTTTGATAGAACGTCCCCCTGATGCACGCGCCGGCTACCTGGAAGTGGATATCGAGGCGAATGGAGGTTCAGGCGGGCTCGTGGAACCGAACATTACCTGGTACCTGGACAGTTCGGCAGCGAAGCTCACAGCGGTGCCGCACGCGAACGGGCAGGACTACTGGATCTTGAACCATGAATGGCCCAGTTCGGAATTCCATGCTTACGCCTTGACCGCTGCGGGTTTGGATACCATACCGGTGGTGAGCGATACGGGGCCTTTTCTTGATGACTGGGATATCGGCGGGCAACCCATCCACTTCAGCGGCCCGCTAGTCCCTTCGGAGAACGGCGAATGGCTCGCGATGTCCGGCCATCACCTCTTCTATGCCATGCAACCCGAACCCGTCCTGGCGCTCTTCACGTTCAACGCGGCGCTTGGCACGGTGCAACATGTCGTCGACTTCCCCGGACATAACAAGGTGGATGGCATAGAATTCTCTGGGAACGGGGACGTGCTGTACATCGCCGATCAGTTCAGGCAGGGTATCGACACCCATTTTGATGTGTGGCAGTATGATCTGAGCAGCGGAGATGCAGCCACGATCGCCGCTTCCGGGATCATGTTGGACCAAACGATCTCCTTGGAGGCGCAACAAGCATCCACACTGACTATGAGCCGCGCGCCGAACGGTAAGATTTACTTCTGGCGTGCTTGGGATGATCCCTACCTGAGCGTGATCAACTTTCCGAACGTGGTCGGCACCGGATGCGATCTGCAACACGAAGCCCTGCAATGCACTTCGAGTATCTACGGCGGCTTACCGAACCAGATGAAGCGGTTCCATGATAGCTTCCTTGAAACCACTGTGGTTGAAAACCCCGCTGCTACCACGATGACGTTCTATCCTGTACCCCTTTCGGAGAATGGGCGGATCGACCACGGGCTCACCGATCGGCAGTTGGATCTGGAATGGTTCGATGCGTCGGGGCGATCAGTGCGGCGGGAACGCACAGGGGATGGCTCCGTATCCCGAAGGGGACTGAACGCAGGGCACTACATGGTGGTCGCTCGCCAAAAAGATCAGATCGTACAACGGTTCTGTTGGCCTGTGCAGTAGCGGAAGAGTAAGAACAACGTAAGGGCAGGTGCGGTCCAAGGAAGACCTGGGGCCACATCTGCCTTTCTTTGCTGTCGATGTCCCGCCTCCTGATCAAGAACGCGAAAGCCCTGGTGGGTACTCATGCCCCTGGCACCACGCGCCTAGCAGGCGCCGCCATGGCACAGTTACCTGTGATCGAGCAAGGCTGGCTGCTCGCCCGCGACGGGCGGATCGAAGCGCTGGGCACCATGGCGGACTGGCCGGGGATCACCGACTGGAACGACCTCACCGTGATCGACGCCAGCGGGCGCTACGTGCTGCCGGGTTGGTGCGACCCACATACCCACACGGTCTTCGCCGCCCCGCGCGATGGTGAGTTCGTGGACCGGATCAAGGGTATGAGCTATCAGGACATCGCGGCCAAGGGCGGCGGCATCCTGAACAGCGCTTTGCGGCTACGCGAGATGAGCGAGGAGGACCTCTTCGTTCAAGCCAAGGCCCGGTTGGACGAAATGATGCGGCAGGGCACGGTGGCGGTGGAGATCAAGAGCGGCTACGGACTCAGCCTCGAAAGTGAATTGAAGATGCTGCGCGTGGTGCGCCGCTTGCGTGAAGCGCTGCCATTGCGGATCAAGGCCACACTCCTGGCCGCGCATGCGTTGCCGCCGGAGTTCGCGCAGGACCGCGCGGGCTATGTACGGATGATCACCGATGAACTCATTCCCCAGGCCGCGGCCGAGGGCTTGGCGGATTTCGTGGATGTGTTCTGCGAAACGAACTACTTCACCGTGGAAGAAATGATGCGCGTGCTAGAGGCTGGCGCGAAGTACGACCTACGTGGCAAAGTGCATGTGAACCAGTTCACCAGCCTGGGGGCGATCCCCGCCGCCGTGAAGGCCGGCGCCTTGAGCGTGGATCATTTGGAGGTGATGGAGAACAGTGATATCGCGGCCCTTGCCCTTGCTCCTGCCACCATCCCCACCCTGCTCCCCTCCTGCTCGTTCTTTCTACGGATCCCCTACGCCCCTGCGCGCGCGTTGATCGACGCTGGGACCGCCGTCGCGCTCGCGAGCGATCACAATCCGGGAAGCACGCCCAGTGGCAATATGAACCTGGTCCTTGCGCTGGCCTGCATCCAGTTGCGCATGTTGCCCGAAGAAGCCCTGAACGCCGCGACGCTCAATGCTTCAGCCGCCATGGACCTGGGCCACGAATTGGGAAGTCTCACCGTAGGCAAGCGAGCGAGTTTCATTCTCACCAAGGAAGTACCCTCGCTTTCCTATCTGCCTTACGCCTTCGGGAGCGACCATATCGACACCGTGATCATCGATGGAGAACCTGTCCGGGCCGGAGCGGCCCTTGCCTGAGGACCACCTCGACCCCGAACTGTCGCTGCCGCCCGGCCTGCGTTTCGCACGGGGCATGGGCATCTTCCTCATTGTGTTGTGTACGTTCTTCCTGGTGCAAACGGCGGTCTTCATCGCCTATTGCCGGCAGATGACGCCGGCTTTGAAAGGCCTTGCGCTCTCCGACCTGCTGGCCTCGCCGGAATTGTTGGAGGCCATGCGTACCTACAGCACCCATGGCGATGCGGTGGCTTCGGCCTCGCTCTGGAGCGGTATCGCGGGGCTGGCGATGCTCTTGCTGCTTTGCCGCCAATGGGTGGGGCAGCACCTTGCCCGGTTCCTCGGCCTGCGTGCTCCGGGCCGCAAAGCGCTGTGGCGGTGGCTGGGAATTTTCCTGGCGGTGGCGGGCGTTCTGGAGGTGGTGGGCTACTTGTTGCCGCAATGGTTCGCCACGGACTACATGGCGCAGGTGGTCGCCTCCAGCACCAAGCCGTGGTTGCTCTTCTTGGGCATCGGTATCCTGCCCGCGCTCTTCGAGGAGGCCATGCTGCGCGGACTGTTCTTCGGCACCTTGCGGCAGGTGACCGATGAGCACGTGGGCGTCGCCATCACCGCCGGCGCGTTCGCTTTGCTGCATATGCAGTACACGATACCCATCATGTTGATGGTCCTGGTGCTCGGTGTGGTGCTCGGCTACGCGCGTTCTCGTAGCGGCTCGCTCTGGCTGCCGATCGGCCTGCACATGCTCAACAACATCGTGAGCGTCCTGCTGGCTTCGCAACCTTAGCTACCACGCGTAGTGCAGAAAAATTGCGGGATACACCAGGCCCAAGCGGATCGCTTCACCGGCTGGTCCTGGATCAGGTTCCGGATCCTCTCCCGAGTTCGATAGCATCGCACGCCACCGCACCCAAAGACCCAGACGACCTTCGATCTCCAAATGGCTGGTGAGCCGATACGACAAGCCCAACGCCCCCTCCACGCCAACCTCACCCCACCAGTCCTGCCGATAACCCTCCGAAGGGGCTTCATAGCTCGGCAGGTCCGAGAAGAAAGCGATCCCGTTGACCACGGAATCCAGGCGCTGCGCCTCGGCCGACCGGCTTCGGTAGACCTCATCCGCAGAAAGCACGAGCGAGAGTCCGACGACCGGGGAAAAGCGGCGGTCGCGTTTCATCGACACCACTCCAAGTCGCAAGGCATGCACTTGATCACGATAACTGTCGGTCCCGCTTTCCTGGACA
This sequence comes from Flavobacteriales bacterium, assembly GCA_017987895.1. Lineage (GTDB taxonomy): Bacteria > Bacteroidota > Bacteroidia > Flavobacteriales_F > PHOS-HE28 > PHOS-HE28. Next base: position 5,563 of record JAGNSU010000052.1, on the reverse strand, counting down.
CTGTCGATCACGGGAGGGGCGTACGGGATCTCCCAAGTGAACCGAGTGAAAGAATATCCGGCACGCAGTGCGTTGTTGTCGCGCACCCAGCGATGCATCGCGAAACCCAGCCGAACGACCTCCTGCTGGCTATCAGCGATCCAAAGTGCGGAAGCCGGTCCGAGAAGATCCGCTCCAATGGACCAGCGTGCCGGGGATAACGGGGCAACCGATGGTCGAGGAGGTTTCGAGGACGGCGCATAGTCTGGTTGTGCGCTTAGAAGCGACGGCAGCACGACCAGGATGAACAGAGCGCACTTCATGGAACGGATCCGAAGGTAGGTGGGTGCCCAATTAGCTTTGGCGCTCTGAACGCAAGCCCATGCCCCGCCAACTCATCGAATGCGTCCCCAACATCAGCGAGGGGCGAGACCGTGCGAAGATCGACGCTATCGCCGCCGTGGTGGAGACCGTGGAAGGCGTGCGCCTCCTCGATGTGGATCCCGGCCAAGCCACCAACCGCACGGTGATCACGTTCGTGGGTGAACCTGGACCGGTGATCGAAGCGGCGTTCCGGCTGATGAAGAAGGCACAGGAACTGATCGACATGCGCGGCCACAAGGGCGAGCATCCGCGTTTCGGTGCGACCGATGTATGTCCGTTGGTGCCCATCAGCGGGATCACCATGGACGAAGTAGTGCCCTATGCGAAGAAACTGGCCGAACGCGTGGGCAACGAGTTGGGTATACCCGTGTACCGGTACGAGTTCGCCGCGAGCGAGGAGAAACGCCGCAACCTGGCCAACAACCGCGCGGGCGAGTACGAAGGCTTGTCCAAGAAACTGGTGGATCCAGCCTGGAAGCCCGATCATGGCCCAGCGGCTTTTACGGAGAGTGTGGCCCGCAGTGGCGCAGTGGCCATCGGTGCGCGGAAGTTGCTCGTCGCGTACAATGTGAACCTGAACACGACGAGTACCCGTCGCGCGAACGCCATCGCGTTCGACATCCGTGAAGCTGGGCGTGTGTTGCGCGAAGGCGATCCGCTCACCGGAAAACCCATCCTGGACGCCAACGGCGAACCGAAGAAGGTCCCCGGCAAGCTCAAGGCGGTGAAAGGCATCGGCTGGTTCATCGAGGAATACGGCATCGCCCAACTCTCGCTCAACCTCACCGACCTGGACGTGACCCCCTTGCACATCGCTTTCGACGAGGCGTGCAAGAGCTCTGCGGAGCGGGGCATCCGCGTCACGGGTAGCGAATTGGTGGGTCTGGTGCCGAAACAGTCGCTCCTTGATGCGGCCGACTTCTTCTTGAAGCGACAGGAGCGTAGCCTGGGCATCAGCGAACGCGAGAAGATCAAGATCGCTGTGAAGTCGTTGGGTCTTGATGATCTGGCCCCGTTCGATCCCCAGAAACGCGTGATCGAGTACCTGCTGACCGATGCCAAGAAAGAACGTCTGGTGCGTTTGGATCTGCTGCGTTTCAGCGAGGAAACGGCCGCGGAGAGCCCCGCCCCAGGCGGTGGCAGTGTGGCGGCCTACGTCGGCGCGTTGGGCGCGGCGCTCGGCACCATGGTGGCCAACCTCAGCGCCCACAAGCGCGGTTGGGACGAGCGCTGGGAGGAATTCAGCCAATGGGCCGTGAAGGGGGAAGCCTACCGCAATGAACTGCTCCGCCTCGTGGACGAGGACACCCGCTCCTTCGACCGCATCCTACAGGCGATGCAACTTCCCCAGGAGACGTCCGACCAGAAAGAGGAGCGGAAGTCGGCCCTGCGAGAAGCTACCAAAGGCGCGATCATGGTCCCCCTGCGCACCCTGGAGGTGTGCGTGGAGAGCATGTCCGTGATGGCCCGGATGGCGGAGATCGGCCTCAAAGCCAGCGTCAGCGATGCTGGCGTGGGTGCGATGTGCGCGCGCACCGGGGCACTAGGCGCCTACCTGAACGTGCGTATCAATTGCGCGGGGCTGGACGATGAAGCGTGGAAGAAGGATGTGCTCGCGAAAGCAGAGCGCTTGAAAGCCGAGGCCGAAAGGATCGAAGCGGAGGTGATGGCCGCCACCCTCGCGAAGGTTTGATCCTCCGGCAAGGCACCTTACGCAGAAAAGCACTTCAGGGTGCGCACAACAGAAGTACGTGTGCGCGCGTAGGAAGGGCATGGTCCGCTACCTTCAGCGCATCGTACACCGCAGAACGTTCGCCCAGGTCTGGAAGAGGCTGATCTACTTCTTCCCCTTGCAGCTTCTCGTGCTGCATGTGAAGAAGAACCACCTGTTGCTGCTCTTCTGGTTGGTGCTCTGGGCCTACATCACCCAGAGTATGGGCAACAAGTACGGGATCCCCTACCTGTTCCTGTACCCGGAGTACTTCGGCACCGTGGGCCCCTGGGGCTACTTGCTCACCGGTTTCGCCTTGGGGGCGTTCATCACAGGGTTCAACCTGTACAGCTACATCATGCATGCGTACCGGTTCCCGTTCATCGCCACGTTGAGCCGGCCCTTCCTCAAGTTCAATATCAACAACGCCATCATCCCAGTGGCGTTCTCCCTCACCTACCTCTATTGCTCGGCGCGTGTGCAGTTGTTCAAGGAACTGCTGCCCGCAGGGGAAGTGGCATTCAACCTGTTCTCGTTCGTCGTGGGGATCTCCGTTTTCCAATTGATCAGCTTGTTGTACTTCACGCGCACGAACACGGACATCACCAAGATGACCGGTGGCCGGGCAGAGGAGTACCGCCCTGAAGCACCGCAGGTGGACCTGCCCGGCCCGATGCCACCCATCCCGCCGATGCGGTCCGAGCAACGCAGGGCAACGCGCTGGTTGCGCCGTGAACAACGCACACGCAAATGGCATGTGGAGACCTACCTCCTGCCCTCCTTCCGGATCGCGCTCGCACGCAGCAGCCACCACTACGACAAGGACCTGCTGCGCAGCGTGCTTTGGCAGAACCACATCAACGGATCGATCTTCGAGGTGATCATGGTGGTGAGCTTCGTGGCGCTGGGCGCCTTCGCGGGCTTGCAAGCCTTCGAGATCCCTACCGGAGCGAGCGCCTTTCTCCTGTTCACCATGTTGCTGATGGTGCTCAGCGCCCTGTACAGTTGGCTGAAGGGTTGGACGCTCAGCGTGGTGATCGGCCTTGTCGTGGGATTGAACCTGTTGAGCTATCGCACGGAGGGCTTTCTCTATGACAACCAAGCCTATGGGTTGGACTATCAGGCCCCACCGGCGCGGTACGATCGACCTGCGCTGGCCGCACTGGCCTACGACACCGTTCGCGCCGCACTGGACAAGCGAGCGATGGAGGGCGTGCTGGACCGTTGGCGCTCGCACAACGAGAACGCCACGCGGGACAGTCTTCCCCGCATGGTGATCCTGAGCACCAGCGGTGGCGGATTGCGCAGCATGCTCTGGACCTATCTCTGCATGCAACACGCTGACAGTTTGCTGAACGGCGGATTGATGCGCCGGACCGCGCTCATCACCGGTTCGTCGGGAGGAGCCATCGGGGCTGCATACTTCCGCCAGGTCGCGCTGGATGCACCCACCACGGGAACTCCGCCTACAACGGATGCGGTCCATGCTGGCAACATGTGCCGGGATATCCTGAACCCCGTCGCGTTCACGCTCGTCACCAACGACATGTTCGTCCGGTATCAGCGCGTAAGCGATGGCTCACGGCTGTACACGCGCGATCGGGGCTATGTCTTCGAGCAACGGCTGAACGAGAATACCGGGCAGGTCCTGGATGTGCGCCTCAAGGACCTCGAAGAGGCCGAACGCGAAGCGCGCACACCGATGCTTATGCTCGCTCCGACCTCGATCAACGATGGCCGCCGACTGCTGATCAGTACACTTCCCGTGGCACATCTCACCACCGACCAGCCAGTGGAGCGAATGCGGCACTCACCGCAACCGGAAGCCATCGAGTTCCAGCGGATGTTCGCCGGGCAGGACGCTTCCTCCTTGAAGCTCACCAGTGCGTTGCGTATGAGCGCCACCTTTCCCTACATCACGCCTGTGGTCAGCCTACCCAGCGACCCGCCAATGCGTGTGATGGATGCCGGGATCCGGGACAACTACGGGTTCCGTACCCTTTGCACCTTCCTGCTGGCCCACCGCGATTGGATCGCGCGGAACACGTCCGGTGTGGTCCTCGTTCAAATGCGCGACAAGCAGAAGGAACTCGATGTACAGCCTATCAGCGGATCCTTCATGAGCCGTTTGCTGGATCCGGCCCGTAACGTTTTCGGCAATTTCGTGCGGGTACAGGATCAGGATTATGACCTGATGCTCCAGCAAGTGAGTGGCTGGGCGGATTTCCCGATCGATGTGATCGACCTACAGCTGCGGCATGACGAAAGTGACGAGATCTCCCTGAGCTGGCACCTTACCGCGGTGGAAAAGCGCCAGGTACAACGCACACTGTGGAGCGAAGAGAACCAAGCGGCCTTCCTCCTTTTGCAGCAGCTCACGGCAGCGGGGGCAGGCGCGCCTGCGGAAGTGGCTCAACGCGTTGCGCGGTAGTACCGCACCAAGCCTTCCAGAGGATCACGTTCGACCTGGGTGAGGCGCAGACCTTCTCCCTGGAGCGCGGATGTGAGTTCCTTCCTGAAGCCGAACGCCACGGCTCCGGTGGCACGTACCTCCACCGATCCGAGCGTTCGCTTCAACTCCTCGGCCAGCAGGGTGAACCGATCGGCCAGGAGCCGCTGCACGTAGGATCGATCGAGATGCTCGGCGAGCCGCGCCACAGGTTCCGCCAACGCTTTGGCCGGGAATGCCGAACGATAGATACCGCGAATGGTGCTGGGGAGATCGGGGCCCTCAACACCGAACACAGCTTCACGGACCTCCGGGGGCATGTGGTCCCGGAACGCATCTCGGAAGAGGCAACGACCCAGGTCAGCGCCGCTGCCCTCATCGCCCAATATGTAGCCGAGGGAAGGCAATGTGCGTGTGAGGGATGTTCCATCATACAGGCCTGCGTTCATCCCCGTACCAAGGATCATCGCCGCACCGGGCCCCCGGCCCCAAAGCGCACGCGCAGCAGCGAGCAGGTCGCTGTGGACCTCGATGTGCGTGCCGGGCAGTACCGGTTGAAGAGCGGTTCGAAGCAACGTCGCACGATCCGGTGTGCCACAACCAGCCGCATAGAGGTGGGCACGCTCCAAACCTATGAACGCGCTCCGTTCCGCTGTCAGGGTCCGCACCAACTCTTCACCGCTGCCTGTGGCCGGGTTGAAGCCGGGCCAAGCACCCGCAGCGGTAAGGACCGTGGTGGTATCGTCCGTCAACACCGCCCATCGGGAGGAGGACCCCCCGATATCCGCCAGCAACAGCCCGCTCATACGGGGAAATTACGAGGGCGGATTGAAGAGGTACTTGTTCGGGGTGGTGAGGCCATGCTTCACCGCGTACATCACCACTGCGGCGGTGCTGTTCACTCCGAGTTTCTGCATGAGGTTGCGGCGGTGCGTGGTGACCGTATGCGCGCTCAAACCGAGTTGGTCCGCGATGCGGGTGTAGGAAAGCCCATCGGCGATAAGGCTGATGATCTGGCATTCGCGCGCGCTCAACGTGAT
>JAGNSU010000009.1 GCA_017987895.1 Flavobacteriales bacterium | reverse complement strand
CACCGATGCCCTGTTCCACACCGATGCGGTAGTCCAGGTCGGAGTGGATCACCAGCATGGGTACGGACCAATCCTTGGCCTGTAGCATAGGGTTGAACGCATCGTACTTCGCGGGGTCGGTGAACACTGAGCCGCCCTGTTCCCATTCCTCGAACCACATCTCCTCGGTGGTGAAGCCCATGGAGCGCGCATCGAACACGCCATCGTGCGAGACGAGACATTTCCACGGCGCTTTCCAATTCCCCGCGATCCAGTTCACCATGAAACCGCCGTACGATGCTCCCAACGCCGCGGCGCGATCGCCGTCCAGAAAGGGGTAGGTCTTCAACGCGTGCGCCCATCCCTTTTGCAGGTCTTCGAGCGGCCGATCGCCCCAGTGCTGGCTGATCGCATCGCAGAACGCTTGCCCATATCCGGTGGACCCATGGAAGTCGATCATCACCACGGCGTAGCCCGCGCCCGCATAGCTCTGTGGGTTCCAACGGTAGCTCCAGCCATCGCCGAAGCTGCCTTGCGGACCACCGTGTATGAGAAAAGCCACCGGATACTTCTTGCCCTCCTCATAGCCGGCCGGCTTCACCACGAAGCCATGCACCGTCTCCTCGTTCCAGCCTTTGAAGTTGAACTGCTCGTACGCACCGAACGCCAGGTCCTTCAACTTGGCGTTCACGGAGGTGAGGTTGATGGGATCCATGTCGATCACCCCGCCGGGCTTCGAGGCATAGAGCTGCGATGGGCTGTTCAGCGCGCTCTTCAGGAATATGAAGCCTCCGGGCGTTTCATGGAACGCATCGATATGGCCGTCCTTCGATAACACCGTCACGGTGCCGGTGCTCACGTCGATCTTGAACAGGCGCGTCCGTCCTACATCACCGGCCACCACGAACAAGCTCTTGCCGTCCCGGCTCCACGCGAAGTCGTCCACACTGCGGTCCCAGTCGGCGGCGAGCGTGGTCACCTTGCCAGCGACGTCCCGCAATTTGATCTCGAAGCGATCGGCCTCGAAGCCGGGACGCTTCATCGCTTTGTAGGCGAGCGTCTTTCCATCCGGCGATACGCGCGGGCTCGCATCCCAGGCTTTGTTCTCGGCCGTCAAATTGGTGAGCGGTCCACCGCCCATGGGCACGCTGTAGATGTCGAAGTTGGTGCTCCACGGTTCGATGGTACCGGCCTCGCGGCCGGAGAAGTAGACGCTCCTGGAATCCGGCGTAATGAAGAAGTCCTCGTTGCCACCGAAGGGCTTCGACGGTACATCGCCATCATAGCCCGGCGTCAACGCCACAGGCTGCGCACCACTGCCATCGATGGCGATGCGGAACAGATGGTTGCGTGTGCCATCGGCCCAGGTGTCCCAATGGCGCACGAACACTTTGGTGTAAACCTCACCGCTCGACTTATCCGCTGCGCGCTCGGCTTGCTTCTTCACTGTGCAGGCGATCTCGTCCCCGGTGCATTCGGGGAATACCGCCAACGAGACGACGAGACTTTTCGCGTCGGGCGCTATGCGGTACGCGCCCACATCCAAAGGCAGGCGCGTGACTTGTTCCGCTTTGGCGCCGCTCACATCGGTCTTCCACACTTGTGCCGTGCCGCCTTCTCCGCGCGATGACAGGAAGTATATGGTCTGACCGTCCGGGCTCCATTGCGCGTCCCGTGCGCCGCCTTCGGAAACGCCGAGCTTCCGTTCCGGCGTGGTGGGTGTGTTCAGGTCTTTGAGCCAAAGCGTGGACACACCCTTGTTCTTCTCCAAGTCCGTGGCGCGCACATTGAAAAGCGCGTAATGGCCGGTGGCATCCACGTTCAGCCCGCTGATGCGGTCGAGCAGGAGCATCTCCTGATAGGTAAAGGGCTTTGCCTGCGCGGAGGCCACGGCGCAGATGATGCAGGAGAGCGTTGTGGAGAGAAGCCGGCGGGATACCGGGCGGGTCGCATGGAAGGTGTTCGAGGGCATGGCGTTGGGCGCGATCGGCGGTGCTGGGGAGAAGCGGCCAACAATGATACGGTCGGCGTCCGGAGGTTCACCCACCTCGCATGTGCAGCACTGCAAAGTGTGATCGGGAGGCGCCTGTTATTACTTCGCCAGCCACGCCCGCGCTTCCGACTCTTCCATGAAGATGGCGCTGGGCACCGGGCTGGGGAAATAGGCGAAGTACATGCGGGTGAACCGCTCGTTGTGCTCGTTGCGCACCACCCACGCCACCGCCTCTGTGAATTCCACCACCGGTCGACCGCCGTAATGGTCCTCGGTGATCATGGACATATCGAAGTCCGTCTCTTCCTCGGGAAATATGATGAGCGCACAATGGGATCCGATGCGGCCCAGTTCTTCACGCGCATGGAGAACGGCGGTGATCCCGGGGATGGTGAGCACCGCGCCGGGTTTGAAACGCACCTCCACCAGATCCGGCGAAGTGCGTTGCACGGTGGCGATAATCGTCTCGATGAGGGGTTTGTCCGTCGTGGTGTTCACGGTTGCAAGGATAGGACGCGCGTTCGGAACGACCCGGCCTCCCCGAGATCCTGGAGCACTAGGGCACCTGCTCGGTGCGCGATGCGGTGGGCACCGAGCCACCTATGTTCACCAGGATGGGATCGCGATCGTTGGCGCTGCCGGCGTACTTCACCTGGCCGTTCATGTTCACGTCCTCCTGGTAGTAACCGCTCACGCTGGCCGTGGGCACGGTGCCGCCGATACGCACGAGGATGGGATCGCGATCGTTGTTGCTGCCGGCGTATTTCAGCAGCGCATCGTCGCGTGTGTTGCCCTCCCAAAGCACGAGCGTGCCGTTGACGTCCTTGCGCGCGTTGGTGCCGTAAGTGAGGGTGCCGGGTAGTTTGAAGTTCACGGTGGTCGGTGCCGGGCCCAGTGCAAGGGCTGCGCTGGTCATCGCCCCGAAGTGGTTACGGTGGCGCACCACTAGATGGTAGTTGCCATTGGGTATTCCCATGGCCACGGGCCGCACGCCGTCCAGTTCCACCACATCACCATCCCGTTGCAAGAGCGCCGGGCGCTGGCCATGCACGGTGGCAGGGTTCACGGCATCGCGCAGTTCCAGCCACACCCAATCGACGATGGCGTTGCTGCCGGTAACGTTCAGCACGCTCTGCGGAACGGTGCGTATCAGTTTTACCCCTTCGATGGTGTAGCCCAATGCCGTGTACGGTTCAGCGAGGGGAACAAGGCCAAGGTTGCGCAATCCGTCGTTCATCAAGCCGCTCCCTTGATCGTAGGGTCCACCTAAGGCGGCGATCACGGCCACCTTGCTCCGGTCGGTCTGGCCTTCCTCCACATCCACCCACTGGTCGGCGGCCAGGTTGTAGAAGCGATCGACGGTGCCGCTGGGCCAACGCACCACGGCGGAGTCCGCCTGTAGCGCGGTGCCGAGCCCGAAGTGGCAGGTGAAGGAGCACACGATGCCGTAGCTCTCGCCCGCGCGGATCTCGCGCACTTGCTTGCCCCATGCACCGTAGAGGGTAACGCGCGCGCCCACCGCATCGCGGTTGCTGGCGTCGCCTTCCAGGTTGAAGTTGAGGAAGTGGTTGGTGTTGCCGTTGTTGAAGTACAACTCATCATCACGCGAGGTGCTCGGCGTAACGTAGCTGGTGCCGTAGCTGGCGTAGATGTCGATGGCGCCGTCGTGGTCCATATCGCCCAAGGCGAAGGAGTGCAGTGTATGGTTCGCGGTGGGGTGCGGCAGCAGGTTGGTGATGCGGGTGAAGGTGCCGTCACCATCATTGTGGAAGTAGTAGTTGCCCTCCACGCACAGCAGGTCGATGAAGCCGTCGTTATCCAGGTCCTCGCATTTGCTCTGCAAGTAGAAGTTGTTGTATTCCAGACCGCTTCCGGCGGTGGCGTCGGTATAGTGCCCGGTGCCGTCGTTCAGGAAGAGCTGGGCCGTGGTGCTGTGGTTCACGGTGATCAGGTCGAGATCGCCGTCGTTGTCGATATCCGCGAAGTCGCTCGCCCAGGATTGCTCCCGGTTCTGCACCCCGTAGGTGGCTGCTTGATCGGTGTATTGGTTGTTGCCATCGTTCACGAACAGGCGGTTCCAGCGGCGCGGGTCGCTGGAGCTGTTCACACCCTGGCGGCATTTGGTGATGTAGAGATCGATATCGCCGTCGTCGTCGAAGTCCGTCCATGTGCTGCCGTAATTGCCGCTCATGTCGCTGCTCGGGCTGGTGGCGAAGTTGATGTAGTTGTTGTAGGTGAGGGCGCCGTTACCGTCGTTCAGCCAGATGCGCGAGGCCGCATTGTCATGGCACCCGAAAATGTCGAGGCTCCCATCGTTGTTGATGTCCACCATGTTCATGCCCTGCATGAACATCGATCCGTTGTTCAGGTTCGTAACCGGAGTGTACACACCGCGGCCGCTGATCTCCACGAAGTGGACCCCATCACCATTGCCGCCGCTCACGAAGTCCTTGTGTCCGTCGTTGTCCACATCGCCCACGGCCATGCCCCATTGGCTGGAGGCGGAGACGGTGCCATACGGGTAGGAGGTGAAGCTGCCGTCAGCATTCTGGTAGTCGATGGAAAGGGTCTTGCTCTGGTGGAGCAGGATCAGGTCATCGAGGCCATCCCCATCCATGTCCGCGATGCCCACGCAGCCCCCCGATCGGGCGGCCTCATTGGTAAGGGGGCTCGTGTTCAGGGTGAAGGTCTGCGCGGTGCAGAGGGCGGGTAGAGCGAGCGCCAGTGCTATCGACGAATGTCTCATATTGTTCGATGAATGGGTGCAAAGGTGGGGTGAACGCAGAATTTTGTCCAGTCGGGGATGCCCCGGTAGGCTATCTGATACACTGGGACGGGCAGAAATGTTCCCGCGAGAGCACGAAGCTGGAGCGCCGCGTAGGGCGGTCCGAACGGTCCCACCTATTCGGCCACCAGGCGAACTGCGCCGAGGTGCGCGCCACCGTGCATCACCCGCACTACGTAGAGCCCGGCTCCCAACCCATCGCGCTCAATGATCACTTGACGCGAGCCATTGCCGTTCATCGATCGCAGTAGACGGCCTTGCGCATCGCGCAGTTCGATCTGTGCATCGTTGCCCAATGGCTCGGCGAAGGTGATGCGCGCTTGATCGTGGAAGGGGTTGGGCGCGATCATCATGTGGCCTTCGTCGCGCGCAGCGATCGCAGTGATTAGCACCTGCACAGGATCGGAGAGGAAGCTGCACCCATAGGGGTCGGTGAGCTGGACGGTGTAGTAACCTGTGATCAATGCTTGGTGGGCCATGGTGTCCGCCCCGCTGATCGGCGCACCATCCAGAAACCATTGATAGGCATAGACCATGGTATCCATGAAGAAGGTGTATGGGAAGAGCAGACCGGAGCCTTGGTCATAGATCTGTGGATCGAGCTGGGCCTGTGCGCAATCGACGATGGTGTTCAGCACCGTATTGGTGATCACCGGTGGGTTCAGATCGAAGTAGATACCGGAGTTATTGGTGATCCCGGTAAGGTGGGGCAAACCGGGAATTACGCGCACACGGAACTTCACGAAGCCATGGCTGGCCTGCTCGTTCACGTTGCTATCGGGCAGCTGGATGTTATCGAACCGGAAGGACGCGAGCCCCCCGCTGCTAATGTTCAGTCCCGTGATCGGATGCGAGTATCCCAAGACCTGCAGGCTGCCATGCTCGAGGTCGGCGCTGAGGAGATCCTCGATCACCACAGTGGTGGCGGTATCGTTGCCGGTGTTCTGGAAACGGATGGTGTAGGTGAGCCATTCCGTATCGAAGGGGATCGCGCCGTAGGCGCCGGATCCTTCAGGGGTGACGACCTTGTCATTGGGATCATAGGCACAAGTGATCACTTCTGTCCAGAGCACGGTATCTACCGGACTCAGCGTTCCGTTACCGTCGTCCGTCCAAATGACCAGCGTGCTGGTGACAGTATCTCCCCAGTACACGGAGCCGGGCATGTGTATGGTCATTTCCTGCTGCCAATACTGGTACCACCCCACGCTATCGAAGCTCCAGTACACGGTGCCCCCCACGATGGAATCCGGGGGAGGGTTCGACCAGGAGAAAGACACCAGCGTATCCAGCGTGAGCGCGGCGACCCCTTGTGGCGTGGTGGTCCCTTGGTTCTGCATGCCGATATGCATGTGCGGTATGCCGAAGCAGGTCAGCGCGGGCGATGCGATCCATCCGACGAGCAAAGTGGTATCGACCGTGGGCGTATAGCCGAAGTCCAGATCGGTGAACGTGGAGTCGTTGATCGTGAACGGTACGGTGTACATCGAAGGGGTGGTCACCTGCCACCATGGGCCCGGGTTCGCATGGCTCACCGAATAGGTGTCCATCACCGGGGTGTGGAACTCGAAGGCTCCTTGATAGTTGGTGAAGACGTAGCCATTGTTGGGCGCAACGCTCAGCGCTCCGAACGGAAAGCCCGGTTCGCCGGCATCGAGCGATCCGTCCTGGTCCGTGTCCGCGAAGACAGTGCCCGTGGCGGACCAGGGCTCGTCATCGGCACAAACGATCGTGCTCGAAGCGTACGCCGGAAAGTCGGCTGTGGTCACCTGGTAAAAGGATTCCGGAACTGGTGTGGTGACCGATAGAACCGCTGTCTGTGAAGAAGTGAAGTTGTTCAGACCAAACACCAACGTTGGGTACGAACAGGTTTCCACGGTCCCCGCACTGTCCGTGGCGATAACGAGCGCGCCAGCCAGGCCAGCCGTTCCGATCAAGCGCGCATGGTCGCCCGGGAGCAGTTCCAACTGCGACACCCGGTACATGTCGCCGGTGTCGCCGTAGCGCTGGCTGCCTACCACGTTACCGGCCTGATCCATCAGCACGAGCCAGGAATAACTATCCACCGGATCCGACCACCCGGTCAGTAGGATCGTGCCATCCATCCTGACCTCCACGTCGGTGATGGCCCCATCGCCCACATGGAGTTGCTTGCTCCAATCCACCTGGCCGTTCGGAAGGATGCGCATCACCACGGTATCCCCCGCCGCTATCACAGAACCGTCCGTGAGACCCACTACGGTACGAGCCGAGAAATTGTCCCAGTCGATCGTCCAGAGCGTATCGAACGAAGCGTCCGCCTTGATGACGAAGCTCGAGAAGCCGAAGTCCAGCGTACCGGCAAGCACAAAACCGCCATCATCGGCCAGGTCGATCGCCAATGGTTGGCTATAACCCCAGTGACCTGCCAGGCCACCTTCCTGGAAACCAGTAGTGAGATTGAACCTTTCGAGGGTTGCACGGGAGGTGCTCAGTCCCCCGGTGCGGCCGCTAACAAGTACCGTGACCGAGTCGATGCGATCAATATGTGCGAACACATCATAGTAGATCGTCCCCCTGGAACCGCCCCAAATATGATCCCCGGAGCTGTCGAGGCGTACAATGAGGTTCTCGCGACCCTGGTTGCCTTGAACATCACCCGAGCCGACGACGACGTACCCGCTGTCACCTATCGCGGCGACATCCAGGAATTCAATGATCCAGGAACTGCCGAAAGTGCCTCCATCGTTGGTGCCGATGGCGCTGTAAGTGCGTGTCCAAAGCGTATTGCCCGCGACATCCAGCCGGATCAATAAGCCCAACGAATCGTCCACCGTGCCGCACATGATCAAACCATCGTCGTCGGTCACATCGCACCCGTGCATGACCGTATTGGGCGGCACGGAATAGGTGCGCACGTAGTTAGGTTGGGCGTCCGCCTCAGGCGACAGTGCACAGTAGAAAAGTACAATGGCTACGTTGGGAAGAGACCGCTGCAGGTGGGTTCGAGAGATCTTCATGGTGCAACAGGTATGGTGGCTATCGCAGAACCAGCCGTTGTGAAGTGATCAAGCCTTCCTTGTTCGAGACGCGCAGCAGGTACATCCCAGCGCCCAGCCCATCGCGTTGCAGCAACACGGTCCTGCCGGTGGGTTTCAGTTCACGCACTACACGCCCACTCACATCCACCAACTCGATGCGATGCTGCGCGGTGAGCGCCTCGCTGAAGTACACGACCGCTTGATCGTTCATCGGGTTCGGCACCACGCGCATGGTGAGGTCACCAACTTCCGCGATCGCGGTGGAGATATAGGTATACGGATCGCTCACGTCCACGCAACCGTAGATGCTGGTCACTTGCACGGTGTAGTCGCCGCTCACCCCCATCGTAAGTTCTTGCGCGGTCTCTCCGAGCAATGGTGATCCGTTCAAATACCACTGGTAGGCATCACCCACACTGGCTTGCAGAATGTCGACATCGATCGGCGTGGCGACCGCTTCGTGCAGCGCGCAATCGATCAAGGTGTTCAGTACCGTATTGGTGATCACCGCCGGATTCAGGTCGAAGAAGATCGCGGCGCTGTTGGTGATCTCGGTGAGGTGCGGCGATCCCGCGTTGGGCTGGATCCGGTACTTCACGAAGCCGTTGCTGCCGAACTGGTTCGTATTGCTGTCCGGCAGCAGGATGCGTTCGAAGCGGAAGAGCGCGACATTGTTCGTGTCCACCTGGATCCGCGTCAGATCGTGCGAAGCGGCGAGCACTTCCATGGTCAGGGGATCGAGATCAGTATCGAGCGTATCCAGCAGCTGCACGGTGAAGGCCGTATCCGTTCCCGTGTTCTGGAAACGCACCGTGTATTCCAACCACTCTTGATCCACGGGCACCGCACCAGCCACTCCATACCCCTGCGGAGTTACCAGCTTGTCGTTCGGATCGAAGGCGCAAGTCACCGTGAAGTTGTCCGGCGGCGAGAAGAACAGCAAGGGCAGGTTGGCGGCGGTCACTGTGTAGCCGAAGCCGGCGGTGGAACCCACGGGCCCCAGGATGACACTGATCGTGGCCACGAACTCCTGGAACCAACCCAGGCTGTCCACATGCCAGTAGATATGATCCCCCACGATGGAATCCGGTGTGGGGTAGGTGTTGACGATGGTGACATCCGGATGCACGTAGTAGTCGATCACCAATCCTTCAGGAATGAAGGTGCCGTTGTTGCGCAGGGTGAGCCAGATGGTGAGCGGATCATTGCAACGGAACCATCCGGAGAAAGTCTCGGTGATGAATGGCAGCGTATCGTCCAGCGCCGGGGCAAGGCCGATGTTCAGATCCTCGGTGATGGGCACCAACGTGGTGAGCGAAGCGGTGAGCGTGTCGGGATCGTTGGTCACTTGGTAGATCGCAGGAGGTGTGTGCCATATATCCCAAGTGCCTGTATCGGCGGGCAGATCGTAGTCGCCGTCGCTGTTGGTCCATACCAGGATGTCGTTCGCGTCGGTGCGCACCAGGCGGTAGGCGATCTTCTGATCGGTGGTATCGAGCGTGGCATCGAGGTCGAAATCCAGGAACACAGATCCGCGCAGGCGGAAAGCGTTGTAGAAATAGTTCTCCTGCCAGCTGATGGTGCGGAAGCGGGCGGTGATCAGATCGGGCACCGCATCGTTGCTGATGTCCTCGTACACCATGGCCGCGGCACTTTCCGCAGTGGGATCGATAAGGGTGCCTGCGCCGATGGTGCCATCGCCGACGCCGAGGTTGTAATAGGTCTGGTGTGTGTAGCCGTTGCTCATGGCCCACATCAGGTCGGATACCCCATCGCCGTTCACATCCCGCATCAGGATATTCCGCGGCGTCGGAGCGGTAGCTCCCGTGAACAAGAGCGTGCCATTGACCAAGGCGCCGGTGCCGTCATTGTAATATCCGTGTATCTGGATGCCGGCGACAATGACCGCCGCATCGAGATCATCATCGCTGTCCAGGTCGCCCAAGGCGAATTTCGCATAAGAGAGCGCGGTGGTATTGATCGCCGAGAAGCCGCCGGCCCCATCGCTGATCAAGGTGGAGAAACCCGACGCGGTGAGGATCACCAGGTCCACGATGCCATCGCCGTTCATATCGCCCTGTTGCACCATGCCGCTCACCATCAGAGGTTCGGCATGCTGGGTGAATATTCCGGTGCCATCATTCTCATACCACTGGCCGGTGCCGACGAGATCGAGGTCCAGGTCTCCGTCCAGGTCCACTTCGCAACGCGAAGCCCCCAGGCCCGGCAGCGTGTCGGGTGTCCACGAGGAGCCACCGTTGTTGTTCCACATGATCGCGCGATCGCTCCTGTTCGTGATGATGTCCAATAGCCCATCGGCATCCAGATCCGCAAGTCGGCTTGCGCTCACTTGGTTCGCGTTCTCGGTCACCACGCGTTGGGCTTCGAAGGTGCCGTCGCCGTTGTTGGGATACCAGCAGACCCAGTCGCCATAGTAGCTGGCGGTCACCAGGTCCTTATCGCCGTCCAGGTCGATATCGCCTGCGCTCAGGTCGTACGCACCGGCCATGGTGGAACAGAACCGAGCCCGAGGACCGATGTTG
This sequence comes from Flavobacteriales bacterium, assembly GCA_017987895.1. Taxonomy (GTDB): domain Bacteria; phylum Bacteroidota; class Bacteroidia; order Flavobacteriales_F; family PHOS-HE28; genus PHOS-HE28. The sequence continues at coordinate 67,452 of JAGNSU010000009.1, read as the reverse complement.
CCATTGCCCAGGTTCGGGTACCAACCGGCGATGTCCATGCCGCTGCACGCGAGCAGGTCCACCGCATCGTCGCCGTTCAGATCCCCCGCGGCGTAGGAGGTGTTCGTCAAATTGTACCCGCTCACGGTCTCCACGTTCACGGTGGTCCACGCCAGGCCATTGTCGTTGCGCAGCATCTTCACATCGCAGCCGGTACCGGAAGGCACAGTGAAGTCCACATCGCCATCGCCGTCGAAGTCGGCCATCGCCTCCTGCACACCGGAGGGAATGGTATCGCCGAGAGTGAAATCGCCTATGCCGTCGTTGGCGAACCACACCGTGCCACCGGGCAGGCCGAAGGCGATCAGGTCGGCGTCACCATCCGCGTCCACATCACCGCAAAAGGGTGTGGAGGGCTGTGCCAACGGGTTCACCGCTTGCTGCGTTCCGTAGTTGCCGCCGCCCAGATTTTTGTACCAGCCCATCTGCGCATTGGTGCCGCCGATCATCAGGTCGGGCAGGGCATCGCCATCGAGGTCCGCGCGTGAAACGGCCAGGCTGGTAGTGATCCCACTGGGGCCGATGGCCGCCCCAACGGTGAAGGAACCGCCACCGTTGTTCACTAGCAGGTTGATGCTGTTCGCCTGGCGCACGATGTCGTCCGTGTCGCCGTCATCATCGAGGTCCTCCAGAAGATGCGCGGCGTTCCCCACGGGTGAGTAAGGCCCCACGAGCGTGACGGGCCCCGTGCCGTCATTGCTGTACCAGTTGCCATCCACGATCAGGTCACCGTCGCCATCGACATCCATGTCGCGCACCAGCACGTTCACGGCGCTGATGATGTTGCCTGTGAACACCGGCTGCTGCGGACCGAAGGCGCCGCCGCCCAGGTTCTCGAACCAGAAAAGTCGGTAGTTGTTCACGTTGCTCGCTGAACTGTAGACCAAGGGATCGAGATCCCCATCCCCGTCCATGTCACCGGAAAGAACGCGGCCGGGATAGGCCACGTCGCTCTCGAAGGCGAAGGAAATGGGGCCGAACTGGGCTTGTGCGGCAACACTGGACAGACCGAGCAGGAGGGAGGGTAGAAGACGTGTCATGGGAGCTTGTTCGTGAAGGTAGACGGAGCCTGAGGGAATGGTTGCGCGGTTGCCTGGCCCTAACGCCAGACATGCACCGAGGCATTGCCGTTCGCGAAGGTGGTGCGCATCGCGCGATCCAGCACCGGTTGGAAGGCGATCGCGCAACTATCGCCCACGGCCTCAGCCGGGCCGATCACCAGCACCGCATCCACAAAACGTTCTTCCGGATCACGTTCCATATGGCGTAGCCAGTAGCCTTCGCACATGCGGCCACCGATCAATTCGCGCAGGCGTTCCGCTTCCGGAGTGCCGCGTGTGTACCAGAGGCCGCCGCGTTTGTCCAGCAGCATGCCGTTGTACACGGTGGAGACATGCGCCCCCGCGTTGTGCAGGATCCAATCGTCGCCGCGATGGGCCACCGCCACTACGCCGCGTTCGGGCAACTGCTGCACCGCGCGCATCAGGTCGTGATGGTATTCCGCGAAGGGCGCCATGCGCCGTTCCAGGAGCAACATCCTTCCCGCATGCACGATCAAGGCGAAAGCCGCCAAGGCGAGCGCGATGCGCGAACGCGGAACGTTCACCGCGCACCACAGCGCGAGCAGGAGCAGCGCGAGCCATTGCGCCCGATCGGCCAGGTAGAGCAGATCGGCCATCGGTGTGCGCACGGCGAGCGAACCGATGAGGAGCAGCGCCGCGAGCGGAAGCAAGGCGTCCGAAGCGTTCCAAGCACTGCGCCAACGCGCGCGCGCCGCCAAGGCGATCGCGCCAAGGAGGAGCGCACCGTAGGCAAGCAACAACGGCCGCTCGGCCATTCCATCCATCAACAACAGCGGACGGAGTTGCCAGAGATCCCGCCAGGGTTCCACCGCACGCACGGGTTCAAGAGGCACGGTGTGCACCACCGCCAGCAATGTTCCCACCGCCGTGATCGCACCGATCAAGAGGAGCAATGCCCCTTTCCAGACGTGCCGCGAGCGGACGAACTGGATCCCTTCCTGCGTCGCCACCATGAGCAGCAACAGCTGCAAGGCACTGCGATGGGACCACAGCGCCAGCGCGGAGCAGAGCACGAACGCCATCGGAAAATTTCCACCGATGCGCCGCCAGGTGATCCATCGCGCCCAAGCCAACAGCACCAAGGCCACGCCCCATAGAAAGCCGAAGAAGCCGAGCACCAGCAACTGGCCCAAGCAAAGCGAGGGCATCAGCGCGAATAGATAGGATGTGACTCCCGTCGTGCGCATCCATGCATGGCAGGCCAGCAATAGCAGCAGTGCGCTCACCACCACCAAGCCGCGCTCTGCCATCGCCGGGCCGAACAGCTTCAGTATCGGCAATGCCACCATATCCGTCGCGCGCGGCCAGATACCTTCAAGCGCCACATGCACGCCATGCCCACCTGGTGCTTCACCGAAAAGCCGGTGCCCCAACATCGCGGCATGTTGCACGTGCAAGGGACCGTCCAACGTGAGCACATGGCGAAAGCAGAGCGGCGCGAGCGTGCTGATCACGCAAAGCGCCAGTAGTGCTTTGTCCGTCCAGTTGCTCTCCGTTCTGCCCATACGGGGCGAAGGTCGAGCATGGCCAAGAGCCGATCGCTAGGGTGAGATGCTCACACGCAAGGCTCCCGCAGCGGTGAGCACTTGGTAGATCCCTGCGGCCAGATCCCGACCGTCCAAAGTGATCACGTTCCCATCGCGTTCGATCGGCACCTTCTGCACACCGCCTTTCATGTCCGTGAGCGCAATGCTTTCGGTGGCGGAAAGACCTGCGATATGGATCAAACCGGTGGTGGGGTTCGGGAAGGCTGTTACCGTCCTGGGCGAGTTCATGCGCACGGAGACCGCCTGAGAGAAAGTGCTGGTGCCATCGTGATCCACCTGTTGCAGGCGGTAGTAGGAAGTGCCGGGCAGAGGATCGTTGTCGCGATGGCTGTAGGTGAGTGTGCTCAGGCTATTCCCGGCTCCGGACAGCATGGCTATCGCTTCCCAGTCCTCGGCGTTCGGCGAACGTTCCACCACGAAGTGGTCGTTGTTGTGTTCCGTGGCGGTGGCCCAAGCGAGCAACACATCAGGACCCGAAGGCGTGGCGGTGAAATACAACAGTTCCACAGGCAGTGGCGACTGCGACAGGTTGCGCGTACCGATCATCCAGGTGTTCCCCACGGCCGCCGAGTTCAAAGCGGTGCGGTTCACCTCCAGCGGCACCACCGTACTTGTTGCCGCAGCGAACGTACCGACCACACTGCTGGCCAGCGATGCGTTGAGGTCGGTGAGTACGAAGGGGTCGAAGCCCGTACCGCCATACCGCAGCCGTGCGGTGGATCCGTTCACCGTAAGTCCGTTCGCACGGGTTATGGTCCATGCCGCGTTGGATACGCCCAGCACGGTGTTCCCCCAACTCGCGTCCGCGTGGCTCGCAGCGTTGCTGCCGCTGGTGGTCGGGGAGTGTTGCACGGAGAGTGTGCCACCAGCGGTGAGATTGACCGTGGAGCCGAACCACAAGGGCCGGTAGTCGGTGGTGGAAGAACCCATGGGGAAGTGGCCGTTCACCCCACCCACCGCGATCGCCGTGTTGTTGAGCCAACGCGTAAGCGTCCCACCATAACACCAGCCAGCGGTGTAACTCAGCGTGCCTGGCGTGCCCGTGCTAATGCCAAGGGTCAGCGTATTCCCGTTCAAATTGGTGAGGCCGCTGTTCATTGTGAATGTGTTGCGCACCGCGGTGGGCGTGAGCAACGTGAGCGTGCCGGAGTGGCTCAGGTTGAGCCGATAGAACAACGGGGGCTGCACGGCCTCGCCGTTGATCGTCTGGTTCGTTCCGTCCAGCACCACGGTGCCACCACCCACGCCGAACTGGATCGCGGTGAGGGTAGCGACGGTGGAAATGTTATTGGAATAGGTGCATGCCGTTCCATACGCAGGCAGCAAGGCACCGCTGCCATGTTGCTGGTAGCGCGCAATGCCGTTCATATCGTCCGGCACCGAATTGGCCAGGCGGAAGTAGCCTGTTCCGTAGTTGTAGAACGTGTTGGTCGAGCCAGCGTCGAAGGTGTTCCCGCCAACGCAACTGCTGTTGCCCGAGCCTTGTTTGGTGAACGTGTTCGTGGGACCGTTGTAAGTGCTGTGCGCCGTGGTGACATGCGAAAGACCGGTCAGATCGCAGTTCGCGTGGAAGGTGGTGTAGGCCACTTGCAGGGTATCGGCCTTCAGGTCCACCGGGCCGTTGAAGACGTTCGGGTAAGCGGCGCCGCCGCAATACACACGCGAATTGCTAATGCCGAGCAGGCTCTGTTGCAACGAACCGGTCTGCGTCACCTTGCGGAAGTGGATCGACGTCATGCCCTGCACCGTGCCGGGGATGAACTGCCCCGTGGGGCTCACATTCACCGTGGAGTAACCGGAATTCCCATAGTAGATATCGCCCGTGGAAGTGGTCGCGGATTGCGATTGCACCAGGTCGTGGAAGGTGACCACATTGGCGTGGGCGGAATCCGAATCGGCGAAGGTGATGTTGCCCGTGAGTGTTACGCGCGCCACCACCGGTCCGTGGAAGGTGGCGCTGGAAGTACCGTTCCCGTTCTGGCGGCAAATGAACACGCCACCGATGGTGGTGGAGGTGATGCGTGTAAGGCCGTAGAACGCATTGCCGTGCGAGTTGGCACCGAGTATGAAGTTGTTGTTCGTTCCGCCGAGCGCGTTGGCGCGGAAGGAGGCGTTCACGAACGTATCGGGCAGGGCCAGGTTGTCGCCCATGCGCCAGCGGCTTGCACTTGGATCGGCCGTGAAGGTGACCGGACCATGGTAGTAGTTGCCACCGCCGAACACATCGTCCACGTTCAAGGTCTTGGTGAAGAACGCCGTGCCCCATTGCGTGAAGCCCACGAAGGAGATCCGGCCGCACGTAACGTTCGTGGTCACACCGCGCACGTTGTCGCCCATGCGGTAGTTGGTGAAGGTGATACGGTTCACGTTCGAAGGATCGGTGACGGTGAACGCGCCGCCGTTCACGCTGGTGATCATTGTCGCGCCATTGAAGGCATGCGTCTCCGCTCCCGGGCTGCCCGTTAGCGTGAGCGCATAGCCCGCGAGGTCCAGCACGCCGCTCGAATGGTCCAGATCGTTGGTCACCGCCACGTTCGCGCCCATGGCGATGGCCGGGCTGGTGACCGAGGTGTTCGCGATGATCAGATCGAAGAATGTCTCCGTGCCGCTCGATGCGGTGATCTGCTGTGTACCGATCGCGCCGTTCAAGGTTACCGGGCTGGTGGTGCCTTCCACATAAGGGTCGCCAGCACTGCTCGTGTTGATCCAATTCCCCGATGCCGCGATCGTGTTCACTGCGGGGCTCACATCCAGCACGCCGCTGCCACTGATATGCACCGCGTTGAATTGGAACGTACCACCGTTCAGTGTGGCATTGCCCTGCACATCGCAGATGGCATTGCAAGTGAGCACCACGCTCCCGATGGTGGCCGACGCAGCAGCAGGTATTTGCAGATCGCTTGCTATGGCAAGTGTCCCCGTGCTGCCACCGCCACCGATCACGGCGCCGTTCCCGGCGATCAGCTTCGCAACGAAATTCACGGTGGTGTTCGCGGTGAAAAGCAGCGAACCGGTCACTGTCACATCGCTATTGAAGGTGCGCGAAGAGGCGGCACTGGTAAAGGTCAAACTGCCCTGTACCGCGCTGGCACCGGTCACCGCCAGGGTAAAACCGCTTATGCTGGTGGTGGCTCCTGGGCTGGTCACCAGGCCGTTGCCCACGTTCACCACGCGGCTCGCGCCGTTCCCATTGGTGCTGCCCACTCCGGTGAAGGTCAAGCTACCGTTCACCGTAAGCGTGCGGGTGTTGGTGTTCAGGTTCAGAACACCGTGTACCGTGAGGTTCACACAGGTGCGATCGCTGTTCAAGTTCACCTGGTCGCCCGCGGCGATCACCACATGGTCCGTGGCCAAGGGCACCGCGCCACCAGCCCAGCTACCACCTACCGACCAGTTGCCACCCCCCGTGCCATTGCTGGTCACGGTAGCGGCCATGGCGCCCGTGTGCAGCACCAGCAGCACAATGGCCGCTGGCAGACGAAGGAACGCGATGGTGTTCGTCATAGGGTAGGGAGCAGGAGCCCTTCCTACGGCAGACTTCGTCGAAGGTTTTTGAGTCTTCGACATGCGCTTTGCGCCATACAGGGGGATCACGCAGGATATTCAGCCGGCCTGTAACTTTCCCCCAAGCCGCCCGTCCCACGCACAAGAGGCCCCCTTCCTCCGATGACGCTCGCCGACTATAACGCCGCTGTGGACGCCCACTCCGATGGGATCTTCCGCTTCGCCGTGAAGCACTTGCGCGACCGTGATCTGGCGAAGGACGTAGTGCAGGAAACATACGCCCGCCTTTGGGTGAAAGTGGAAGACGTGGAAACCGCCAAAGCCAAGAGCTACCTGTTCACCACCGCGCACCACATTATGGTGGACGAGGTGCGCAAGGGCTCGCGCAGCACCCGGATGGAAGAGCACCACGAGGACCTGCAATGGAGCAGCCAATCACAGCCCGACCTGCAAAAGGTGCTCGATGCCGGCCTGGCGCAACTGCCTGAAGTGCAACGCAGCGTGGTGCTTTTGCGCGACCTGGAGGGGTACAGCTACGAGGAGATCGCCGAGCTCACCGGCCTGAACGTGACGCAAGTGAAAGTGTACATCTACCGGGGGCGCACCGCTTTGAAGGAATACATCGGCAAACTGGAACTCGTGCTTTGAACCTGGACCGCGATACCTACGAAGCCTGGCTGCTCGACCGCATCGAGGGTCGGCTCACGCCCGCCGGTGTGCAGGCATTGGACGCTTTTTTGGCGGCCAACCCGGACCTGCCCGCGTTCGGTTCCGGGGAGGCTTTGGATCTGGGTGGTGATGCGATCCGGTTCGCCGGGAAGGAAGCCTTGCACCGGGAACTGCCGCCACGTGGCCAGCCCGATGCGGACCGCTTGAACGACTTTCTAGTAGCGCATGGCGAAGGTGACCTGAGCGCGGATCAAGTGCGCGAGCTGCAACGTTATCTCTACGAGCATCCGGAGGCGCAGCGCGATGCGCGCCTGATGGAATTGGCCCGCGCGGTCGCTGGCCCCGGGTTCTCGATGGAACGCGATGCGCTGCTGCGCACCTTCCCGCCCAGCGGGGTACCCGACCGCCACCGGCTGCACGACTTTCTGATCGCCGAACTGGAAGGGGATCTGAGCCCTGCGCAGCAGGCCGCGCTCGGGGCCTACATAAAGGACCATCCGGAACTCGCGCGCGAACGGAGCTTGATCGCGGCCACTAAAGTGATGGCTGGCGGCGAAGTGTATGCGCACAAGGCAGGGCTTCGAAAGCGCGAAGGCAAGGTGATCGGCTTGTGGAGCCGCACCACCGTGGTGCGTTTGGCCGCTGCGGCGAGCATCGCCTTGTTGTTGGGCTTGGGCATTTGGTCGCTGATGCGCGAGCCCCAGCAGGAGCCACGCGCCGTCGCCGAAGCCGGCTCTGGCGAGGTGCGACAGGTGGCCGAAGTGCAGGGGACGATACCTGAGGCGAAGACCCCGGAAGTCGGGGTGCAGGAACGCGTTGAAGAGAAGGAGCCAGTGCTAGCACAACCGCAGGCACCTTCTCCTTCGGTGGAGCGCCCGGCCCATGAGAGTGTTCCTACGCAACGGGAGGAACCCGTCGCACCGGCACCTCAGCAGAGCCTGCGTGAGGCGAGCCCATCCCTGGCCCACCTGGAACCCGCCCAGGGGACACCGGACGCAGTGAACGCCACTCCGGTACAGGTGGAAGAGCAGACCCCCGCTGCCATCCCGCCGCCGGATGAGTTCCTTGCCGCCGCGCCAGCCAAAGAGGTACCTACGCTCGGTGGCATGTTGGCGCAGCGCGTCCGCGGCGCCGTGTTGGACCAGAGCGCTCCGGATGCCCATGGCTTCCAAGAGGCCGATGCCGTGGCCGCCGTGGACAAGGGCCTGAAGCGGCTGGGCGGCAACGATGCCGGCCTCGCGGTACAGCGCGATGGCCACCGCCTGAAGCGCTTCGACCTGCGTCTGGGCAATGGCATGGGCATTACGGCCAGCCGGTAAGGGATTTTCGCGACCCCGGCTCAAGGCCGGGGTGACAACTGCGGGAACGGGCTGGGATCCGCGTGAAGCGCGGATCCCAGCCCGTTAGTGCAACATGTCATGCCGGGCTCGACCCGGCATCGCGGAAGCAATGCTGCTCTCCCATTTCATACCGCTCATCCCAGATGCGTAGCCGCTCATCACGAAGGCACGTTGCATCTGTAACTACCGCCGCGCACAGGCCGTCCTATGGCCGAATACCAAACACCAGACACCATGAGAACCCGCATCGCCAAGACCGCCCTGCTTCTGCTCGCCACCGTGTTCACCTTCGGGTACACCCGCGCCGCCGAACCTGTACGCATCCCCACCCGCAACACCGACGCCCTGGAGCGCGCTGTGGAGCAAGCCCTTAACAAGCACGTTGTGTTCCCCCTGCTGGAGCGTGAGCACAACATGACCGGCGAAGTGTTCGTGAGCTTCGTAGTGAACAAGGAAGGCCGCCTGGAAGTGCTGGAGAGCTTCAGCCAGAACGAGCCCCTGCGCCAGTACGTGCTCGGCAAGCTCGCCAAGATCGATATCGGTGAGAACCCCGATGGCATCTGGAGGACCAGCCACGTGCGCTTTGTCTTCCGTCCGGAGAAAGCCTAGAGCGTATCTCAAGAGCGCCTTCGGGCTACGCGAGGATCTTTCACGCTCATGCTTCGTTGCCGGAACCTCACAGAGTACCGCTCCGTCGCCGAAGCGGCTATGGCGCGTAGGAGACCGACTATGCTCGGTTCCGGCGCCTCGCCTGATCGCGAAATACCTCCCGCTCGCTTCCAAAAAGCGATCTTGAGATAAGCTCTGACCCTCTTCGGACCTCCACCAGAGGAAAGGCGCCCCGCAAGGGGCGCTTTCCGTTCTGCGTGGTCCGTATCGGGATCTTGTGCGCCCATGCGGACATGTCCTTGCACGGACATCAGCGAATGAACCTGCATTCTCCGCGCCTCCGTGTGAGGCCCCTCTGTTCATCTCGATCGCAGCGGTGTGCATCCGCGCCATCTGCGGATGGCATTCTTCCGAGCGTTCGCGTCGCTACGGTCATTCCATCTGCGTCATCCGCGACGGTCCCTGCGAGGCTTGGCGAAGCAGTGCGGATGGCATTCCCTCGGATGAATTTTCACACCCCCTGTAACTCCCGAACGAGCAGACCGTCCTACCCATAGAACCGAACGACCATGAGAACCTTGATCCCCTTGATCACCGCGTTGACCCTCGGCCTTACCGTCCAGGCGCAGGAGGATACCACCGGGACCGAACAACAACATAAGCTGGAACTTGGCATCAACAGCAAGAAAGGTGTCTACGCCGAAGTGTCGGGCGATAAGCCCGATGCCGATGGGCGCAAGCGCGACACGCTCACTTTTCAGCTAAAGCACAAGGTGATCACCATCCTTACCGAGGACAAGGAGGGCGACACCACCGCCAGCAGCATCAAGGAGCGGCTTAAACAAGCGCGCAGGGACCGTCGCAGCACCTTCACCTACTGGACCGGGGTGGAGCTCGGGCTGAACAACTACATGAGCCCCAATGGAGGCTTCGACCTACCGCAGGAGGCCGAGTTCATGGCACTGGAGGATGCGAACTCCCGCTTCTTCGCGCTGAACGTGTGGGAACAGAAGATCGACTTCGGCAGCCACCACGTGGGCTTGTTCACGGGCCTGGGTCTGGAGTTCGTGAACTACAGGTTGAGCAACAATGTGCAGCTCGCCTACAACAACGATTCCGTCTTCGGTGTGCAAGTGATCTCGCCCGAGTACCGCAAGAACAAATTGCGCGAGATCGGCCTGCGTGTTCCGCTGATGCTGGAGTTCAACACCAAGCGGGCGCCGCTGCCGACCGAGGCACAACTGCGCGATGGCAGTTGGAAGGGCAACGACTTCTCGCGAAAGAACAACTTCCATGTCGCCGTCGGCGTGGTGGGCAGCTGGTACTTCGACACCATGTACAAGGTGAAGTACCGCGTGGAAGGCGAGACCGAAAAGGACCGCAGCAAGGGCGACTTCAACCTGCTGAAGTACCGCCTGGCGGCGCGCGCCCAGATCGGCTGGGGGGGGCTCAACCTCTTCGCGGAGTACAGCCTTACCCCGCTCTTCGAGGAGGGCACCGGCCCCGAATTGATCCCGGTGAACGCGGGCATAGCCCTGGTGGGCTTCAATTGATCGATCGCTGGCCGCTGCGAGCGCAACAAGGGGAAAGAGCCATCGGGCAGGCCGGTTGGGGCAGGCCGCGCTAGCGAAAGCTGGGCGCGGCCTGCGTATTTTCGCCGCGCTCGCCGAAGCCACTGCCCTGTCCATAGCGAAGGCGAACCCCTCACCGAACGATAACCACCACCATACACCTACGCCGGCTTCGGCGCATACCATGGGCCGAGTATTCGAAAAACGCAAGCACCGGATCTTCGCACGCAACGCGAAGCTCAGCAAGCTGTTCACCCGCATTGGCAAGGAGATCGCCATGGCCGTGAAGGCCGGCGGTCCCAATCCGGAGACCAATACACGGCTGCGCATGGCCATCCAGAACGCCCGGGGCATGAACATGCCCAAGGACAATGTGGACCGCGCCATCAAAAAGGCCGCCGGGGGGGAGGGCGTGGATTTCGCCGAGATCACCTACGAGGGCTACGCGCCCGGTGGTGTGGCCATCTTCATCGACGCGGCCACCAACAACACCACCCGTACGGTGGCCAATGTGCGCAGCTTCTTCAGCAAGTGCGAAGGCACCCTGGGCACCAGCGGATCGCTGGCGCATGTGTTCGAACGTAAGGCGGAGTTCGTGGTGGAGAACGCCGCGCTGAAAGGCAAGGATGCCGACGAGTTCGAGATGGAAGCCATCGATGCCGGTGCCGATGATGTGATCCGCGATGAGGAAGGGTTCATCATCCTCGCACCCTTCACCAGCTTCGGTGCCATGGCGCAGAAGCTCGAACAACTCGGCGTGGAGACCAAGAGCGCGGAGTTGAAGCGTTTCCCCCTGTCCTTCATCCCCGCCGACCTCACCACCGCCCGTAACGTGATGAAGCTGGTGGATCTGCTGGATGAGGACGAGGACGTGAACGCCGTGTACCACAACATGGAGTTGAGCGAAGAGGTGGAAGCCGAGTTGGCGAAGGGCTAGATCCTATTCCGCCCGGAAGCGGATGTGGTACTTGGTGCCCTGCGGGCCGCTCTCCACGGAGAGCCTTCCGTTCATCTGTTCCACCAGGCTCTCGATCAATGACACACCGAGCGTGTTACTTCCTTCTCCGCTGATCTTCTCCTGTGGGATGCCCACGCCATCATCGGCATAGAGGAGGTCGAAGGCGCCTTCCGCCGCGCGCTGCACGGTGAGTGAGATGGCTCCGCCGTCACGGCCCTTGAAGGCATGCTTGAAGGAATTGGTGATCAGCTCGTTCAGCACGAGGCCCAAGGGCACCATCGTGGTCAGGTCGAAGATCAGGCCCGGTTCGACCTGAGCGGTGTAACGGATGGTGTCGCGCACATTGTTCAGCTGGATCAGCTCGGCGAAGAGCTCCTTGATATAGATGCCCAGGTCCAGATGGACCAGTTCATCCCCGCGGTAGAGCTTCTCATGGATCAAGGCCATGGAGGCCACGCGGCTCTGGCTCTGGTCGAAGACCTCCTGCAAGCGCTCATCGTCGATCGTGGCCCGTTGCAGGCGTAGCAGGCTGGCCACCACCTGCAGGTTGTTCTTCACGCGGTGGTGTATCTCCTTGATCAACACATTGATGCGCACGTTGGCCTGCTCCAGCTTCTCCTTTTCCTGGCGTAAGGCCTTCTTCTGTTCGGCGTCCATGGTGCGTGCCGCGCGCAGGTTCTCCTTCATCCGGCTCAGGGCCACCCCGAGCACATCATCGGGTCCGCGCACGGGCACGGGCGTATCGTAGTTGCCCTTGCCGATGGCCTCGGCGCTGTCGCTCAACGCGCGCACGTTCTCGATCATGCGGTTGAAGGAGCGGGCCATGGTGCCGAACTCATCATCGCTGGTCACCGGCACGGCCACCCGGATGTCGCCTTCGGCGAGCGCGCCCGCCGCTTCGGTGATCTCGCTCACCGTGCGCCGTATGCCGCGCATGATCACGAAAGCCATGATGGCCACCGCCGACACCACCCCGAAGAGCGCGAAGAGAACGATGAACAGACGGGACTCCGCATCGCGGCGGTTGGCATCGGTGGCCTCCACGATGCGGGCAATGGAGATCGCCTCCACATCGTCCAATTTGGCCATGGCCTGATCGCTGTGCTGCTTCCATTCCTCGGCCTCCACGTTGAGGCCGGTGAGGCTGCGTTTCTCCTGCACGGTACCGATCACCGTGCGCACGAAGTTGACGTCCGGTCCCTGGTAGGTTTCGCGGAACGCGGCGAGCACTTCGGTCGGCGCATCGCGCTCGAAAAGGAACAGGCTCGTGGAATAGCGGGCGAGCTGATCGTAGAGCCAGCCGAGGTCGCCCGCTGGCAGCCATCCATTGGTGAAGCCGCGGCCCAGCGAGGTGCGCACGTTCGCCAAGGCATCGGTGGAGTTCAACAGGCTGAGGTGGGAATACAGCCGGTCCTTGGTCTCGGGGTCCAGGGCGAGTTTGGCTACGCGGCTCAGATCTTCCAGCACGGCGGTCCGCATCTGCCGGTAGCTCTGGTCGGCATCGCCCAAGGTGATGCGTTGTTCGGATACGCGTTGGCGCAACAGGCTGATCCCCGTCAGCGCGTTGGCCCCTTGCACCTCCTGGCTCAAGGCCAGCTCGGGATCGTTCAGCCGTTCCGCGGCGGCATCGGTGCGGCTGTATTGCAGTTCCAACCGGGGCTGGTTCACCTGGACCCCCCCGAGGTAGGCGATGCTCTGCGCGTTCTCTTCCTGTAGTTCGTGCAATAGCCCGGCCAACCGATCGATGTTCCGCGTCTGGATGTTGATGTAGCGCAGCACATCGCGACGCTTCAGGCTGCCGTCCACCTGTTTGCCAATGAGCAGCACCAACCCGAGCACAGGAATGCCCAAGGTCACCAGGAACTTGGTGCGGACGGGAAGGTCGGCGAAGCGCCAGGCCATAATGGGGCAAAGTACGGAAGGCGCACGGGGCGGTGGCGCCATCGGCGCCCGTCTAACTTAGCCGCCCTCTTAGGGATTGTTTGGGATCTCTTGAATGATGGGCTCCGAGACTATTTTTTGCTGAGGCGAAGTCGGAGAATTTTCGCGTAGCGGTGTCTACGGGAACATTCTCCGGCGCAGCATCGGCGGAAAAGAGGCCGGAGAGCGCATTTGAAGAGATCCCGAACAGTCTCTTAAACCGAGAGCCCGATGAGCGATCCGTTCAAGACCCTGGCCGCCCGCGAAGAACAAGCCCTGCTGGGCGGTGGTGCCGACCGCATCGCCGCGCAGCACAAGAAGGGAAAGCTCACCGCCCGCGAACGCGTGGACATGCTGCTGGATGAAGGTTCTTTCCAGGAGATCGGCCAATTGGTCACGCACCGCAGCACCAACTTCGGATTGGAAGACCAGGTCTTCCTCGGCGATGGGGTCGTTACCGGCTACGGAACGATCGGTGGGCGGCTGGTCTATGTCTTCAGCCAGGACTTCACCGTGCTCGGTGGATCGCTCGCGGAAGCGCATGCGGAGAAGATCTGCCGCATCATGGACCTCGCCATGCAGAACGGTGCGCCCGTGATCGGTATGAACGACAGCGGCGGCGCCCGCATCCAGGAAGGCGTGGTGAGCCTCGGCGGTTATGCCGACATCTTCTTCCGCAACGTGCGCAGCAGCGGCGTGGTGCCGCAGATCAGCGCGATCCTCGGGCCCTGCGCCGGCGGTGCGGTGTATTCCCCAGCGCTCACCGATTTCGTGATGATGGTGGAAGGCACCAGCTACATGTTCGTCACCGGCCCCAACGTGGTGAAGACCGTGACGCACGAAGAAGTGACCGCCGAAGAATTGGGTGGGGCAACAACGCACGCATCGAAGAGCGGTGTGGCGCACTTCACCGCGCCGAACGAACTGGATGCGATCCGGCAACTGCGCCAGTTGGTGGCGTACATGCCGAGCAATTGCGAGGAAGAGCCACCGGCACTACCGTACACGCCAAGTGATGAACGCCGCCCCGAGTTGGACACGGTCATTCCCGCGAATCCGAACCAGCCGTACGACATCCGGCAGGTGATGAACGCGGTGATCGATCCGGACAGCAGCATGGAGGTACACACCGAGTACGCTCGCAACATGGTGATCGGCTTCGCGCGCATCGAAGGCCGCACGGTGGGTTGCGTGGCGAACCAACCGGCCGTGCTCGCCGGCGTGCTCGACATCGATGCCAGCATCAAGGCCGCGCGCTTCGTGCGTTTCTGCGATGCCTTCAACATTCCGCTCGTCGTTTTCGTGGACGTGCCCGGCTTCCTCCCCGGCACCGAGCAGGAATGGCGCGGCATCATCGATCACGGCGCGAAGCTGCTCTATGCGTTCAGTGAGGCCACGGTGCCGCGCATCACCATCATCACGCGCAAGGCGTACGGCGGCGCGTACGACGTGATGAACAGCAAACACATCGGCTGCGACATGAACTACGCCTGGCCCAGTGCGGAGATCGCCGTGATGGGCGCGAAGGGCGCCGCGGAGATCATTTTCAAGAACGAGATCGCGAAATCGCAAGATCCCCAGAAGAAGTGGCAGGAGAAGGAGGCCGAGTACAAGGAACAGTTCGCCAACCCGTACGAGGCGGCCGCGCGCGGTTATGTGGACGAAGTGATCCGCCCCAGCGATACGCGCATCAAAGTGATGCACGCTTTGCGCATGCTGCGCAACAAGGTGGACAAGCTGCCGCGGAAGAAGCATGGGAATATTCCGTTGTGATTTTTTTTTGACACGGATCCAGGATCTGTGACAATAATCGTCGTCCCGAGGACCCTCGACCAACGTCAATTTTCGCTATCGCTGATCCATGGATATAGAGCTCGAGGACCAGTACTTCATCACACTAACGCCACTTGGATGGATGGCGCTCGTGGTCGGGGTTCTATGTGTGCTGTTGCTCGTGAGATGGACTTACAGATGTTTCCGCCGCAGGCGTTAAGACAGATGATACCCCGGTTAACGCCAACATTCGCTGGTGCGGATCTGTGACCTATGCAGAGGAACGTCATCGCGAGGATCAGATCCGCGGGCTTTGCCCGAGGAGCTGTCCGAAGCGATCCATTTCACGACCTGTGGATCACTTCGCGCCTTCCGACGCTCGCGATGACGGAAAGGATCAGATCACCCCGCCAAGCAACCCTGCCGCGATACCAAGCAGCAACACCGCCACCGCGAATTGCACACCGCGATACGTGAGCGAGGGCAAAAGCTTGCGTCCCCACCAAGCGCCCGCGAAGGCGGCCAGCACGCAGCCCATGAGCAAGGGCAGTTGTTCGGTGAGCAGGGTGAAGTCCATGCTCCCTAGGTAGAAAGGGATCCGAGTGAAGTCCACAAGCAACGCGATGGCCGTGCCGGTGGCCACATAACCCTCCTTGCTCAAGCCGCCATGCACTAGGAACATGCTGCGCAATGCGCCTTGGTGTCCGCTAAGGCCACCGAAGAAACCGCTCACCAGTCCCCCGAGTGTCTGGACGTGTGCCGGGAAACGGTAGTTGCGCATGGCCGGGGTGAGTTCCAGAAAAGCGAACAACACCATGAGCAAAGCGATGGTGACCTGGAGAGGACCCACGGGATGGTTCACACCGTAGTAGAGCGGTTCCAATTTCCCCAGGCGCACGAGGAGCCAGGCGCCCAGCAGCGCTCCCCCGATCGCCGGAAGTCCGAAGCGGAACACCGTAGGGCGGTGTACGTGCTGACGCAACAGGCTGAATTTGAACAAGTTGTTCAGTACGTGTACCACGGCCGTGAGGGTGACCGCCACGGGCAGCGGCACGAAAAGCGCGAAGGCGGGAAGGAGCAAGGTGCCCAGGCCGAACCCACTGACGAAGGTGAGCAAGGAGGCCCCGAAGGCGGCCAGCAGGAGCAGGGCGGCGGTTAGCACGGAGCGAACTTACCGCCACGCCGCTTTCCCGATCGGCGAACGCATGGCTACCTTCGTGCGTCTATTCCGCACAACCCCTGACCGATGATCAAGATCGCTGCCCTATCCGCCCTGACCCTGATGGCCTTCACCCCGCATGGAGAACTGAAAGACATGAACATCGGCGATGCCCTGCCGATGGCCGACCACCCCATGATGGACGTGAGCGGCAAGGAGTTCAACCTGAAGCAACTGGCCGCCAAGAACGGACTGCTCGTGGTCTTCACCTGCAACACCTGCCCGTTCGTGGTGGGCAGCGAAGGCAGCGAAGGTTGGGAGGGCCGCTATCCGGAACTGGGCGTATTCGCCCGGCAGAACGGCGTGGGTCTGGCATTGGTGAACAGCAACGAGGCCAAGCGCGCCATGGGCGATGGCCTGGAGGATATGAAGGCGCACTTCACTGAGAAGAAGTACACCCACTACTACTTGTTGGACAAAGGCCATGCGGTAGCCGATGCTTTTGGCGCGCGCACCACCCCGCATGTGTTCCTCTTCGATAAGGACATGAAGCTCGTTTACAAAGGCGCCATCGACGACAATGTGGAGAGCGCTTCCAAAGTGCAGGTGCCGTATGTGCGCAATGCCATCACCAATCTGGCAGCGGGCAAACCCATCGATCCGGCCACCACGCGCAACATCGGTTGCAGCATCAAGCGCGTGGAGCACCAGCATTGAACCGATCGTGCATAACGCACAGCGAAGCCGACCCAACAGGTCGGCTTCG
The DNA here is from genome assembly GCA_017987895.1 of Flavobacteriales bacterium. GTDB lineage: Bacteria > Bacteroidota > Bacteroidia > Flavobacteriales_F > PHOS-HE28 > PHOS-HE28. The sequence continues at coordinate 50,515 of JAGNSU010000009.1, read as the reverse complement.
CTGTTGAAAACAAGGGCCGGAGCGCAGCCTTCTTCATGCGTTCCTTTGCCCGAAAGCGCGGAACGATGAATGTCCTGTTGATCGGTAGCGGTGGCCGCGAGCACGCGCTGGCTTGGAAACTCGCGCAGAGCTCGTTGCTCGATGCTCTCTACATCGCCCCGGGCAACCCCGGCATGAAACGGCATGGCAGGTTGGTGGACCTCGATCTGGAGGATCAGAAAGGGCTTCGCACCTTCCTGCTCGGCAAGAACATCAGCATCGTGGTGGTGGGTCCAGAGGGGCCCTTGGTAGATGGTTTGCACGACCGCATCGCGGACGATCCGAAGTTGGCGGGCAAAGTCACAGTGATCGGTCCGCGGAAGATCGGCGCGCAGTTGGAAGGCAGCAAGGACTTCGCGAAGGAGTTCATGTTCCGGCACAACATCCCCACGCCGGCGCACCGCACCTTCCGCAAAGGCGAATTGAAAGAAGCCGTGGAGCACCTGGAACGTGTGCGTCCTCCCTATGTGCTGAAAGCCGACGGACTGGCCGCAGGCAAGGGCGTGGTGATCACCGAGGACCGTGCCGAGGCGGCGCGCGTGCTGAAGCATATGCTACAGGAAGGCAAATACGGTAGCGCGGGCGACACGGTGGTGATCGAGGACCATTTGAAAGGCATCGAGGTAAGCGCCTTTCTGATCACCGATGGCACCGCTTTCAAGATGTTGCCGGCCGCGAAGGACTACAAGCGCATCGGCGATGGCGACACCGGCCCGAACACCGGCGGTATGGGTGCGGTATCTCCTGTGCCTTTCGCGGATAAGGACTTCATGCAGAAGGTGCACGACCGCATCGCCGCACCCACCGTGCGCGGTCTGGCTGCGGAAGGCATTCCGTACCAGGGCTTCATTTTCATGGGCCTGATGAACGTGAACGGCGAGCCTTATGTGATCGAGTACAATGTGCGTTTGGGCGATCCCGAAGCGGAGGTGATCCTGCCGCGGCTACGGAGCGACCTGCTCGATCTGTTCGAGGGGATCGCGAGCAATACCCTGAGCGAACGCCATGTGGATGTGGATGATCGCACCTGTGTGACCGTGGTGCTGGCCAGCGAGAACTATCCGGGCAAGGTGCTGACGGGTCGCCCCATTGTGGGTCTTGACCTGGTGAAGGACGCGCTCGTGTTCCACTCCGGTACAGCGGAAGGTCCCAAAGGCTTGGTGACCGCGGGTGGGCGTGTGGTCGCGGTGACCGCCGTGGGCAAGGATCTGGAACACGCGATCCTGAACACCTACTTACAGACCACGTTGATCGATTTCGAAGGAAAACAGCACCGCCACGACATCGGTCACGACCTGGTGCGGCAACCAACCGTGAAGACGAGCGCGGCTCAGCAGGCCTGATCGGATCAGGCGCGGCTGCCCGTCTCTCTCGCTTTGCGGTTGTAGCGCCCCTGTAGCACCAGCCAATAGAAGAACCCGAAAGTCAGCACCAGTGTGAAAAGAATGGGAGGCATCCAGCCGAACGGTGTAAGGAACCAGTCGAAGGTGTCCTGGAAGAAGTGTCCGACGCCGAACCAGATCGCACGCATGGAGGAAGGGCTTAAGTGCGGCCAAAGATAGGATCGCAGCCGGATCGCCACGCATGCTCGTACGCATCTACCGGACCCATCAACCCACGCTGCTGCTGGGCCTGTTGGTGCTGGTGCCGGCACTGTGGTCCGGGGTGTTGTGGAAAGGATCGCCCGTGGAACCGGGACAGCACATGCTGTTCTACCAGCCGTTCGCCCGCCTTTTCGCGACCGTGCCCTGGAGCGCGGCGCTGATCGGGGCGCTCGTCACCATGGGGCTCGCGGTGCAGGTGGACGCCTTGGCGAACGACCGGGAACTGTTCGAGCGGCGCAACCATTTGGCCGCGCTGCTTTTCCCCCTCCTTTTGGCCATTGGGCCTTGGCATATGGCCCCGGACCCCGCCTTGCTCGGCATGCCCTTGGTGTTGTTCGCGCTACGCCGAACGTGGGGAACACAAGGGCGGGCCCGGGCGCTGGGCGATCTCTTCGATGCAGGGGCGCTTGTGGGTCTGGCGGCGTTGTTCTATGCACCGTATAGCTTCCTCCTAGTGGTTCTGTGGGCCTCGACCGCGGTGATGCGACCGTTCGGCTGGCGCGATTATCTGGTGCCCGTCTTGGGCATCGGGGTGGTGATGATCTCCGCGTGGTCCCTTGCCGGGTTGTTCGCTCCAGGATCGTGGCACCTCGCGGCCACGATGTCGGTCGTCCGATCGTCAGACACGGATGTCGGGCTTCTTCATGACCGCATCGCACCTGTGCTGGTGGCCCTGGTGGCGTTGCCGGCGACGATCGCGTTCGCGCGGCTATATGGGCGCAGCATCATGCGCGAGAAGAACGCCCGGGCGGCGTATCTGGCGTTCGCTTTCGCCATGGCCTTGTTGCTCGGTCTACAATGGCTGCTCGGGCGGCCCATGCCGGGGGTGCTCGTAGCCTGCCCCATGGCCATTCTGCTCGCGTACCCCTTGCAAACAGCGCGCAGGACCTGGTTGGCCGAGCTGGCGGTTTATGCACTGCTGGCGGTAGCGCTGGCCGGGCAGTGGGCGTGAGCTACTTTTGCCCATGCATCCCGCGCACTTTCCGCCGGGGGCAAGGCGCATGAAGTGTGGGGTCGTCATTTTTCCGGGGTCCAACTGCGATGAGGACATGGTGCATGTGCTGGGCACCACCCTGGGAAAGAAGGTGGAACGCCTTTGGCACAAGGAGCACGACCTGAAAGGGTGCGAACTGATCGTGCTCCCCGGCGGCTTTTCCTACGGGGACTACCTGCGTTCCGGCGCCATCGCCCGGTTCTCACCGATCATGCAGGAGGTGGCCGCCCATGCGAAAAAGGGAGGGCTTGTCTTCGGTGTATGCAACGGCTTCCAAGTGCTTTGCGAGGCCGGGTTGTTGCCCGGGGCGTTGCTGCACAATGACGGACAGCGGTTCATCTGCCGCAACGTGCATATCACCCCGGCGACGCGCCGCACGCCGCTCACCGCTTCTATCCAACGCAAGGCGCTCCGCATCCCCATCGCACATGGTGAGGGCCGGTATTTCGCTGCTACGGACCAGATCAAACGGATCCAGGACAAGGATCAAGTGCTGTTCCGCTACTGCGATGCCGCCGGGCAAGTGACCTTGGAAGCGAACCCGAACGGAAGCCGGGACAGCATCGCAGGGGTGACCAACGAGGGACGCAATGTCTTCGGCATGATGCCGCACCCCGAGCGCGCAGCCGACGCGCGACTAGGGAACACGGACGGCAAGGCGATCTTCGAGTCGTTGCTGCAGGCCGTTCCGGCCTGACCGGCCTTCCGCGCGGAACAGGGGTTGCACCTGGTTCGCCGTGCCGGCTCTGACGGATACCTCGGGCAGGGTCGCATCGATCCCCTTCCAGCCCGCGAACTCCATGCCTTCTGCTGGCACGGCGCGCCATCGTAACGGTACGTGTTCGAAAGTGCGGAGGACATGTTTGCCCGGGGTGAGCACGATCCCTTCCAGAACCATCGATCCCTCGTGCGCGGACGGCGCGGTGATGCGGATCTCAGTGGCGCGTATGCCAACGTACCTCGCGAGGTCCCGGAGCAGGAACTCCGCGCGCCGCGTAATATGCTCCTTGATCACGGCCTGTGTCTCTTCGGGTAGCGGCACCTCCATCGCGTCCTTCCACCGCTGATGATCGGACATGAGCAGGACGGCATGCGCGCGATACAGACTGTCCGCCAGCGGTAGGGCTTGCGCCTCCGAGAACACCGTGGCGAGCAACGTGCTTAATCGCGCAAGCAGCAGCGGGCGCAGTTCGGGATGTCCGAGCAGCTGGGGCAAATAAGGTGCGGAGGGGAAGTGGCCATCGCAGAGGCGCTCCACGCTCGGATCGTCCGGCGGCGCCCACAGATCCATGTCATAGAGCACCCAGCGCCACCGCCCACCGGGTTGCGCGGGGCGATAGCAACGCATGTTCAGGTCGGCGTCCGCACGGCCTGTCCATAGGTCGAAGCATGCTAGTTCGATCAGGCTCTCCACGTCGATCAGGGCCGCCAGGCTGTCCAGCGGAGCTGCGCGCTCCAACAAGGCCATGGCGTGTTCATAGTGTGTTCGCCCGCCGCGCACGATGCGTCCTTCCGCACCCTCCACAATGTCAAGCTTCTCCGCTCCGCTCAACTTGCACAACAGTTCCTCGTTCTTGGCGGGCATCGCGCGATAGGCTCCCCAGTAGGCGCCGTTCAAATAGAGCGGCACCGCGGTTCCCGGTTGCACCGCCAGCCGGTCGCCGGCACGATGGACCAATTCAGTGGCGAGCAGATTGTGCAACATGGCGTGCGGCGTGGCATCGGCGCGCAGTACCAGATTGTTCCATGGGGTACTGTCCGGAAGCCTCAATTGACCTCTGCTGCCAAGCGTTGCGCTGCCGGACACATTGAAGGACCGCTTCGCGAAACTCCGCGAACCACTGCCGGACACGCGCAGAGCGACGGGTCGATCCACTTCGATCTGCCTGTTGCGCATTACCAACTGGGCGGTACGGGTCCAAGCCGGTCCTTCGCGTGCGAAATTGGCGCGTTCACCTTCGGCGAGGAGGCCGCTCTCGGCATCCCACAAGTCCTCAGGATCGATCAGGACCGCGACCCCGGCATCATCCATGTCTTTGACCCAGGGAGTTGCCTGCGAGGACAGAAGATCACTACGCGATGCCGACGTACGCAAAACCGCGATCCCGGATGTGTCGAGCGGGCCATGGTAGGCTTGCGCCCGTGGTCCTTCCGGCGGTGCGCCGTCTGTGGTGTACCTTACCTCGCATCCTTCGCAAGCCTCGATCTCCAGGGCTCCAGGGCGCAATTGGATGGTGGGCGCGGGAGCCCGTGCGTGTATGCGTGGCAGAGCGGAACCCTGCGGTTCGCCGGGTCCAGGTGTTGGGAAAAAGCTCCAGTCCGCCCCGCCGTCCGGCCATCGGCCGACCGAGATCCCGGGCGACACCGCAGGCCAGGTGAAAGCATCGAGCATCCTCGTGCCTCCTGCGGCGAAGAGCAGAAGGCTTCCCCCCGATGCGGATAAGGCGAGCGGCTTTGCGTGTGGACCGTCGGAAGTGGGGTTCAGCGAGATGAGATGTAGCATGCCGGGAGCGAGCAGGCGTTGGGTATCCAGTTGCGCTCTGTACGGCCCGACCTGTAGGACCACGCCCTCTAATTCGACCGTGGTCGGCCCGTTATTGATGAGCTCCACCCACCCCTTCGCACCGGGGACCAGCGGGCAGATGGGACACACTTCATTGACCAACAACCCCTGCGCCACCGCTGGCCCGAGGGCCCATACGATCAAGGCTGTCCACAATGCGATGTGCCTCATTGACGGCGAAGGTGGTGGCACAACTTGGTCCCGCCCTATTACCTTGCGGTCGACAAAAGAAAGCCATTCATGCTCCGCACCCTTACGCTCGTCACCGGCATCGTGTCCTTCGCTTCGCTCTGCTCCGGGCAGGGCCAACTCACCAGTGTCACGTTCAGCCCGAACAACATCTCGGAGTGCAACCTAGTGATGATCACCATCAACGGCAACATTCCCGGTGGTGCATCGCCGCAATCGTTCGGCTACAGCCAAGTCGGTAACACCATTACCATTCCGCTCTTGGTTTCGCCGGGCGGAGGCCCGGCCAGTTTCAGCCAGCCGGTAGGGCCGTTCGGACCGTACGCGCCCGGCTCCTACACCTTCATCATCCAGATGGATGTGAACGGTACGATCGTGGATACTGAGACCATCGCGAAGGTGGTGACGGCCGGTGTCAATCCGGATGCTGGACAGTTCGGCTCCGACACGGTATGCACCTCTGACCCCAACTTCAACTTGTTCACGCTGCTCACCGGTGCGGACCCCGGCGGGTCCTGGACCGATCCCTTGAACCAGCCGTGTAGCGCGACCTTCGATCCGGGTGTGTCACTGGAGGGGTATTACACCTATTCCATCGAGGTTTTACCACCCTGCACCTCTGCGTACCAGCAGGTTTATGTGCAGTATGTGCCGCAGACGAACGACCCCGGCACGTCAGGCTATGCCAGTGTGTGCCAGGGAGGGGCACCCATAACCCTGTTCTCTTATTTGGGAGGTACGCCCGATCCCGGTGGCCAATGGTCGTTCAATGGGCAGAACCATGGGCCACAGTTCAACCCGCTTGCCGATCAACAAGGGGTCTATACCTACACATTGCCGGGCACCGCACCCTGCCCTACTGTAAGCGCGAGTGTAACGGTAACATTGGAAGTGCCGCCTAGCGCAGGTACTGGCAATACAGTAGAGGTGTGCGAGAACGATTCCATTTTCGCCTTGAGCACGGGGCTTACGGGAACGCCGAACCAATCCGGTACATGGTATACCGGTCCGTTCATTCTGGGGAGCTACATGGTCGAGATCATCCCGGCGATCAATGGTGGAGGTATCTACACCTACATCGTTACGAGTCCTTTCTGTCCCTCAGATACCGCGTATGTGGAAGTGGTGCTGCTCGACTCCACATCGGTCGATTGTACCGTTGGTATGGAGGAGCGGATGGCGGGGCTCGATCGTTTCGAACTGTTGCCCAACCCCACGGAAGGGATCGTGACCATGGACCTGGGCTCGTCCGATCCATTGGAAGACCTGCGTGTCGAGGTGCTGAACGCCGACAGCCGCATCGCCTACACCACCAATTTGCGCAGCGAAGGCCAGCGCACCCTGCGGCAGGTGCTTGATCTAAGCGAGCTGCGCGCCGGTCTCTACGTACTGCGCGTGATCAACAGCACGGGCTCCGCCTCGCGAAGGTTGGTGCTGCGCTGATCGTCGCTTCTCTCGATCGCCCCCGTTGTTCTATGGAACGGCGGGGGCGATGTGCTTTTGAGCCTGTTCTAGAGCGCGTTGCGCGTCACCCAATAGCGGTAGGCCACCAGCGCCTTTTGGAGCGGTGTAAGCCGGATCAAGTCCTTGCTCCACAACTTCGGCAGCAGCGCTTTGTTCAAACGTGCCAGCCCACGGAACATGGACTTGCGGAGGTCCATACTAGTGGCTCTGGAGTTCGCAGACCTCATCCGGCTGTTCCATCTCAATGGTGGCATGATGCACGCCCTGGTGGTGCAAGGCATGGCGTGCTTGCTCCTTCACGCTGCGGAGGAGGTCGGCATCAGTGGTGTCCACCACCAAATGAACGGTAAGCACCACGTAGTTCCCGTCCAGCGACCAGGCATGCTGGTCATGTACATCGCGCACATGCGGCAGTGCGGTGAGCGCGGTGCGGATGCGTTCGGCATCGACGTGTTCCGGTAAACGCTGCATGAGAATGCCCGTGCCGGCCCGCAGGGTGCGCAAGGCGTTCACCGCGATGAACGCGCTGATGGCCATGCTGAGCAACGGATCGATCACCGCCCATCGCGTGAAGTACATCGCGACCGCACCCACCAATACCGCTGCCCAGCCGAGCACATCCTCGAGCAGGTGGAGGTAGGCTCCGCGTTCGTTCAGCGAAGAGCCGCGATGCAGCATCCACGCGGCGGCGCCGTTCATCACCAGGCCGAACACGGCGAGGGCCATCATGCCTTGGGTGTAGGGCAGCGGCGGATGCAGCAACCGCGGGATGGCCGCACCGAACACGAGCATCGCGCCGAGGAGCAGAACCATGGCGCTGCCCCAGCCTCCCAGCATGCTGTAGCGGGCATAGCCATAACTGTAGTGCGCATCGCGTCCCTTCAAAGCCACGCGTTGCAGATACCACGCGGTGCCTAGGACCAGGCAATCGCCCAGATCATGCAGCGCATCACTGAGCACGGCGAAGCTGTTGGTCCACAGTCCCCCGGCCAGTTCCACCAACGTGAAGGACAGGTTGAGGAAGAAGGCCGCGCGCAATGTCCCGGTAGCGGGCGCATGTGGGTGGGCATGCCCATGCGCATGATCGTGGTGCGACACACCGCGAAAGTACGTCCAGGCTCCACGCCTATCTTTAGCACATGAGCGATACGACCACACCCACCCCGAAGCGATCGTTCGGTAGCATGTTGAAACGCACCGCATGGCGCCTGCTGCTCGTAGTGGGGGCGTTACTGATCGCGTGGGTGCTGTTCCTTTACTACGCGAGCTACAGCGAAGGCAGCCGCAGCGGCATGGTGATCAAATTGAGCAAACGCGGCATGGTGTTCAAGACCTGGGAAGGGCAGATGAACCTACAGACCTTCGGTGCCGCAGGCGCGGGGACCAGCGCATTGAGCGAGGTGTTCAATTTCAGCGTGGAAACGGGGGAGGATGCGCTCTACCGCGAGCTCGAAGAAGCTTCGTTGAGCGGCGAACGGGTGAACCTGCACTATGTGGAACGTTATGCACGACTGCCGTGGCGTGGTGAGACCACCTACTTCGTCACGCATCTGGAGCGCAACGCAACGCCAGCGCAGCCGGATAGTGGGCGTTCACCATTGGGGCACTGAGCAGGATCGTCAGGTCCTTCCGGGCAAGGCGACCATTGATAGTGCAGGGCCGACACGCAGCGTTACGAACTCGGCCATATCATCATCGCACGCGCCTATGCTCCGATCGACCCACACTCGCCGATCCGCAACACCAAGCGGAGTTCTGGTATTCGCGCTTCTGATATCCTCGGCCTCCGCGTTCGCGCAGGTGGGCCAGGACCCACAGCCGCGCAAGGCGCTGGTGGAACAGTTCACAGCGTTGCATTGCGGTAACTGCCCGGAAGGGCATGTCATCTCCAATGTCATCATGAACGCCCATCCGCAGGATGTCGTGGTGGTCGGGTTGCATGCCGGGTCGCTCGCGGTCCCTTCGGCAGGGCAGCCCGACTTCCGTACCATGTGGAGCACGGACCTGCACGATCACTTCAATGTACCCTTCACCCCACTTGCCGTGGTGAACCGTAGGGACTATAACGGGACCGATCTGCTTTCCAGCGGCGCATGGAGCAGTGCGGTGGATGCGGTGCTTCAGCTACCGGCTCCGGTGAACATCGGTGTCACCAATAGCTTCAACGTCGGCACACGCGAGCTCACGGTTACGGCGGACCTCTACTACACCGCGAACAGCCCCACAGGCAACGACCGGATCCATGTGCTGATCACGCAGGATCACATTACCGGCTGGCAGACCGATTACGGGGCTGGTGGCAACCAACCGAACTACGATCATCGCCATGTGCTGCGCGCGTACCTCACCCCGCTAGAGGGTGATGAAGTGACCACCACGTCCGCAGGCGATGCGGTCATGCGCACTTACGCGTACACGGTGCCGACCGACTGGGATATCGCGCAATGCCGGACCGTGGTCTTTGTGAGCGAAGCGTCTGTGGGCAGCACCTATGGCGAAGTGTACCAGGTCGCCTCGGCGGCTTCGAACAACGGGTCTACCGGGTTCATGGAAGAACAGCGCGCTGCGGGGATAGGCGTTCCCTATCCGAACCCGGCGACGACCCACCTCTTCGTTCCGGTGGAAGCAGCAGGGGCCGGTGGACTTCTCGAATTGCGCGATGCGAGTGGCCGCGTGGTGCATGCCGAAATGCTCGGTGGTGCGGGTTCGATCACCGTGATCGAGGTACACGACCTGGTGCCCGGAGTCTATTCCTATCGTCTCGCAGAACGCATGGCAGGCCGCTTCGTCATCATGCGGTGAACCTCCACGGGGGCACTGTTACGGTCGTCGTGCGACCCCGTTGATGATCCGTGCTTCGAGGTCAAGGCTTTCAATGGCCTCGCCCGCGCCGGTGCGCTTCTCCAACCAGCGATCGATCATCCGGCTTTGCTTCCGGTAGGCCCGGCAGGCCGCACAGATCCGCATATGCATCCACAACCCGATGCGTTCACGCATGTGCAACGCACGAAGCTCCCGCACTTCGATGAGTTCCGTGGCCTTGCGGCAGTGGGTCTCGTGGGTAGAGGTCGCGGCCATGGGGTCAGTGGGTTCGTTCGTTCAGGCGGCTTTGGATGCATGCGCGCAATTTGAGTTTCGCGCGATGTAGCTGCTGCCAGTAGTTCGTCTCGGATAGGCCGAGCGCCTCCTGGATCTTCCCGCTGTCCTTGTTCATCAGATACTTCATTTCCACCGCGCTGCGCCAATGGGGCGGCAAGGCGTCCAGGCAATGCCGCAAGGCACGGTCGAGGCGTTCGGGCTGATCCTCATCGTCGAAGGCGGCTGCTTCGGCAGGGGCATGGGTGCCATCCCAATGCCCATTGGTGGTGAAGTAGCGGCCGGGCTCTTCGTCGTTGGACAGGTCGATGCCTGACACCGGTGTGCCCTCGCGATAAACGCGGCGGTAGTGATCGGCCAGCTTGTGCTTCAGGATGGCGAATAGCCAGGTGCGTGGTGAACTTTCCCCGGCGAAGCGGTCCATCGTCTCCCAGGCGGCCACGAAGGTGAGCTGCACCAAGTCCTCGGCCACGGCCTTCTCCTTCACGCGTGCGCTGGCGTAGCGCAGAAGATCGGCGGTGTGCGCCTTCACCCACATCGCGAAGGTGCGGTGGCCCTGCTCTTTCGCGTCGGTGGTGTCCATCCCGGGGCGAAAGCTAGCGCGGGGCTTGGTGTTCTATCAACCGACCACAACGCGACCCGTGCGCTTCGCCAGGCCTTTCTTGGCCTCGTTCAAGATCTGTATCTCGGTGAGCAGTCCGGTCACCGCATCGACCTCCTTTTCGGTGCGCAGCAATTCCTGCTTATCGCGGATCATGCGGTCCACGCGGCGTTCGCGCAGGATGTCGATACCCTCCTCCAGTGCGTCCAGCAGGATGTCGCGCTCGTGCGTGGTGCTGATGTGATGGCGGTCCTTCCAGTTGGGAGAGAGCAGGTGGCGGTCCGTGAGCAGGTCGATGCACAGGTTCCGCCAGTTCTGGTCGTCGTGCGAGGCATAACGTGTTCCATCCACTGCCGTGCCCAGGTTGCTGGCGTGGCGGTAGTCGATGTAGATCTCCTTGAACAGGGGCTCGTCGAAGAGGATATCGTCCACAGCGAGCATCAGGAAGAGCGTTTCCGCGAGGGTCGTCTCTTCTTCACTGGTGCTGCCATCATCGTTCTGGAAGGGAACAAGGATGCGTTCGTGGCCGTAGTTGAGCAGCATGCGTAGCAGATCGCGCTCCTGCGCCAATGTGCCTGTGGCGGTGGGCTCGGGTTGCGGCGGCGCGAGCTCCGGTGCGACAACTTCTTCTGCGACCCGTTCGCCGCCGATCTGTTTGCGGTACTGCTTGCGCAGCACCTTGTTCATCTCGCTCAACAGCGCCTGCTCGCTCACATCCAACAGGCGACTGCACTGCTTGATGTAGAGTTGGCGCAGCACCTGGTCGGGGATCTTGGCGATGCTCTCCACGATGTCGTGGATGGCGGCGGCCTTCTTCACCGGATCGCCCTCGGTGTCCTGCACCAGTAGTTCGGTCTTGAAGGCCAGGAAGTCCTTCGCGCTGTCGCGGATATACGCTTCCACCTCTGCGCTCGGACGGGTGCGCGCGAAGCTGTCCGGATCCTCGCCATCGGGGAAGAGCACCACCTTCACGCCGAGCCCTTCCGCGAGGATCAGGTCGATGCCGCGCAGGCTTGCTTTGATACCGGCCGGATCCCCATCGTAGAGAATGGTGACCTGCTGCGCGTAGCGCTTGATCAAACGCACCTGGTCTTCGGTGAGGCTGGTGCCGCTGCTGGCCACCACGTTGTGTACGCCCGCTTGGTGCAGGCTGATCACATCGGTGTAGCCTTCCACCAGGCAGCAGATGCCGCTATCGGCGATGGACTTCTTCGCGAAGTGGATGCCGTAGAGCGACCGGCTCTTCACATACAGCGCGCTCTCCGGGCTGTTGAAATACTTCGGGAGCTTCTTGTCGCTCTTCAGCGTACGGGCCCCGAAGGCGATCACCTGGCCGCTCAGGCCATGCACAGGAAAAGTGACCCGGCCGGCGAAAAAATCCCAGGCGGTGCCATCCTCGCGCCGTTTGATCCAGCCGGCGCGCTCCAGCAGTTCGGCATCATACCCCTGCGCGCGCGCAGCGGTCGCGAAAGCTGCGCCCATCTCAGGTATATAGCCCAACTGGAACGTGCGGATGATGTCATCGCGGAACCCGCGCTCGTGGAAATAGGCGAGGCCGATACGGCGGCCCTCATCGGTGTCCCAAAGCTGTGCGATGCTCCACTCCGTAGCGAAGCGTTGAATGGCGGCGAGGCTCTCCCGCTCGCTGTGTTCAAGTTGTTGTTCTGGTGTGCTCTCCTCTTCCGGCAGGTCGATGTTGTAGCGCTTCGCGAGCCAGCGCACCGCTTCGACGTAGCCCAGATGTTCATGCTTGCGCAGGAAGCCGATCGCATCGCCGCTCTCACCGCATCCGAAGCACTTGTAAATGCCCAGGTGGGGGCTCACGTTGAACGAAGGCGTCTTCTCGTTGTGGAACGGACAGAGGCCGAGGTAGCGGGGACCTTTGCGCTTCAGCGCCACGAACTCGCCCACGACCTCCTCCACGCGGACGGCGTCCTTCACGCGTTGAATGGCATCCGGGGCGATCACAGGGGTCGGGGAAAGGGGATCGAAATTACGCTTGACCGGGCCGATGGCGGGATAGGTCGCGCTTACCGTTCCGCGATCTTATGGCCGGTGCTGTCGTAGACCACGATCTTCAGCAAGGTGCCCTGCTCATCCTGGAACCGCCAGTCGCCCACGGGCTTGCCGTGATGGTTATCGCCGGTATAGTAAACGCCCCCGTTCGGATGGAACACGACCGAAGGTCCATGGGGTTCGCCCTCTCTGTACTCGGTCTGGCTCAGCAATTTGCCGTCGGGCGTGAAGCTGCGCCAAATGCCGGTGCGCGCGCCATTGTGCATGCCTCCTTGTAAACGGGTGCCATCGGGCATGGTCTCGGTATAAGTGTCCTCGTGCGGAGCCGGCAAGCTATCCGCCTCTGCGGGTTCAGCGGGTCGTGGTGCCGGGGTCGGGTCACAGGCCGCCAGCACCAATGTGAAAAGCAACGGAGCGGACCTCATTTCTCGCGGTCGACGGTGAGCTGCACCAACCCTTCCAGGGATCGGCGCGCATCGTTGTCTGGAAAGGTATGGAGGACCACCAGGGCCTGGTCGCGGTAGTGCAGCATGCGTTTCCGGGCATGGGAGATCCCCCCCGCTTCCACGACGCGCTGCACCACGCGCGCCACTTCCTTGGCATCCTGGCGAGTGGCTTTCACGGTGCGTACCATCCAGCGCCGATCGCTTTCCGGCACTTGGTGCAGGGCATGGATCAAGGGGAGGGTGAGCTTGCGTTCCTTGATGTCCAGACCGGTGGGCTTACCAGTGGCGCCTTCCATGCCCCCTCCAGGATAGTCGAACAGGTCGTCTTTGATCTGGAAAGCGATACCGGCGAGTTCGCCGAAGGAGCGCATACGTTCCACTTCATCGGTGGAGGCACCCCCGGCATGGGCACCGCTGGCGCAGCAGGCGGCGATCAAGCTGGCCGTTTTTTGGCGGATGATATCGAAGTACACCTCCTCGCTGAAGTTGAGCCCCCGGGCCTTCTCGAGCTGCAACAGCTCGCCCTCGCTCATTTCTTTCACCGCACGGCTCACTATGCCCAGCAGTTCGAACTGGCGGTTCTCCACCGCGAGAAGCAGGCCGCGGCTCAAGAGGTAATCGCCCACCAGCACGGCGATCTTGTTCTTCCACAAGGCGTTGATGCTGAAGAATCCCCGGCGTAACGGGCTGCCGTCCACCACATCGTCATGCACCAGGGTGGCCGTATGCAACAGCTCGATCAAGCTGGCGGCGGTGAATCCGTTGTCGTTCACCGGTCCGAACAAACGCGCGCTGAGCAAGGTGAACATGGGCCGCATCTGCTTGCCCTTGCGCTTCACGATGTAGTGCATCACGCGGTCCAGTAGCGCCGTGCGGCTCCGCATGGCCTCGCGGAAGCGGGTCTCGAACACCTGCATTTCCGCGGCGATGGGCCGTTGTACCTCGGCAAGAGTGGGCATGCGTCTTCGTCCCGATCCTCTGGGAGGGCGCAAAGATGGCGAACCGGCGTGGGCACCCGGTGTGTTTCGCCCCCCCGGATGCGGGCTGTGCGCGTATGGCGCCTTACTTTCGTCCGGCATGTCGTTCCGCCCCTTTCTTCCCGGCTGGCTTCTGGCGCTTTCGATCCTAGGCTGTCCCGCACCCAAAGCACTGGCGCAGGATAAGCCCGTGAAGCAGAAGCCCCAGGTGATCCTCTACAAGGACATGGTGAGCGCCCAGTGGGATACGGTGAAGTGCGTGAAGAACGCTATCAAGATCAACCCCCTTCTCTTCTTCCGGGGCGAGATACCCATCCACTACGAACGCGCATTGACGCCGCGCTTGAGCGTGGAGCTGGGACTGGGATTCACCTGGCGGGACTACTTGAATTTGAATTTCGGTGGCGGTGATGCCGACGACTACGGCGGAGGGACCGACATCATCGCCCGCCCCACGTATCATGTTGGCCTGCGTTGGTACCACCAAGTGGACTTCGAACCCCAAGGCTGGTACAATCAGCTCGAGTTCGCGCACGTGGAGTATGTCAAGAACATCAAGGAGGTCGAGCCCGATGGTAGCATCGGTACAACAAAACACACCGACAAGAAGATCTACAACGACATTCGATTGCTCGCCGGTTATCAGCTCCTAAGCGCGTCCAGCAATTGGCTGTTCGATATTTACGGAGGGGTCGGCATGCGTAGTCGGGACCTGAACCTGGTGAAGGAGACGCTGGACCTCACCAGCGACCCGATCGACTATATCTACACGGAGGAGGCCAGCAGTGATATCGTGCCGGTGTTCTTCCTGGGGCTCAAGGTGGGACTAGGGTTCTGAGCGCCGCCGCGAGCGGCGGGGAGCGCATTCACTTCATCACCCGTTCCCCTTCTTTCAATGCCGGCTCGTTCTTGTTGGCGAGCTGTCCGCAAGCCGCATCGATATCCCGGCCGCGGCTTCTTCGGATCCGGGCGATGATCCCCTTCTGATCGAGGTATTGCTGGAACGCCTCCGCATCCTTGGGGTCGGTCCGGCCAAAGCCACCACCATCGATCGGGTTGTACTCGATCAGGTTCACCTTGGCATGCACGTCGCTGGCATAGCGCACCAGTTCCTGGGCATCGGCCAGTGAATCGTTGAAGCCACGCAGCAGGATATACTCGAAGGTGACGGCTCTGCGGGTTTTGCGGGTGTAATAACGTAACGCATCCTTCAGGTCGCCCAAGGAGTTCTCCTCGTTGATGGGCATGATCCGATCTCGCTTGGCATCGTTCGCGGCATGCAGGCTGAGGGCGAGGTTGAACTTGGCATCATCGTCCGCGAGCTTGCGGATCATCTTGGCGATGCCCGCCGTGCTCACGGTGATGCGGCGCGTGCTCATGCCCAGGCCGTCCTCGGCGCAAATGCGTTCCGCGCTGCGCATCGTATTGGCATAGTTGAGCAATGGCTCGCCCATGCCCATGTACACGATGTTCGTGAGGCCCTGCTTGTAGTACTTCTCCGCCAATGCGTTGATCAGCACCACCTGGTCCACGATCTCCGCCGCGTCGAGGTTGCGGATGCGTTTGAGCTTGCCCGTAGCGCAGAAAGTGCATGAAAGGCTGCATCCGATCTGGCTGCTGATGCACGCGGTGAGCCGGGTAGGCGTTGGGATCAGCACACCCTCCACCACATGGCCGTCCCAGGTGCGAAAGGCGCATTTCACCGTGCCGTCCTCGCTGCGCTGCTCTTCGGCCAATACCAAGGGGCGCAGCAGCAAGCGTTCCGCCAGTTCCGCGCGGAAGGCCTTGGGCAGATCGCTCATGGCGTCCCAGCTATGCGCGTGCTTCTTCCAAAGCCATTCCCAGAGCTGCTTGGCCCGGTAGGGCTTTTCGCCCAACTCCTCCACGAGCAGGATCACTTCCTCGCGCGCAAGGGTGCGGATGTCGACGGGGCTGGCCATGTGGTAAAGGTCGGGGTACCGGGTTGTGGCGTTGACTTGTGCGGTCGATCAGGGTTGTTCCAGTGGTCCCGATCGGACCAATCGGGTAGTGAACCTCTCGGTGCCGCTCAGTAGATGAATGAGATAGACACCGTACTTCAGCGAATGGAGGTTCAAGGTGAGCCGCGCTTGACGCGCCACCAGAGACCTGTAAAGGACGCGACCTGAAATGTCGGTGATCATCAGTTCCGCTGTGTCATCCACAATGTCCGGATCGAGCGCAATGGTGAATTCGGCCGATGACGGATTCGGGTATACGGACATCGCTAACGCTTCGGAGGTCGGGAGTGGCCGTTCCAACACTGTGGCCGTCACTGCGCTATCGTTGGTCAGGATGGCTCCGTTCACGCCGAAGAGATAGACCGTTCCCGCCGTGTTCACGTGGATCTGGAACATGTCGAAACCCTTCGGGATGGGCTGCGAGGCAAGTGTGCTTCCTCCGTCGTTCGTCCAGAAGAGTCGATCTCCTGCAAGGAAATATCCCACGCTATCATTGATGAACTGGAGGTCGTTGAGGTACCCGAGCGGGAACGGAAAAGGTGTCCAAGTGATGCCTCCGTCCGTGGTCCGCATATAGAGGTTGTTCCCGCTACGCACGTATCCGATCATTGGGGAAGGGAACTCGAATTCCAACATGTTCGCAGAGGGGTTTCCGCCCACGACCGTACACGGTTGAAAACTGGCGCCTGCATCCGTGGAGCGCATCAGCACGCCGGCGGTGCCGGCCAGGAGCAGTGTGGAATCATTGATGAGGTGAAGGTCGTTCAGGTCCGGGAGCGCGGCGGGCACGCGATGGATCGTATCCCATGTGCTGCCCCCATCCGGGGTGCGTACGATCAACTCCTCATCGCGCATGCATGCGTAAGCGACCCCGTTCCCGGCGAACTCGATGTCCACGATCGGAGAGCCTCCAGGGATCGATGGTAGTGCGAGCGACCAATTTGAACCCCCATTGATGGAACGTAGGATCCGCCGTCCCGTCCCACAGGCGAACCCCGTGTCCGGTGAAGGGAACTTTATTCGGTACAGGATCACGTTCGCATTGTCGTTCTTGCGGCTTTCATTCCAGAATCCGTCCGTTGTCTTCAGGATGGTCCCACGCTCTCCACAAGAGAAGGCCAGGGAGTCATCGCGGAAGTGGACGTCGCGGATCGTGTAAGGGTATCCGGTCTGGATCTTGGTCCACACCCCGCCGGCATTGGTGGAGCGGTAGATCAACCCGGCGGAGCCTACCGCGATCACCAAGGAGTCCGAGGGCGAGCAGAGGCCCTGGATGTCGAACGGGTCAAGCAACGAGAACAAGGGGGTCCAGAAAAGCGCGTTCGTGTCCGTGCGCGCGACGGTCCCATAGGTCCCGCCAGCGAAAAGAAGGTTGGATCCAGGGGTGTGCCACATCGAGTACACTTTTCCCTGGTCCTGGTACAGCCCCCCCCAGTTCGTACCCCCGTTGGTGGTTTTTCGCAGTCCTGCGGAAGTGCCGAAAAAGCCGAGGCTGGCATTGCGGAAATAGATCAGATCGATGTTGTTCTGATCATCGTAGACCTCGGCCCATGAAGTACCGCCGTCCATTGTCCGCATCAGTTTGCCGTCGTTCACGCCAGCATAGCCGAGGAGGTCGGTGAGGAAGAACACGGACCAGATATTGTTCGCTGCAGCGAGTGGAACGATGGACCAGGAGAGACCACCGTCCAGGGTCTTCAATAGGGAATTCGTCGAGTTCGAGGAGGACCCGAGGTAGCCCACGAGTGGTGTGGGAAAGCTCATGTCGTGGTAAGTGTCCAGCGGCCCGGGGGTAGTAACGGTCGTCCAGGTGAGCCCCTGGTCCGTGGTCCTGATCACGGTGGAATAGTCGCCGCAGACCACGGCCGTCTGCGCGTCCAAAATGGCGATCCGCGTGAGCCACTGCTCTGTACCGGACGCGACGTGCGACCAAGTGACACCGGCATCGGTGGTCCTGATGAGCGTGCCATATCCTCCTACCGCAATGCCGGTATTGGCGTTGAAGAAGCGCACCGAACTGAGCGTGATCGGCGTAGGGCGTGTCTGGATCGAGTTCCACTGGGCGGCCACAGGTACGCAAGGGAAAAAGGCCAGGAGTAGCAGCACGCAGTAGGTCAACCGCATCCCATGGAGCGATAGCGTTCGTAGGGTGTTGTTCATCATATCGTGTTGTGCTGGATCACTTGCTCGCGGGCGAGAGTGCGGATATCGACTTGGCTGGCCATGTGGTAAAGGTCGGCATACCGCATCAGGCGGGAAGCCTGGGATAGAGGTTAGCCGATGAGGAGTTCCGCTACGCGCAGGTCCGATGGCGTGGTCACTTTGATGTTGCGCTCCTCGCCCTCCACCAAGCTCACTTTCAGGCCGAGACGTTCGACCAGCGTTGCTTCATCGGTGAAGGCGGGATCGTAGGGCAGCGCGAAGGCCTTGCGCAAGAGGTCGGCGTGGAAGCATTGGGGCGTTTGCACGGCCAGAAGTTTCGAGCGATCCAGCGCGCGACTGCCCTCGGGAGTGGTCTCGCGTATGCTCGGTACGACGGGCACGACAGGCACCGCCGCACCATGTTCATGCGCGGCGGCGAAGCAACGCGTGATAAGTTCCTTGCTCACCAGCGGACGCACCCCATCATGCACGGCGACGAGCCCATCGCCTTTCACTTTGTCGAGTCCCGCCTTCACGCTGTGGAAGCGCTGTTCGCCACCGGCCACCACCTGGTGTTCGAGCAAGAAGCGGTGGCCCATGCAGAGCGCTTTCCAGATGTCGAAGTGCGCTTCCGGCAGCACGACGATGATCGGCATCGACGCATCGAAGTGATGAAAGGCTTCGATCGTCCACATCAAGAGCGGACGCCCCTTGATCATCTGGAACTGCTTCGGGACCGGCCCGCCCAGGCGCTTGCCGCTACCGCCAGCTACGATGATCGCGGTACGCGACAAGGAAGGGTCTTTCACCGCCACGGCGCAAAGGACGCCAAGGACCCGCCACGTAGCGCAACCGCTTCGTTCGTGGCGTCGTGGCGGTTCAACGCATTAGAGGATGAGCATCGCATCGCCGTACGAGAAGAAGCGGTACTTCTCCTTCATGGCCACCTTGTAAGCGTTCCACACATTGTCATACCCCCCGAAGGCGGCCACCTGCATCAACAGGGTGCTTTCGGGCATGTGGAAATTGGTGACCATGCGGTCGGCGATGCTGAAATCGTAGGGCGGGAAGATGAACTTGTTCGTCCACCCGTTGTACGGCTTCATGTGGTTCTCCGTGCTCACGCTGCTCTCGATGGCGCGCATGGTGGTGGTGCCCACACAGCACACCTTCTTCTTGGCGTCCTTCGCCTTGTTCACGATGTTGCAAGCCTCCTGGGTGATGATCACCTGCTCGCTGTCCATCTTGTGCTTGGTGAGGTCCTCCACTTCCACCGGGCGGAAAGTGCCCAAGCCGACGTGCAGGGTGACGTTCGCGAAGTGGATGCCCTTCAGTTCCATCCGCTTCATCAGCTCGCGGCTGAAATGCAGGCCGGCGGTCGGTGCGGCGACAGCGCCCTCGTTCTGGGCGTAGATGGTCTGGTAGCGTTCGGCGTCGCTGGCCTCGGTCTCACGCTTGATGTAGCGCGGCAGCGGCGTTTCGCCCATCTCGGTGATGGCCGTCTTGAACTCTTCGTAGGTGCCGTCGAACAGGAAGCGCAGCGTGCGGCCGCGGCTGGTCGTATTGTCGATCACCTCGGCGACGAGCTCATCGTCCTTGCCGAAGTAGAGCTTGTTGCCGATGCGGATCTTGCGGGCGGGATCCACGATCACGTCCCACAGCAGGCTGTCGCGGTTCAGTTCGCGCAGCATGAACACTTCGATCTTGGCGCCGGTCTTCTCCTTGTTGCCCCACATGCGGGCTGGGAACACCTTGGTATCGTTCACGATGAAGGTGTCGCCTTCCTCGAAGTAGTCGATGATGTTCTTGAACTTCTTGTGCTCGATCTTGCCCGTTTTGCGGTCCAGCACCATCAGGCGGCTGCCGTCGCGGTCCTTGGTGGGGTAGAGGGCGATCTGCTCCTTGGGGAGCACGAATTTGAAGGAAGTAAGCTTCATGGTGTGAAGAATGGCTTACGGGCCAGCCGTTTAGGGGCGGCGAAGATAGTGCGATCGTGAAGCCAGCGTTAATTGCACTGACCGTCAGAGAAATAGGTCGATTTTAGCCGCGCGGAGCGATGCGTTGGGCCCAAGCCATGGGGTCCAGTGCATCGGCCACATCATAGCGGTCGATGTGCGTGCGCCGCAATGCGCTCAAATAGGCCCCGCAGCCGAGCACCTGGCCGATATCGTGGGCAAGTGTGCGTACATAAGTGCCCTTGCTCACGGTCGTATCGAAGGTGACAAGTGGTCCATCGATGGAAAGCAACTCGAGGCGATGTACAAGCACGCTGGCGAGTTCCATCTCCGCTTCGCGGCCATCCCGGGCCTTCCAGTAGGCGCGTTCACCCTGGTGGTGCTTGGCCGAATAGATCGGGGGACGCTGTTGCAAAGGGCCGACGAAGCGGGCCAATGCGTTCCGCACGGAGGCTTCATCCAGATGCGCCCAAGGTTTTTGTTCCACCACCTCGGTCTCAGCATCTTGGCTGGGGGTGATCCCCCCGAGCGTCAGTGTTCCGGTGTAGCGTTTGTCCAAACCGGTCAGTTGGAGCAGGGACTTGGTGCCCCGCCCGAACCCGAGGATCAATAGACCGCTGGCCAGCGGATCGAGCGTGCCGCCATGCCCCACCTTCATTTTGTGCCCGGCCTTGGCGCGCATGGCGCTGCGGATCTTGGCGACCGCATTGAAGCTGGTCCAGGTCACGGGCTTGTCCACCAAGAGAAGGCCACCGGCCTCCAGATCGACGGGCTCGTTCAGCCCCACAGGTGCCGGGATCATCCCACCAGTTGAAGGGGTATGCCCAACGCGGCCAGTAAGAGGATCAAGCCCCCCACGGCGATGCGGTACCAACCGAAGGCCTTGAACCCGTGCTTCGTCAAATAGGTGATGAACGAACGGATCGCGATGATCGCCACGATGAAGGCCACCACGTTGCCGATCGCGAACACCTGTAGGTGCTCGGAGGTGATGGTCCCTCCATCCTTGATGTAATCGTAGATGGACTTCACTGTTGCGGCGAACATCGTTGGCACGGCTAGGAAGAAGCTGAACTCCGCCGCGTGGGTGCGCGTGAGGCCCTGGCTGGTGCCTCCGATGATGGTGGCGGCCGAGCGGGAGACGCCCGGCACCATCGCCAGACATTGGAAACAGCCGATCAAAAAGGCCTGCTTGAAGTTCACGGTGGTCGGGGAGCGATCCGTTCCGCCCGGCGCCCAACGATCGATGAAAAGGAAGACCACACCACCCACCAGCAGGGCGATGGCCACCACGGTCACGTTCTCCAGCAGGGCATCGATCCGGTCCTTGAACAGCAGGCCAGCGATCACCGCTGGGATAAAGGCCACGAAGAGCTTCAGGTAGAAATCGAAGCTCTGGAAGAAGCGCTTCCAATAGAGCACCACCACGCTCAGGATCGCCCCGAACTGGATGGCCACGGTGAAGAGTTTTACGAAATCGTCCTGCGCGATGCCCATCAGCGTGGAGCCGATGATCATGTGGCCGGTGCTGCTCACCGGAAGGAATTCAGTAAGGCCCTCGATGATGGCGAGGACGATCGCCTCCAGTGTCGTCATGGAAGGCTAGGTAGCCTAGGCCGACGGCCGCTTCAGGATGGCGTAGGCGATGAAGAGGTAGCCGATCAATGCCACGATCGGTGCGACGGTGATCCGGCGCACGCTGAAGATCTCCTCCGCATCGAAGACCTTCGGGTCGCCGCTGCCACCGCCGCTCATCAGGATGAAGCCCGCCACCACCACCACCAAGCCGATGATCAGCAACCGGTAGTTGGTCCGGGTGAAGGGCATTTCGTTGTCGTTGTTCGCTGCCATGCTCGTATGCTCAACTCCAGTACAGGTCCTCGGAATTCATGCGAATGTAGCGCCGCACCGCGAACCACGTGCTGGTGAGCGAAAGGACCAGGCCCAGCACCAGCACGCCACCGAAAAGGGCGCCCAGCACAGTGGCATCCGTGAAAGCGAGCAGATCCGGTACGTAACGAAGCACCAGCCGCAGCGCCAGAACCAGCAGGCCGATGGCCAGCACGGAGCTCAGGATCCCCTGCCAGAGGCTCTGCCCGAGGAAAGGTTTCTTGATGAACCAACGCGTGGCGCCCACCAAGTGCATGGTGCGGATCAGGAAGCGCTGGCTGTAAATGGCCAGGCGGATGGTGTTGTTGATCAGCGCCACGGCGATGATCAACAGCAGCGCACTGAAGCCGAGCACCGCCAGCCCCAGCTTGTTCATGTTGTTCTCGATGTTCCGCACCACCGCGGCGTTGTAGGCCACTTCGTGCGAGCGGCTGTCCTGCTGCAGGTGCTCCACGATCCATTTCAGGCTGTCGGGATGCGCATGGTCCGCGTTCAAGCGCAACTCAATGCTGGCCAACAGGGGATTGCTCCCCAGCACACCGAGGAAGTCCTCACCCAAGTCCTGTTTCAACTGCTCGGCGGCCTCATCGGCGGTCACGTAGCGCGTTTCGAGGGTCCAAGGTTCGGTGTCCAGCTCCTTGCGGAACTGCATCACATCCTGCTCCTTCAAGCCGCGCTTCAGGAAGACCTCCACGCGCACGTTCTCCTTGAAATAGCGCTCCAATGCGCGGGCGTTCAGCACCAGGAAACCCAGCACCCCCAGCATGAAGAGCACGAGCGCGATCCCGATCACCGTGCCCGCCGTAGCGGTGCGCACGCGGGTGCGGTAGATGCGGTCCATGGCCATCGGCGGCGAAGGTAGGGGCGGCGATAACCCCCCCACAGACCTCCCCGCGCCCGACAACTGACAACCCGTAACTGACAACCGGCCTTCTACTTTCGCACCATGGCTTACGAGCACAAGCGGATCGAGGAGAAGTGGCGGAAGCACTGGAAGGACGCGAAGACCTACCGGGTGGAGAACGACACCGCGAAGCCCAAGTACTACGTGCTCGACATGTTCCCGTATCCCAGCGGTGCCGGCTTGCACGTGGGCCATCCGCTCGGCTACATCGCCAGCGACATCGTAGCGCGCTACAAGCGGCACAGTGGCTTCAACGTGCTGCATCCCATGGGCTACGATTCCTTCGGCCTGCCCGCGGAACAGTACGCCATCCAGACGGGCCAGCATCCCGCGAAGACCACGGAGGTGAACATCGCACGCTATCGCGAACAGTTGGATCGCATCGGCTTCAGCTTCGATTGGAGCCGCGAAGTGCGCACCAGCGATCCCACCTATTACAAGTGGACGCAGTGGATCTTCCTCCAGCTTTTCGAGAGCTGGTACGACCACGCCGCGCAGAAGGCACGGCCGATCCAGGAATTGGTGGAACGCTTCGAGAAGCATGGTTGGACCGGTGAGGATGATAGCGCGATCACCGGTAACGAGGAATTGGATCCGCTCACGCAGTTCAGCCACAGCGACTGGGCGACGTTCAGCGAGAAGCACCAACAGCAGATCCTACTGCGCTTCCGACTGGCTTACTTGAGCGAGGCCTGGGTGAACTGGTGCCCCGCCCTGGGCACCGTGCTCGCCAATGATGAAGTGAAGGACGGCGTGAGCGAGCGCGGCGGACATCCCGTGGAACGCAAGCGCATGCCGCAGTGGAGCATGCGCATCACCGCGTACGCACAACGCCTGCTCGACGGCTTGAACGACCTCGACTGGAGCGAGAGCATCAAGGAGGCGCAACGCAATTGGATCGGCAGGAGCGAGGGTGCGTTGATCCGCTTTGCAATGGCCGAGCGCAGCGAGGCCATTGAAGTCTTTACGACGAGACCCGACACCATCTTCGGCGTCAGCTTCGTCACGCTCGCACCGGAGCATGAGCTGATCGAGAAGATCACACCGGCGGAGAACCGCGCGGAAGTGATGGCCTACGTCACGCAAGCCAAGAACCGCAGCGAGCGCGAACGCCTCACCGATGTGAAGAAGGTGAGCGGCGTGTTCACCGGAGCGTACGTGAAGCATCCGTTCACGCATCTCGATATCCCTGTCTGGGTGGGCGACTACGTGCTGGGCGGCTATGGCACCGGCGCCGTGATGGCCGTGCCCGCTGGCGATCAGCGCGACTGGAATTTCGCGACGCACTTCAAGATCCCGTTCGTCGCCGTTACGGAGAACTGGGACATCAGCACCGGCGCCGACGAAAGCAAGGAGGCAACGCTCACCAATAGTGTTTTCCTGAACGGGCTGAAGGTGGCCGATGCCATCCCGCGTGCGATCGATGAGCTCGAAGCGAAAGGCGTAGGCGAGCGCCGCATCAACTTCCGTTTGCGCGATGCCGCCTTTGGTCGCCAGCGCTATTGGGGCGAGCCGATCCCGATCTACTACAAGGACGGTGTGCCTTATGGCGTGGCCGAAGGCGATCTACCCGTGGTACTTCCGGAAGTGGACAAGTTCCTACCAACAGAAGATGGCGAGCCACCCCTTGCGCGCGCTACGAACTGGAACTACAAGGGCCTGCCGTATGAGACGACGACAATGCCCGGCTGGGCGGGCAGCAGCTGGTACTTCCTGCGCTACATGGATCCGCAGAACGAAGGCCGCTTCGCTGGGTCGGAAGCGATCAACTACTGGCAGCAAGTGGATCTCTACGTGGGTGGCAGCGAGCACGCCACCGGCCACCTGCTCTATTTCCGCTTCTGGACCAAGTTCCTGAACGACCGCGGTTGGTTGCCCTTTGATGAGCCGGCGAAGAAATTGGTGAACCAGGGGATGATCCAGGGGGTGTCGGCGGAATTGTTGCGATGGAAGCCAGAGTCCCAGAATGCAGGCCCCCATCCCAGACCACAAACAAAGATCTACTGGTCTTACGAATACTACTTGGCTCTATTGCCTGAAGGTGGCACAGAGCAAAGGGATTTGTTCAAACGAAACTATGAAGCTGAAGTGGCCCGCTTCAATCGCGAGCATCCTCAGGAAGCAATCCAAGACAGTTCAGCACGAGCATGGATGAACGCATGGATGATGTCGAGTGACACGTTCGAAACAAGTCGTGTTCTTGTCCCGATTGAGAATATCATTCCTGGTTCGGTAGGGACCGTGGATGTTCAAAAGGCTGCTGATGCACTACCGGAGTTCCGCGATGCCTTCTTCTTCAAGTGGGACAATACTTTCTTGGCAAACAGGCCGGTCGAGAAGATGTCCAAGTCGAAGTTCAACGTGGTGAACCCCGACGACATCATCGAGAAGTACGGCGCGGACACCTTGCGGTTGTACGAGATGTTCCTTGGCCCCATTGAGCAGAGCAAGCCCTGGGACACCAACGGCATCGAAGGCACCAGCCGTTTCCTGAAGAAATTCTGGAACCTGTTCCATCCTGATGCCCGAAATCAGGAATCAGGAATCAGTGAATCGTTCACCGTGTCCGAAGAGGAGGCCTCCAAGTCTGAGTTGAAAGTCTTACATGCGACATTGAAGAAAGTGACCGAGGACATCGAGAAGATGAGCTTCAACACCAGTGTGAGCCAGTTCATGATCGCCGTGAACGAGTTGGCCGCCCTGAAGTGTACCAAGCGTGCCGTGCTGGAGCCGCTCACCGTTGCGTTGGCACCGTTCGCCCCGCATATCGCCGAAGAGCTATGGAGCCTGCTGGGCCATGCCGAAAGTGTGACCGGGGCACAATGGCCCCAATGGGATGCCCAACATCTAGTGGAGGACAACTTCAGCTATCCGATCAGCTTCAACGGCAAAACCCGCCTGCAACTGGAATTTCCCGTAGGGCTGGATGCGAAGAGCGTGGAAGCCGCCGTGCTCGCCAACCCCGAAGTGCAAAGCCGCCTGGAGGGCAAAGCGCCTAAGAAGGTGATCGTGGTGCCGAAGCGTATCGTGAATATCGTGGTCTGATGCGGCCGCAAGCCTCTAGCCACAAGCTTGATACCGTGAACAAGCTTGTGGCTAGAAGCAAGGAGCTTGTTGCGGCCGTTCGGCACCCCATTTGCGTTCCGCAGGCCATGACGCGTCTTTCGTTGGTCTTTGTCGTGGGCTTCTCCGCCTTCGGCCTTGGTTTCGCACAAGCTCCTTCGACCCCGAAAGGGGAGGTGTCCTTGCGTAGGTTGCAACACAACGCCTTTCAAGTCGGCGAGAAGCTCACGTACGTGGTACACTATGGCGCCTTGGACGCTGGTGAGGCCGTGATCGAACTACAGGAGAGCGACATCACCATGCAGGGTCGCAAGTTGCTCCATGCGAAAGGGGTGGGTCGTAGTCTCGGAGCGTTCAGTTGGTTCTTCAAAGTGGACGACCGCTACGACACCTATTTCGATCGCGACGGGGTGTTCCCCTGGCTCTTTCAGCGGAGCGTGAGCGAAGGCGGCTACGAGTTCACGCAGGACTATACCTACTTACAGAACAAGCGGCAAGTGAAGACCCAGAAGGAAGTAACGCACGATGTGCCACCGCACGTGCAGGACATGCTCAGCGCCTTCTACTTCGCCCGCACCATCGACTTCGGCAGCGCACAACCCGGTCAGGAGTACACCATCGATTGCTTCTTCGATGATGAAGTGTGGCCGCTGCGCATGCGCTTCTCGGGCAGGGAGACCATCAAGTTGCGCAACGGCAAATACCGCTGCCTGAAGTTCCAGCCCATCGTGCAGGAAGGCCGCATCTTCGAAACGAACGAGGACCTCAACGTGTGGATCACCGACGACGGCAACCACATTCCCGTGCTCGCGCAGGCCAAGGTGCTCGTAGGTTCCATCAAGATGGAGCTGCACAAATACGAGGGCTTGGTGCACCCCATCGCGAAGGAGTGACCGCCCCGCTTTCCCCGATCACTGGTTGAAATGATCCTTGCCGCCCCGGCGTTCTTATCGGGGCGGTGCTGTTTCTTGCCCTACCATGAGGAAGCTGAGGATGTGGGGCTCGCTCGTCGCGCTCCTGGGGATGGCGTTGGTGATCGTGCTCACGGTGGACCTGACACCGCGTGAGGAGTATGTGCCGGAGCCGGTTTCGGCCGTGGTCGAGGACACGATCCCCGATCCACCCAGCGCCTACGGCATTCCGCTTTCCGGTTTCATTGTGGAACGTGGACGCGTAGGAGCTGGGGCGACCTTCGGCGATCTACTGGCGCAACATGGAGTGGATTACGCCACGGTGGATAGCCTGGTGCGCCTGGCCGAGGGCACCTTCGATGTCCGGAAGTTGCGCACCGGTCATCCCATCGCCTTCATCTTCACCGATGACGAGCACCGTGAACTGCGCTACTTCGTTTACGAAGCCGACCAGGTGCAGCAGGTGATCTTCGCCACCGCCGATCCGCTCGCGGTGAATACGCACCACAAGTCGATCAAGGAGGAGCACCACGCCTTGGAAGTGGAGGTGACCGGCGCTCTATACAACGATCTGGCACGCGCGGGTGTGGACCCGATGCTGAGCATGCAACTGGCCGAGGTCTTCGCCTGGACGGTGGATTTCTACCGGATCCAGAAGGGGGACAAGTTCACCGTGGTGTTCCTGGAGCGCACGGTGGACGGCGAGCGGTACGGAGATCCCGAAGTGCTCGCTGCCCGCTATCGTAGCGGCGACAAAGAGAAGGAGGCGTTCCGGTTCACCCAGGAGGAAGCCACCACCTACTTCGATGCCGAGGGCAATAGTTTGCGCAAGGCCTTCCTACAAGCGCCCATCAAGTTCAGTCGGATCTCATCGGGCTTCAGCCGAAAGCGCTTCCACCCGGTGCAGAAGCGGTTCAAGGCACACCTGGGCACGGACTACGCGGCGCCGTACGGCACGCCGATCCTCGCGGTGGGCGATGGGGTGGTGGAAAAAGCCGGACGCACCGCGGGCAACGGCAACTACGTGAAACTCCGACACAACGGCACCTACAGCACGCAATACCTGCACATGCGCAAGATCCTGGTGAAGCAAGGGCAGCGGGTATCGCAGGGTGATGTGCTCGGCGAGGTGGGCAGCACGGGCCTGGCCACCGGACCGCACGTCTGCTTCCGTTTCTGGAAGAACGGCCAGCAAGTGGACCACCGCCGCGAAGAGTTCCCGAGCGCGGAGCCGGTCGCGGAGGTGCATCGGGCTCGTTTCGCGCAGGAGCGCGACCGGTTGGTCGAGGCCCTGGCGCAAGCCTCCGGGCGGGCGGATCAGACGGTGGTGTTCTAGCCCTCCGCCAGCCCGCGGATCTCCAGGTACCGATGAACATGCACGCCCGCTGTACCGCGGGTTGCCGCACTGAGCAACGCAGCGGCCAGCACTTGGTGCGGCATGGGGTGGTAACTGGCCAAAGGACCGCGCAGCAAGGGGGCCAAGGCGTTCATCACCACTATCCCGGCACGTTCTCCCCGGCGCACCTCTTTCCGTGGGCCGGTGAGTATCGAGGGTTGGAAAATGTACAAGGCGGGAAGGTCAAGCGCTTTTAGCGCCTCTTCCATTTCGCCCTTCACGCGGTTGTAGAAGACGGAAGATCGTGCATCGGCGCCCATAGCGCTGACCACACAGAAGGTCCGCACCCCGTTCGTCTTGGCCCATTGTCCGAGCGCCACCACCAGGTCCTTGTCCACATGGGTGAAGCGCTGCTTGTCACCGCCCACGTTCCGAATGGTGGTGCCCAGGCAGCAGATCACGGCATCCACCGCAGCGGGTCGAAGCGCGGAGAGCAGGTCGTCGGGATCGGGTGCTAGCCAAGCCTCCAGCTTCGGATGTGAAGCGGACATGGGTCTCCGCGCGAGCGCATGCACCTTGGTTATCCGGGCGTCCACGAGCGCTTGAGCAAGGGTTTCGGCGCCGACAAGGCCGGTCGCGCCTGCGAGAAGGAGAGTGACGGCCACGATCAAAAGTATTCGGTGTTTGTTGTTTATATCATAAACTAGTCTATGTTTGCATCATCAAACACCATTTCAATGGAACAAAACATGACCCCCGCCGAGAGCCTGAAGCTGATCGAGAGCATGATCGGCCAGGCCAAAAGGAGTTTCTCCCGCATGAGCTTCTACTTCCTTCTTTGGGGGGTGTTGCTCATCGCGGCCATGATCGCGGCTTACTTGCTGCGCACGAACGGTTCACCTGCGATGCAGGGGATCCCTTGGGGAGTAGCCGGTGCACTGGGTGGGCTGATCAGCTCCATCCACGGTGCGCGCGAAGGCAGGAAGGAGCAGGTGGCCAATCCGATGGACCGCATCATAGGCTGGGTATGGGCCACCTTCGTGATCACCATGATCATCATGATCGTATGCTCGGTGAAGAACGGGATCGATCCAGGGGCGAACATCACCCTGCTCACCGGCCTACCCACTTTCCTCACGGGGCAGATCATACGCTTCCGGCCCTTGATCCTCGGCGGCATCCTTTTCTGGGTGGCCGGTATCGCCATGCAGTTCACACAGGATGCGGCTATACTGGTGGGCCTTTACTGCGGTGCGATGTTGCTCGGCTACATCGTTCCCGGGGTACTTCTCAAACGGCAAGAGGATGTCCTTCGCACCGCTTGATCCCATCCTGCACAACCAACTGCGGCTTGCCGTGGTGAGCCTGCTGGTGGGGGTGGAGAGCGCGGAGTTCAATTTCATCCTGGAGAAGACCGGGGCCACGCGGGGGAACCTCAGCGTGCAACTCACCAAGCTGAAGGACGAGGGCTATATCACCATCACCAAAGGTTACCGGGACAACTATCCGCTCACCACCTGCAAGCTTGCTCCCAAGGGGATCAAAGCCTTCGAGCAATATGTGAAGGCGATCCAGGACTATTTGAAGCCGTGATCCCCGTGGTGGTCGGGCCGGAGCGATCCTTCGTCGAAGGACCGCACCCCTGACCACCACTGCCCGTTGAACCGGGCATGTTCTCCGCACCGGGACCTCTCCATCGTTCCATCGCATTCCGCGCCGCTATGCGCGGAATGGCCGTTTGGGCCTTGGTTCTTCTGTCCGGCTGTAAGAAAGAGGTGGAAGTGATCCCTGGGAACCAGGCCCCCGACTATGCGGGCGTGCCGACGGTGGTCACGGAGAACTACGTGAACCGCCTCTTCATCGATCTCCTGGGTCGCGAACCACTGGATGTGGAGATGACCGCGGAAGTGAACGCGCTGGAAAGCGCCTCGCTCTCCATGACTTCGCGCGAAGCGCTGGTGAGCAAACTGATGACGAGCACCGCTTACCTGGCGGACGACAGCAGCTACACGAACAAGTACTACATGCGCCAGTACGAGCTGTACAAGGCGCGGTTCCTGGAAGGAGTGAGCGATGAGGTGATCGACGGCTTCATCGGGAACGCGGAACAACAGGCGCTGGCCGATTCCCTCGGAGGGAACACCGCAGGTCTGAACGCTGCCAACAGTGAACTGGGCCGCCTGCGCGCATTGAAGCGCGGTCGTACGGATTACCGCGACCATCTCATCGGCATCACAGAGGTGATGCGGCGCATGGTGTTGAACAGCGTGTACGACGAGATCAACATGAACAGCTTCAACTATGTGAACGCCACGTTCGACAACCTGATGATGCGCTACCCCACCAACGCCGAGTTCGCCACGGGTTATGGCATGGTGGACAGCAACAGCCCCGGGGTCCTCTTCGGGCAGAGCGGCCAGAACAAAGGCGAGTACGCGGCGATCATGGCCGGTAGCATGGGCTCGCTCGAAGGGCTGGTGCGCTGGTGCTACGTGACCTTCATGGGCCGCGAGCCCAACAGCTACGAAACCTACACGGCGATGAACAGCTTCACCCAGGACCTGGACCTGCAGAAGCTGCAACGCGCCATCCTCACCACGGACGAATACGCCAACATACCATAGACACCGAACACCAAACACAAACACCATGGAACCGAAGAACCGCACCCTCGTACAAGCGCTGCTGATCGTCGCGATCATCGCAGGCATCCTCCTCACCCGCACCCCTGGCCAGCACACAACGCCTCCTGAGGCGACCGTAGCCGCAATGGCGGAGTGACCCAGGGACCCTCCCGCGCCATGCAACGCCGTCACCTCCTTCTTCCGCTCCTGCTGCTGGCGGCGCTGCCCCAGAGCGCCTGCCGCAAGGAACCGATCTATGAATTGGACCAAGTGGACCTGCGTCCGCCCAGTCCGAACAAGGATCAAGAGAAGACCAACGAGGAGTACGCGGCCATCTTGCACGCCAATCTCTTCCAGACCGCGCTATCCGCTAACGACCTGTTCGAACTCGGGCAGTGCATCGAGAGCATCGGCGATAAGGAGCTGGCGCGGGAGGTGATCATCAGCAACTTCATGAACAAGCCCGGGGTGATCATCCCGAGCGATACCGTGATGCGCGCGGACATCGACGCGTTCGTGCATGGGACCTACAACCGTTTCCTGGTGCGCGACCCTTCCGAGGCCGAGCGCACCTGGTTCCGCAACATGATCGAGGCCGATCCCAACGTGACGCCCGAGCTGGTCTACTTCTCGTTCGCCCTCAGCAACGAGTACCTCTACTACTGAACCCCACGTCCATGGACCGCAGGAAATTCATCCGACAGACCGGTGCCGCAGCGGCGGCGATGTTCGCGGCACCATACATCCTTCCGAGCGGCCGCCTCTTCGCGGCCAGCGGTGGCGGCATGGCGCAGCATGTGGTCTTCGTGCTCTTCGCCGGCGGCGTGCGCCAGCAGGAGAGCGTGTTGCAACGCTATCTGGCCGATAGCCAGAACGAACCCTACGAGGGCAACGTGATGTATAATCTGCTCAACGGCACGCCGCCCGAAATGAAGATCGTGTACGGCACCGGCCTCGGTGGCATCAATCCGATCCCATCGATCCTCGGCCAGACGTTACAGTCCCAGGGCACCTTGTTCCGAGAGATGCGCGCGGTGAGCACGGGCCACTTCGGCGGATTGAACTCGCTGCTCCAAGGAAGCACGGCCGCCACACAAGGCCTCCAGCAGAAGCCGCTGAACCCGACCATTTTCGAATACCTGCGGAGACATGCGGGATTACCGGCCACCAAGACCTGGTTCCTGGGCAACAGCATCGGCAACAGCGTGCCGCTGCTCAACTACAGCATCCATCCCAACTACGGTGCGCGCTACGGCGCCAACTTCTTCGCACCGAACGTCACGTTCGGTGCGCTCGGCCAGCAATACCTGGGTGATGCGAAAGTCTATCACCCCGACGAGCAGCTCGCTCCGGTGTATGCCATGAAGGCGTTCCTGGACAACAGCTTCGAGCATATCGTGAACGCGCCCACCGGCATCGGCAATACGGCTGCGGAGAAG
The DNA here is from genome assembly GCA_017987895.1 of Flavobacteriales bacterium. GTDB lineage: Bacteria > Bacteroidota > Bacteroidia > Flavobacteriales_F > PHOS-HE28 > PHOS-HE28. Next base: position 18,283 of record JAGNSU010000009.1, on the reverse strand, counting down.
GCCGATATCAAGGCCTTCATGGTGGAGATGTTCAACAAAACACAGAACGGCGCCATCGCTCATCCCCCGGTCCATGATGGCGGGGATCTCACCACGGTGGGTTACGCCTGTGAAGTGATGAAGTGGTTCAAGCCCGCGCTCACCGTGGTGAACATGAGCGGCGTGGATGGTTGTCACAGCAGCTTTACCGGTTACCTCGGCGCATTGCACCGCGCGGACCATGCGGTGGGTCACCTATGGAACTACATCCAGACCCAAGTGCCGGAGATGGCGGGTAACACGACGATCATCGCCGTACCGGAATGCGGCCGCAACGACGATCCGAACGCCATCCGCGACGAGAACGATTGGTACTCCTTCGACCACAGCGATGAGAACGCCTACCGCGTGTTCGGCATCATGGCCGGTGCGGGCGTGCAAGGGAACTTGCAGGTCGGTAGCGAGGGTAACCCCATCGGTCTCACCACGGATCTGGTGCCCACCATCGCCGAACTGCTCGGCATCAAGAGCGAAGTGATGTCGGCCGGCCTCATCGACCCGGAGGCCATGAGCCTCTTCGATCGGATCTGACATGGAGCGCCTCCTCGCATACGGCCTGCTGAGCGTGCTGTTCTTCAGCGCGTGCAAGAAGGAGGAGAACCCCTTCGATACGATCGAGCATACGGAGGAGGCCACGGTGTCGCAGCAACTGCCCCTCACCAATTTCGCCGGCCTGCACCAGCGGATCTTCCGCCCCACCTGCGCCGTGAGCGGTTGCCACGATGGCACCTTCGAACCGGAGTTCCGCACCATCGCCAGCGCATACAACTCGCTGGTGTACCATCCGGTGATCGCCAATGATCCGCAGGAGAGCTTCACCTACCGCGTATTGCCGGGGAGCGCGCAGGCTTCCTTCCTGCACGAAAGGCTCACCGTCTTTGTCGCGAACACGAGCGGCGTGATGCCCTTGGATGTAACGACGGACAGTGACTGGCCCGCGAACGATGATGCGTACATCAGCGCGATCACCGCATGGATCAACAACGGTGCGAAGGACATGTTCGGTCAAGCGCCGACCTTGGGGAACAGACAGCCACAAGCCATCGGATTCCGTGCATTCCCAGCGGGAAACACGAACGCGGCGTATCCGCGCGAGCAGGGTGCCGGGATCCGGCCGATCGAAGTTCCCGCCGCTCAAGTGGACTTGTGGTTCGCGTTCGAGGACGACAGTACCGACGCCTCCGCGTTCACCTACCAGACCTATCAACTGGCGACCGGACCGCTCGCCTTCGGCACGGTGCCAGAGCTGCCCTTGGAGATCGGCGCGACGTGCGTGGGTCCCGACTTCGGAGGGAGTGCAGCGACGTTCACGCATCGCGCGGTGCTGGATCTCAGCGCACAACCGGTGGGCACGCTGTTGCTGGTGCGCGTGCATGTGAACGATGGCGACCATGCCGATACCGCTGAATTGCCGAACGATGGCAGCAGCTCGGATATGACGGATCTCTTCACCCTGAAGATCGTCCCATGAGAAGCGCTTTGATCCTGGCGATGGCCGCTGCGTTCCTCTCCTGCAAGAAGGAGTCGGTGATGCCAACCACGCCAGAGATCGAGATCGTGTCCGCAAGCCCCACACAAGTGGATGAATTCGCCGAAGGTGTGGTGCTGCGCTTCAGCTACAAGGATGGTGATGGCGATCTGGGCGAAGCGGATCCCGATGCGTACACGCTCTGGGTGAAGGACAGCCGGCTCAATGCCGCCGACGGTTACCATATCCCGCCGCTATCGCCGCCTGATACCGAAGTGCCAATCCAAGGGGAGTTGGAGGTCGTTTTGACCCCACTCTTCTTGCTGGGAAGCAGCGGGCAGGAAGTGATGACCTACACCTTCTACATCACCGATCGCGCAGGGAACAAGAGCAACGAGCTGGTCACCTCATTGATCACCGTGGTAGCCGATACCACCACCACTCCGTGATCCATGAAGCGCAGCACCCTGGTCATCGCGCTTCTGGCATCCTCCGCGCTCCGCGCGCAATTGCTGCCGGAGTTCAACATGACGGACACTACGGTGACGATCTGCAAGGGGATCCTGCTGGACAGTGAGGAGGGACCGGGAAGCAATATCTATGGCAACAACGAGGACTTCACCTTCACCATCGACGCGGGTAGCACGATCACGTTGACCTTCGAGCCCACTTTCTGCCTTGAGCAGGGGTTGGACATCCTCACGTTCCACGATGGTCCGAGCATCGCCAGTCCGCAGATCGGGCCTGCGTACACCGGTATCGTGGCGCCACCACCGATCGTCGCGAGCAGTGGGCAGCTCACGATCCATTTCGTGAGCGATGAGAACGTCGCCTACTGTGGGTTCGAAGCGCAGTGGACGAGCGTGGCCCTTCCGCCGGTCCCGCCGGTGATGACCGTGCCTGTCGCACCGCTCTGCGCGGTCAACGTGATCAACCTTGCTTTCAGTTATCCGATCCCGTGCGATTCGATCTCGTCGGGCGCTTTCGTCATCACGGGTGCCAATTCACCGGTAGTTACAAGCGCCACGCCCACGAATTGCGTGGGTGGCGAAACGAGCACCATGCAGCTGGGTATCGACCCCGCCTTCGATCGTAACTGCCCGTATGACATCGCCTTCACGATCGGGCTGCGCGACCGTTGCGATTCGCTATGGTACTTCACCATAACCGCGAGCACACAGATCACCACCTGTCCGCTCGGTGTGCTGATGGAGCTCACTGAGGATACGATCTGCGCGGGATCGTGCACACAGCTCTTTGCCGATGTTCAAGGCTGCCTCACGTACACTTTTGTCTGGGACAATGGTATCACCGGCGGGGCGGGTCCGCACGGTGTTTGTCCGACCACCACCACCACCTACAATGTCACGGTGACGGAGAACGGCACGGGGCAAACCGCCACCGGAAGTGCGACGGTCGTGGTGTTCGATCCCCAGGTAACCGGACCTTCCTCGGCGATCTGCCAATCGGCCGCAGCGTTCGATCTGACCGCCACCCCTCCCGGTGGATCCTGGAGCGGGCCGGGCATCCTGGACACCTTGTTGGGCACGTTGGATCCAGATACCGCAGGGCCAGGAGTTCATACCATCCTCTATACGCTCCCAGGCGGTTGCAGCGAAGCGATCGTGATCACCGTTGATAGCATGGACGCCGGTGTCACCGAGGCGGCCTGCCCCGGAACTGCGCCCTTCCTTTTGGACGAAACGACACCGTCAGGCGGATCATGGAGCGGTCCGTTCGTTCAACCCAATGGCGTGTTCGACCCGAGCACGGTCGGTAGCTACCTGCTCACCTATGCCGCTGGTGCGTGCACCGACACCGTCACCGTGAACGTCGCCAACATCGTTGCACAGACCGTCTTGGACACGGTTTGCCAGAGCACCTATCCGTTCGACATCGCGGCCTCGCCTTTCGGCGGGCGTTGGTACGGACCCGGCATTGTGGACTCGATCTACGGGACCTTCGATCCGGACGAGGCGGGCGGCGGCGACCATGTGATCGACTATGTGCTGCATGGCTGCGACGTGCAGTTCACCATCCATGTGAAGCCCGTGGATATCGGCGACGGCCGTAGTGCATGCCCATCGCAAGGTGTGTTCACGCTGACACCCGCGGCTATTCCCTCCGGCGGAACCTGGTTCGGGAACGGGATCGTGGATGGGACCGCGGGCACGTATGATCCCGTTCAAGCGGGCAATGGCTGGGATGAGGTCACCTATGCTGCGCTCAATGGTTGTGTGGATACGATCGGGATCCTCGTCGGCTGGACCGAGGTGAATGACGACACGCTCTTCTTCTGTGCAGGAGATGGTGCGTTGGTGTTGGACGAGAACAGCACCGGCCGGACGCCATGGGATGGCCTCTGGGGCGGCAGCGGGATCGGAACGAACGGCGACGGTGATCCGGTGTTCGATCCGGTGGTGTCCGGGATCGGCGCGTTCATGTTGCACTACGACGCGAATACCTGCGGTGATTCCATCCTGGCGGTGGTCCACCCAGCTCAGTTGACCACGAACACCCTCACGTTGTGCAGTCAGGATGCTCCCTTCCAGCTGGAGCAAGTGCCACCGGGAGCGACTTGGTCTGGTGCAGGAACCAGCGCTTCAGGTGTGTTCGATCCGGCGCAGGCGGGTGTGGGAACGTACACGATCCACTACGACACGCCAGCCGGTTGCAGTGATAGCATCGTGGTCACCGTGCTGCTCTTTGAACAGGCCTCGATCAGCGGAGTGGACGATACCTATTGCTCGAACGACGTGGATGTGGTGATCGGCCTCTATCCATCAGGCGGTGTGCTATCCGGCATCAATGACACGGTGTTCAACCCCTCGACACTGGCTGATGGCACCTACACACTGATCTACTCCAGCGGCAGTGGCAATTGCATGAGCAGCGACACGCTCGTTTTTGTCGATCATCCAGGGCTTGCCACCCAGATCTCCGCCACGAACCTGACCGTTTGTGAAGACGGCGGCAGCACGATCACCGTGAACGTGGTGGATGGCCCGCCGGGATATCCCGTGTTCCACCAATGGAGCGATGGACTTTTCCCGGTCGCCACGCAAAGCGTCACACCGGACAGCACGCATACCTATGTCGTTTCCACCACGGATGGTTGCAGCGATCCAGTGATCGACAGCATCACCATCGTCGTGCATCCTCCATTCCAGGAGAGCTTCACCTTCAGCGCGCTGCAATGCTATGGTGAGCCAGGGTACATCACAGGCACCGTAGCTGGACAAGGTACCTACACCTTCACTTGGGACACTTCGCCGGTCGAGAGCGGTGATAGCATCGTGCTTTCGGCCGGCGCTCTAGTGAACGTGGAAGTGGCCAACGACCAGACCGGTTGTGCCCACGACACGCTCTTGCAAGTGCCCGGCTGGCCGGCGATCACGGCGCTCTTCAGTGCGAACCCGGACGAACCTTGTGTGCCCTTCGAGCAGAGCGATGTCACCTTCATCGACTTGAGCAACAATGCGGTGGACGGCTATTGGGTGATCGATGGCGACACCGTGCCCTATGCCTTCGGTACCGACCCGAACTATGATCTCGGGCATGCGGGATACTACAACGTACAGCTCGTGGTGTGGAACGAAGGCCAATGCACGGACAGCATGCAGCTGGATGTGTGCATCAGCGATAGCGAGGCCATCTTCCTGCCCGATGCCTTCAGTCCGAACGGCGACGGCAGCAACGAGGTGCTGTATGTGCGCGGACCCAGCTTGGTGGAGATGGAGTTCGCGCTCTACGATCGCTGGGGCACACAGGTCTTTCGAAGCACGCAGGTGGATCACGGTTGGGACGGCATCACCGATGGCCGACCTAGCCCGAGCGGAGTTTACCTGTATACGATCAGGGCGCGCACGGCGGAAGGGGACGAATTGGAACGGACGGGCAATATCACTTTGGTGCGATGAAGAACTTCAGCCTCACGCACGAGGGCTTCAAACTGCGAGCCACAAGCCACAAGCTTCTTCGCGTCGCAGGAAAGCTTGTGGCTTGCGGCTTGTGGCTCGCAGCATTGCCAGACACCCTCTCCGCGCAAGATGTCCATTTCTCCCAGTTCTTCACTGCCCCACTGGTATTGAACCCCGCGAACGCGGGCGATATCGAAGGGGACCAGCGGGCGGCATTGATGCATCGCAGCCAATGGCAAAGTGCAGGCAGCCCTTTCCGCACCTACGCGATGAGTTATGATGTCCCGCTCTTTCGTAGACGGATGCGTGGCCGTTATCTCGGCGTCGGCGTGCACGGGTTCAGTGACCGTGCTGGAAGCACGCGGTTCGGCGATACACAGGGCAGCCTCAGTATATCGTACGCATTGCGCAGTGGCGATCGATCCTTGCTCGCCTTCGGATTGCAAGGTGGCTACGGACAGCGTAGCGCCGTGCTGAACGGCATGCGATGGGACAGTCAGTACAACGGCGCCGGATATGATGAGAACCTTCCCACCGGGGAAACGATGGCGAGCAGCACCAGCGGCTTCGTTGATCTCGGTGCCGGCTTCCTGTGGCGCGGCGAGACGAAGGGCGGCATGCAATGGCGCAGCGGGATCGCGGTGATGCACCTGAACGAACCCAGCGTATCGCTCTTCGGTTCCTCAGAGGATCGGTTGTTCCGCCGTTACACCGCGCATGCGGAACTGCGGATCACCGGCGACCGCTGGACTTGGATGCCGAAGGTCTACATCTCCCAACAAGGCAGCAGCCGCGAGATCATTTTCGGTACGCTCATGCACCGTCGCATCGGCCAGGATTCTCGGTACACCACGGACAAGACCTCGAACGCCTTCCACATCGGGTGTTTCTACCGCTGGAACGATGCCGTGGTGCCGATGGCCCAGTTCGAGTACAAACGCAAACTGGCGATCGGCCTGAGCTATGATCTCAATGTGAGCAAATTGCGTGCGGCCACCCACATGCGTGGTGGTGCGGAGCTGAGCCTCCAGTGGATCGGCGCGTTCAGCGATAAGAGGCGGGTGCTGCCGAACGGGAAGTCGTTCTAGGAGGTCTAGCTCTTCACTTCCATCTCCACCCAATCCCCACCCTCTTTGATCAATGCGATGAGCTCGTCCACTGCGCGTTCGCTGGGCACATTCCGTTTCACGACGTCCTTCTCCTTATAAAGCGTGATGACACCGGGGCCCGTACCCACGTAGCCGTAGTCGGCATCGGCCATTTCGCCGGGGCCGTTCACGATGCAGCCCATGATGCCGATCTTGACACCTTTCAGGTGGCTGGTGCGCGAGCGGATCTTCGCCGTGGTCTCTTGTAGATCGAAGAGCGTACGCCCACAGCTCGGGCAGCTGATGTACTCCGTTTTGCTGATGCGTGTGCGGGTGGCCTGCAGGATGCCGAAGGCGGTGCGGTTCACCAGTTCATCGCCTCCGCTCTTCTCCGGGCAGATCATGATCCCATCCCCAAAGCCATCGAGTAGGAGCGCACCGAGATCCGTGCTGGCATGCAGCATCAAGTGCTCCGGATCGAGGTTCATGTAGTCGCGCCCGATGATCACAGGCGCTTCGCACTTCGCCTCCATCAATTTGAAGAAGGCGGCGCGTTGTTCTGCGTAACCGTGTTCGTTGAAGGTGTCGAGCAGCAGCACGCAGCTATCGTCCTCTTCCAATGCCTCGATCAGATCAGAGGTCAAGTCCTTCAACGTGGCATAGACGAAGTTGAGCTCGCGATGCACCGGCACGTTCGCAAGAAGGTCTTCCGCGGTGACGAGCGGATAGTGGCGGGGCTTGTTCCGGTCCTTCACCCAGGTCGCATGTTCCTGGATGACACCGAGCGTACCTGGGATCTCAAAGTCCAGATGATGATCACCGAGGAAGAGATAGTCGCAGGCCTGGTCGGTGAGGTTCCACTTGTCCAGCGGGATGCTGTAGTGATAGCCCCAGGGGAACAGTGTGGCGGGCGTGATCTTGGTCTTGGTGCTCAGGTCGGCGATCACCACGGGTACATGCCGTGCGCCGATGTTCAGCGTTTCGCGCGCATGCCGACGCGAATGGCTGAAGGGATCAATAGGCACATGATGGACCTCGTGTATTGGATCATGGCCGCGCCGTGCCGTGTAGCGATCGGCGAGCGCCTTGGCCACCGGAATCTCGGCCTCGGGTTCTTCGGTGAGCGAAACGCGGATCGTATCGCCGAGCCCATCCTCTAGCAATGCGCCGATCCCCACGGCGCTCTTCACGCGGCCGTCTTCACCGTCGCCCGCTTCGGTGACGCCCAGGTGCAAGGGATACTGCATGCCTTCTTGGAGCATGTGGTTCACGAGGAGGCGATAGGCCTGCACCATTACCTGCGGATTGCTCGCCTTCATGCTCAGCACCACCGCATGGTAGTTCTCCTCGCGGCAGATCCGGAGGAATTCCATGGCGCTCTCCACCATGCCGAGCGGCGTGTCGCCGTAGCGGTTCAGGATGCGGTCGCTCAGCGAACCATGGTTGGTGCCGATGCGCATGGCGGTACCGTGCTCCTTACAAATGCGCACCAGCGGCGTGAAACGCTCGCGGATACGGTCGAGCTCGTCCTGGTACTGTGCATCGGTGTACTCGCGCACATCGAACTTCTTCTTGTCGGCATAGTTGCCCGGGTTCACGCGCACCTTTTCCACGAAGCGCGCCGCGATCTCGGCGGCGTTCGGGGTAAAGTGGATATCCGCGACCAACGGGGTGTTGAACCCGGCCGCACGCAGTTGTTTTTTGATCTCCGCGAGGTTCTCCGCTTCCTTCTTGCTCGGTGCGGTGATGCGCACCAATTCGCAGCCGGCCTCGATCATGCGGATGCTCTGCGCCACCGTGCCCGCGGTATCCATTGTGTCCGTGGTGGTCATGCTCTGCACGCGGATCGGGTGGTCGCCACCGATGCCGATATCGCCGACCGGAACGACCAACGTCCGCCAACGCTCATAGCGTGTGAGCGAAGGACAGTAGGGCGAGGAGGATGCGGTCGTGGTGCTCATGCGGCAATACGGAACGAAGGTAGGAGGGAAGGTCCGTCTTAGCGCCTGTTCACGACCCCTTCGCGTGCGTCCCCCGGCCTCTTTTCCGCTCATGCTTCACCAGAAAAGTTCCCCGTAGACACCGCTACGCGGAACTTTTCCGGCAAACCCTGATCAAAAAATAGTCTCGGGTTCCATCACGCAAGAGATCATGAACAGGCGCTCACGCCGATCAGCTCTTCAGCCGTGTGCGGCCATCGACAGGTGCTGTGGCATCCTCGAAGCGCCAACCTCCATTCTCGACCACGGCGCGAAGGATCACCAGGAACCCGCTCTTTTGCGCTTCGGCCGCTTGGAAAAGACCGCTTCCGGCGACTTTGCGTTCGATGAGCTGCTTGGCCTGGGCATTGATGCGGGTATGGTCCGCTGCAGTGAAGTCGTTGAAGCTGCCCTCCTCCAGATCGTAGTAGTCCACGTCGTGGGAAAGCGCGAGCACCTGCGGCTTGCCCATTCCTGTGAACCGCACCGTTCGGCTGGCCTCATCGAACACCAGACCCATTCCCTCCAGATCATAGCCGATGCTCGCCGTCGCCTTCACCCGTAGGATGGCCTTCTTCTGGAAGGGCGAGAACTGCTTCAGCCAATCGAAGGTGGCGTCGGCGTGCGTGTAGGTGTAGAGCTCGCTGAAGTCACCCTCCACGGTCACCAGCTTCATCACCGGGCGGATGCGCTCCAGGAGCACGTCTGAGGTGACCTGTTCGGCGGGCGGGTCCGGGCGATAGACCTCGCGCGTGATGAAGAACACGAGAAGGGAGATGCCGAGGAGAAGGAGCAGGCCGATGGATCGTTTCATGGCATCGTGGAGCGATGCGAAGTTCAGCAGTCTCCGGCGAAAGTGCGCGAGCGCCCCCGTCTACATTCGCAGCGTGGTGCGCTCGCGATCCCTATTTCTTCCGATCCTTGTCATGTGGCTGGCGAGCGCATGCTCCGTTCCTGACAAGCCCTTGCAGGAATTGTCCGGAAGGACGTTCGATCCCGTGCGCACCGGTTCTGGCCTGTTGAAGGACCCGCTTGGCTCGAAGGCCACGGTCCTCATCACGCTCGATCCCGAATGTCCTTTCTGCCAGATGTACCTACCTCTGTTGGACAGCCTGGTGGCATTGCCCGCATACGGGGCGGTTCGCTTTGTCGGTGTCTTCGCCTCGCCATACATCCCGCGTGATAGTGCGGTGAAGTTCATGGGTGCGAGCCCGGCCGCGTTCGATGGGATCATGGATCCGGAGTTCGTGCTGTGCAAGGCGCTCGGCGCGCGCGTGACGCCGGAGGTCTTTGTGCTCGATGGCGAAGGCCGGTTGGTGTATAGCGGGGCGATCGACGATCGCGCGGTGCGTGCCGGACAAAAGCGCATCCAAGCCACGCGACACTATCTCAACGATGCGCTCGATGCCGTGCTGCGCGGCGAACGACCGGTGGAGAATGAAGTGACCGCAGTGGGCTGCATCCTGGAGTATGATCCATGAATCTGCGGGTGTGTGCCTGGATGCCGTGCATCTTTGACCGTTGATCTGAGGGGATCGAGTTAGAGAGCATGGAACCCACCCCAACCCCTCCCTGCGCGCAGCGATCGAGCGCTCGATCGCCAGGAGGGGAGCTGATCCGTTCCAGCTTCTCGTTTCTAGTGGCTTGCATCGTCCTCCTCTTTGGTTGTAGCGAGACCGCCCGCGAAGAAGAGCGGGATGGGATCGACCTTCCCGACACGGTCACATTCGCCCAGCACATCGCGCTGTTGCTCTGGGAGAACTGCACGCCCTGTCATCGTCCCGGTCAGGCCGGCCCCTTCTCTTTGATCACTTACCAGGATGCGCGTCGTAAGGCGAAGACGATCCGCTTGGTCACAAACAAGCGTTATATGCCGCCCTGGCCGGCGGACACCTCCTACAGCCGCTTTCTGGGGGAGCGCGTCTTGAACGAAGCGCAGATCGCCTTGATCGCGAAATGGGTGGATCAGGGAACACTTCCCGGGGATACGATCACGTTACCGGCGCCACCTGTATTCAGTGGGGCCTCCCTGCTCGGTGAGCCCGACGCGGTGGTTTGGTTGCCGGACACCTTGCACGTTCCAGGGGATGGCCGTGATCACTTCATGATCACAAAGGCGCCGTTCGAATTGGAACGCGACACCTTCTTGCGCGCCATCGAATTCGTTCCGGGCAACCGTCGTCTCGTGCATCACATGAACGGGGCGATGATCAACTATGCCGACGGTGCGAAGCGCGATGTGTTCCAGAGCAATGTGAGCTACGTGAACGCGGAAATGGCCTCGGGTCCGGCGGCGTTCAAGGCGCTCGCCTTGGAAAACGACGATGGCTCCTGGCCCGCGCTGGTTCCTTCCGCGGTGAACTATCTGCCCGGCATGGCGCCGGTGTTGCCGCCAGCGGGGATCGGTGGGCTCTTCGTGAAAAGGAAGGGTGCCTTCCTGCTGAACTCGTTGCACTACGGTCCTTCTTCGCGGGACACCACGGATCGCTCGCGCTTCAACCTGTGGTTCGCATCGCAGCCGCCCGCGCGCCCGTTGCAGGAGATCTCCATGGGCAGCAACCATACGCCCATCGAACCGCCGCTTCATCTTGGACCTGGTGAGGTGAGGACTTTTGGCACGAGCTATACGCTCACGCAGGATATCAGCGTGCTCACCGTGAACCCGCACATGCATTTGCTCGGCAAGCAGTTCGTGGCCTTTGCGATCGCTCCTTCTGGGGATACGATCCCGCTCGTGCGCATCAACGACTGGGACTTCCGGTGGCAATATGCCTACACGTTCCCCAAGCTTCTCCCGCTCACGAAAGGGACGGTGGTGCGTGTCACCGGCACTTTCGACAACACCTCGGCCAATCCGAACCAGCCCTTCGATCCGCCGCGCGACGTGATAGGCACCGACAGCCGCTTCATGCGCACGACGGACGAGATGTTCCAGTTCTTCATCACGTACATCGATCACAGTCCGGGCGATGAGCGCATCCCCCTATCCGCTGATCGCTGAGCCTACTCCTTCGTAAAGCGCGCGCTCACCAGCCGCCCATCCTGGCCTTGCAAGGTGAGCACGAAGGATCCCGCGCCAAGGTGTTGCGTGCTGAACTGAAGTTGTCCTTCGCGTACCGGCGGCAATGCCATGCCGAAGCGTCGTCCATCCACACCGGTGGCCCAGGCGCTCGTTGCCTTGAAGCCCGCGGGCGGTACAGCGTTCAAGATGTTCTTCACCGGCACTGGGAACACCTTGAGATGCTCCCGACGAACGACAGGTCGCATGCCCGTATCATCGGTTACGACAACGGTGGCATCCGCGGTATGGATCGGCGTATTGAAGTCGAAGTAGATGTCCGCGGCGTTGCTGATCACCTGTCCGATGGTGAGTGGGGCGTGCGGCCGGATACGGAAACTCACCATGCCGTGGCTTGCCGGTTCATTGGTATTGCTGTCCGGGAGCAGGATGTTCGCGAAGGTGAATGTGAGTATACCGTTGCCAGTGAGGGAGTAAGTGTAGGCGTGGGAGCTGGGACCAGCCTCGAAGGTCGATGCGGAGAGATCCAAGGGCAGGGTGTCGTGCACCACCACGGTGAACGCCGTGTCCGTGCCGGTGTTCTGGAATCGGATGGTGTAGAAAAGCACCGAATCGTTCTCGATGTGGTAGAAGTCCGCAGGAGACACGATCTTGTCGTTTGGATCGTAGGAACCCGTGATCTCTTGATCCACAGTAGCCGCGTTGTTCGCGAGCGAGACCTCCGTACTATCCTGTGCTACGGTGATTGTTGCGGAGATCGGCGTGCCCAAGGCGAGGCCGACCGGCACGTTCAGTCGCACATGGATGCCGAACGCATTGAAGCCCGGCAGGCTCGGCTGTGCCGACCAGGTAAGCGTATTGCCGCCGACGCTCGTAGGCGCGGGTGTCGCGTTCACAAAGGTCAGCGCGGGATCGAAGGTCATGGTGATATCCAGGTCTCCGGAGGCCAGCCCACCTTCGTTCCCGATGAAGGCATCGTAAGAGAAGTCGAAGCCCGGCCGTGCCCGGCCGCTCGCCATCATCACATCCAGATCAAGCTGCGCGAGTTCCACCGCTTCTCCGAGGGACATGGTCCAGGTCTTCAGGGAATCGATCGCCACGGCGATGGAGTCGTTGACGGTTCCGTTCTGGTTCCAGACCGCTGATGTCGCCGAGGTGTATTGGCAATCCAGGTCGGAGGGCTCCGGAGCAATGACCAGCTTGGGTTGCATCGAGATCCCGCTTCCTTCCGTGACCGCGATCAGGAGCGTATCGTTATTAAGGGCCATCACATTCTCGCCCGTGACGGGCACCGTGCTGGTCCATTCCAACAGGGGCGTTCCGTTCGCATCGGCCCAAACGATCGGTCCGGCGTAGCCGGTAGCGATGAGCAATTCTCCGTTCGCGAGCTCCAGCGCGGATGATCCACCGAGCGGATACATATCATAGTACTTGTACCATTCCTTGGTCCCATCGCTCAGCAGGGACATGCCGAACGCGGTGCCGGTATCCTCGAACCCTAGGAATCCCCCCACCAGGTAGCCACCATTGCTTTTCTTCACCATATGCATGGGGGCCGAAGCGGCCGTGGAGTAGTTATAGGCCCAGAGCACATCACCGTTCGCATCGGTACGAACCACGAAGGGCTGGTATGCACAGCGGCCGGCGAAACAGAAGGAACCATCGCTCTCCACGACGATGGCGCCACCTCCCTGGCGGGATGAGTAGTTGTAGATCCCCAGCGCCCCGGAGTAGCGCTTATGCCAGACCGGAAGACCGTTGTCATCCAGCCGGACCGCGCTCAAGCCATCGTGGCGTGAGAGCAACATGATATAGCCTCCGGCATCCACGGCAGCAATGGTCGAGTGCTCGCGCCGATCGGATAGGGGGGTGTTGATCTTCATGTAGTACCGGGCCCATTCCACAGTACCTACATCGTCGATCTTCACCGCGAAGTAGTTCGGGTAATACGTTGTCATGGTGGCGTCGGCATAGATGCGAGTGTAACCGAACACCAGCATACCACCATCGGTGGTGCTCGCCACTTTGTGCGCGTGCAAATGGATCAAGGGGTTCGTGGTGGCCAGGCGCTTGGTCCAGAGCACCTGGCCTTGTGGATCGAGCCGTATGGCGAGCACATCCCCAACGTCCACACCTTGCTCAAGCGCGCCGACCATACCACCATCCGGCCGGACGGCCATGGACTTCCAGCCCGCGTTGATGTTCGGGATGAAACCGCAATCGGTCACCGTGCAGTTCTGCGCGGCACTGGTGAGCGCGAGGCACGAGAGGAAGAAGCTGGCGATGTGCTTCATGGGATCAGGAATGGCGGACAATGCGCTGATACGCAGCCTCAAACGTAGGCGCACGGACCGCGCACGGCGAAGACGTCGGCATTGAGTTATCAACTCGGAAGCCGGATCGGCGGCGCCCGATCTCTATCCCTGCGCCAGCGGATCGGGTTCCGTGATGGTGTCCGGATCGCGGCGACGTTGCAGCCAGCCGTTCACGAAAAGGCAGACAAGGATCAGCGCGATGCCGAGGTAACTGCCGGTACGCATGCGTTCCTCTTCGCCCCAGATGAGCAGCGCGATGAGGATGGTGTACACCGGTTCCAGGTTCACCGCGAGCATCACGGTGAAGGGTGTGAGCTGGCGCATTACCGCGATCCCTGCGGCGAAGGCGAAGCTGGTGCAGACCAGGCCGAGGAGCAGTTGATAGATGATATCGCTCGTAGGCATTTCCCACAACGGTGGTGGTAGGCGGTGTTGCCAGGCGAGCCAGATCCCGACGATCACCAGCGCGCTCACCATTTCGTAGAAACCGATGCGCAGCGCGCTGTCGCGTTTCACCAGCACGCCATTGATCACATTGAACCACGCGCTGAGCAATGCGCTCAATACGCTCACCGCGATGCCCAGCCGGTAGTCGGTCTCCAAGCCGAAGATCAAGAGCAGCGCGGCGATCACGATCAGGCCGAGCACCACTTCGTAGGTGCGGATGCGGCGCTTGAACCAGAAGGGTTCCAGCAGTGCGGTGAACACCGTGCTGGTGCTCAAGCAGCCTGCTGCGATGCTCGCGGTGCTGAGCTTGATGGCTCCATAGAAAGTGATCCAGTGCGCGCAGATCACGACGCCGACCAGGAGGTAGTTCTTCAGATCGGGCGTGCGGGGGGAGAGGGAGGTCTTCATCCACCACGCTGCGGCCGCGATGCCGCCCAAGGCGATCGCACAGCGCACATAAGTGAGCTGGTCCGCGGGCTGCTGGATCAACTTGCCCAGGATGCCCGTGAAGCCCCAGACGAATACGGTGACGTGCAGCAGGATCAGCGCCTGACGTCGGGCCGCGGGCATGGTTCCCTCAGGCCTCGTGCTCATCGTCCACCATGGAGACGCCACCGCTCACAGCGAACTTCATCACGTCGGCAGCGCGTGCGTCCAGAGGGGTTACGTTCTCTATCGGTACGATCGCCAGGTTGCCGCTCCAGTTGAACGCGTGCGGCATGTACACCGCCACCTTGCCGCTGGCCACACCCAGGTGGGCGAGGTCGTCCTGCGTGATGAAGCCGATCTTCTCGATGTCCGTGCCTTTCCCCAGCCGCACGAGTACCGGCCGATCGAACTTCCGCTTGTTGCCCACCACAGCCTCCATCAGGTCCTTGATCGCGCCATAGAACGTCTTGAGAAAAGGGATCCGTTGGAGGATCTCTTCGCCCAGGTCCGCGAGCGGATGGAAGAGAATAGTGCTGCCCAACCAGCCGGTCACGGTGATGATGCCGATGAGGATCAGCAGCCCCAGCCCGGGAATGTCGGTTTTGACGATGCCGTCCAGGAATGTCAATGATTGCCAGACCGCCCAGAGGATGATGGTGATGGGCACGAGTAACAGGAGGCCGCGCAAGAAGTGGCCCAGAAGGCTACGCCAGAAATGGGGGAGGGGCATGGCGGCGAAGGTAGAACGCCAGGTGCAGTAGGCAGGGGCAGGTGCAAGTGACCGACAGCTTGCGCCTGCCCCCGCCCCTGCGCCTATTTCAGACCGTCACGCAGCTTCTTCGGCAACGATGCTCGCACGAGATCATAGCTATGGTCCGCCAGTTCAAGGATCAGCTTCGCCGGAACGCTGCCATCCGTGATCACGGTGTTCCAATGCTGCTTGTTCATGTGGTAACCCGGCGTGATGCCGGGGTAGCGCTCGCGTAGATCGACCGCGCGCTCCGGATCGCACTTCAGGTTCACGCTGGCGAACGTATCGACGTCCATCAGTGCCCAGATCTTGCCCGCGACGCGGAACACGAGCACATCGGGGCCGAACGGCATGTCCTCGCTGAAGCCGGGCTTCTTCGCGCAGTGCGCGCGGAACACTTCCAGGGTCATGCGAGCAAGGCGTACAGCACGGGACGGCTGGGAGCGGCGTCGTTCATCAGGTGCGGTAGCTGCAGCTCCAGTAGGAAATGTCCATCGGGTACGCTCTCGGGAACGAAGATCATCTCGCTGATCGTGCGCGTGGTGTCCAGCGAAGCGGGGAAATCCCAGAAGGCGTGGTGCGCCGCCAGCACGCCGCCATCCTCCTCGCGGTCCACGCTGGGAAGGTCTACGAGCAGATGTCGCACCCCGATGCTGCGCAACCAGGCAGCGGCGGTGCTCTGCAGATAGGCGGCGTTCATGTTGCACCAATCGCGCGAACGCTTGTCCGTGCTATTGGGCAAAGTGCGCAGCACGAGCGCTTCGCGCGGACGTTCATCCAATGCACTACGCAACTGCTCCAGGGTGATCACCTGATCGGTGCGGCCATCGGGGGCACGGCGTTCTTCCGGACGCACGCTCACCACTTCGGCGGTGAAGAAGTAGCGATCGAGCATGCCACCCACGGGTGTGATCGCGGTATCGATGTGTCCCACGCTTTCGGTATGCGTGCCGTGGCCGTGCGGATTGATGAAGAGGTTACGGAAGTTCACCGGAGCGCCTTCCTTCACAGCATACACCACGTCGCCATTGCGCACCGGTTCCATGCGCACGGGATCCACGTACCACGCGCGCACCTGATCGGGCCCGCTGTGCAGCGGGATGCTCAGGTCGATGGGCCTGGCGAGGTCCACCTTGAAGCGACGTCCGTGGTGCTCGATCTCCGCGATCATTCGGTGACGAAGAGGTCCATCGCGATGCGGTCCGCGAAGTGGCGCCCTCGTTCGGTCAAAACTAATCGCGCACCATGGCGCTCCAGCATCCCTCGATCGTGGTAACTAACGATCGTGCGCTCATTCACCATGCGCACATCCAAGGGTAACGCATCGAGGTCCACGCCCCACTGGGTGCGGAGACCGGTAAGAAGCAACTCGTTGGTGCGCTGGCTCGGTGTGAGCGTTTCCATTTCGCTGAAGGCTGTTCCTCCTTCGACAGAAACCAAGTAGCGCTGGTTGTTGGATACGTTCCAACGGCGCACGTTGCCATTGAAGCTGTGCGCCGAAGGACCGAGGCCGAGATAAGGAGTGCCGTTCCAGTAGCTCGTGTTGTGGCGGCTGAAATGACCCTCGCGACCGAAGTTGCTGATCTCGTAATGCACGAGACCGGCCGCTTTCATGCGCCCCATCAGGCGATCGAACTGCGCGGATTGCGCTTCATCGTCACCTGGCACGATGAAGCCCTGTTTCACCTGGTGCGCCAGCGCGGTGCGTGGTTCCACCGTGAGACCATACGCGCTCAGGTGCGGCATGCCGTGGTCCAGCGCGATGGTGAGTTGTTCGTCCCATTCCGCAAGCGTCATTTCCGGCAGGCCGTAGATCAGATCGATCGTCCAGCTGGCGAATCCAGCGCGTGCGATGGCGGCGATGCTCTCCAAGGCTTGCGTCGCGGTATGTGCGCGGCCCATCCACTTCAAACGATCTTCCCGAAAGCTCTGCGTACCCAGGCTGATGCGGGTGATGCCCGCCGCTTTCCATGCATCCAGCCGTTCCGGTGTGATGTCGTCCGGGTTGGCCTCCAGTGTGATCTCCGCATCGACAACACGGAACAACGCGTGCGCCTGTTGGATGAACGTCGCGATGCGCGCCGGATCGATCAAGCTGGGCGTGCCACCGCCGAAGTAGATCGTGCCGACGCTATCACCACCGAACTCGCTCGCACGCTCGTTGAGTTCCTTCGTCATCGCGTCCAGCACCCGGTCCTGCGCGCCCAGTGACGTGCTGAAATGGAAGTCGCAATACGTACAGGCTTTCCGGCAGAAGGGGATATGGAAGTAGAGACCGCTCATTGTGCGGGGGCAGGACCAGGGGCAGGAGCAAGAGAACGTTCCTTGCGCCTGCCCCTGCCCCTGCTCCTAAGTATTGTTCAACGTGATCCGGAACGTCGTCCCTTTCCCCGGGGCGCTCCTCTTCACGAAGATCCGCCCGCCGTGGTACTGTTCGATGATCCGTTTGCTCAGTGAGAGCCCGAGCCCCCAGCCGCGTTTCTTGGTGGTGAAGCCGGGTTGGAACACCGTGCGCTGTTGTGCTACCGGAATGCCTTTACCGGTGTCGGCCACATCCACATGCACGGCCCCCGGCTCTTGCTCGATGCTGATCGTGATGGAGCCCGTCCCCTCCATCGCGTCGATCGCGTTGCGGATCAGGTTCTCCAGCACCCAACTGAAGAGCGGGCGGTTCAGCGGTACGAGCAGTTCGGTATCGAGCGGCTGGCGCACTTCGATCAACGCCTTGTTGGGCAGCCGCGGTCGCAGGTAGAGCACGGTGGCGCGCAGGGTATGATAGAGCTTCTCCGGCGTGAGTTCCGGCGCGGAGCCGATCTTGCTGAAACGCT
>JAGNSU010000051.1 GCA_017987895.1 Flavobacteriales bacterium | reverse complement strand
CCTGAAACGAAGTGCCCTGCTGGATGCGCAGCGCGATTGCCTTGCCGCAGGTCTGACCATGGTCAGCGATGCTGGGCTCGATGTGAACACTATCGAGCTCATCGCGCAAATGCAGCAAGAGGGTGCCCTGAAGATCCGGATCTACGCTATGGTGAGCGATGAACAGGAGAACCTGGACCACTTCGCGGTGAAGGGGCCGATCCTCAGGGATCGCCTCATCGTGCGCGCGGTGAAGTGCTATGCGGATGGCGCACTGGGCTCGCGCGGTGCGCTATTGCTGGAGCCATACAGCGATGTGGACAGCACCTGGCACGGGTTGCTTCGGTCCACCCCGGAACACTTCGCGGATATCGCAACGTGGTGCAAAGGACACGGCTTCCAAATGGCCACCCATTGCATTGGCGACAGCGCGGACCGTTTGCTCCTAGGCATCTACGCAGTGGCGCTCGGCGGCACCAACGACCTGCGCTGGCGGATCGAGCATGCCCAATGCATGGATCCCGCCGACTTCGACTTCTTCAGCCGGTACACCGTGATCCCAAGCGTGCAACCAACCCATGCCACCAGCGATATGCTTTGGGCCGATGAACGGCTCGGCCCCGACCGTCTTGCGCACGCATACGCCTACAAGCGGCTTTTGAAGCAGAACGGAATGATCGCGCTGGGGACCGATTTCCCCGTCGAGGGCATTTCACCCATCGCCACGTTCTACTCTGCCGTGGTCAGGAAGAACAGCGCGGGGGTTCCGGAAGGCGGCTTTCAAATGGGCGATGCCCTTTCGCGCGAGGAAGCCCTGTACGGCATCACGCTGTGGAACGCGATCGCGAGCTTCACCGAGAAAGACCTGGGCAGTTTGGAAGTGGGAAAGTTCGCCGACTTCGTGATCCTGGACCGCGACCTGCTCACCGCGAGCGCCGAAAGCCTTCTGGGGACGAGGGTGATGCACACCTACGTGAACGGGGAGCGGATGCACTGATCAGCGATCGGCACTTCAGCCATCCGTCGATGGGATCGGGATCTTGGCCGAGAAGAACGGCCTTGTATCGAAGGGGATCAAACCTTTGTGTAAAGCCAAGGTCAACGGATCATTACCCCAACTTGCACCATGCGGCAATTCCTCATCGGTACGCTCCTCGTTCTCTGCGGCTCGATCACACGGCTCCCAGCGCAAAGCCTTCCTGGGGAATGGTACTTCAGCCCGGATGGGCGGATGTTGCACGCAGGAGGAGCGCCGACCACCGGCTTGTATCAGAAGGATACGATCCGCACGTTGGAACTCACCTTCGGCCAAAGCAACTGGTGGCAACTGCTGGAGCAGAACTACCAGGACCAGATCGACCTGCTGGCCGACCTCACCGTGGACGGCGTGCTCTACGATAGTGTGGGGGCGCGCTTCAAAGGGCAGACCAGCTACTTTCAACTGCCACAGAACGCCGAAAAAATGTCGTTCAACATCACCCTGGACCATGTGCATAACAACCAGGACGTGATGAGCTACAATACGCTCAACCTGAACAACGCGTTCCAGGACGCTTCCTTTCTCCGGGAGGTGGTCTATCTCGAGTTGATCCGCGACCACATCCCTGCCGCCAAGGCCAACTTTGTCCGCCTGCATATCAATGGCGAGAACTGGGGGCTCTACCCCAATGTGCAGCAGGTCGACAAGGACTTCATCCAGGAATGGTTCTTCGATGATGAAGGTGCGCGCTGGCGTGCGGACCGCTCCGATGGCCAGATGGGCGGCATGTGGGGCGATGGCACCGCAGCGCTGAACGACCTCGGACCGGACACCGCCGATTACCAGACCTACTACACGCTGAAAGGCAGCGGCACCACGGACCCCTGGACCAAGCTGGTTCAAGTCTGCCAGAAGCTGGAAGGCCTGCCGCTCGCCCAGTTCGAGGACAGCCTGGCGAAATACATCGACCTCGATCGCACGCTCTGGTTCCTCGCATCGGAGATCGCCTTTAGCGATGATGACGGCTACGCCCACAAGGGCAAGATGGACTACTACCTCTACTGGGAGCCGGAGAGCGGCCGTATGATCCCACAGGAGTTCGACGGCAACAGTGTGATGAAAACGAACGCGGTGAACTGGAGCGCCTTCTACCACGAGACCGATGCCAATTACCCGCTGCTGAACCGGATCCTCGCAGTGCCCCGTCTCCGCCAGCGCTACCTGGCCCATATGCGCACCTTGATCGAAGAGAAGCTGCAGCCGTCGGTCGTGTCCACACTGCTCGATGGCTACGAAGCGATGATCGATACCATCGTGCAGAACGATCCGAAGAAGCTCTACACCTACAACGCCTTTCAGAACGAGCTGAACGTGCTACAGACCTATGTCACGAACCGAAGGAATTTTCTGCTGAGCAATAGCGAGTTATCGCAACCAGCCCCTACGATCAGCGACGTGGAGATGGAGTCCGGTGGCACGATCTGGCAAGCGCCTGATGACCAGACATCCGCCTGGGTGCGTGCCACGGTCACCGCAACGAACGGCATTTCCGCAGTACGCCTCTTCTACTCCGACCAATTGGAAGGCCGTTTCCAGAACATCCTGATGGCCGATGATGGCGCGCACCAGGATGGCGCTTCCGGCGATGGTGTCTACGGCGGCGAGATCCCAGCCTATGGCGCCAACAGCTATGTGCGCTTCTATTTGGAGGCCACCGCCAACAACCCGGCACAAACGGTGAGCTACGCGCCTCCTGGCGCAGAGCACGATGTGTACGTGTATCGCGTCTCGGTGGAAACCGCCGCCTTCACAGGTGTGGTGATCAACGAATTGATGGCGTCCAATAGCGCTACCGCTGCGGATGCCGCCGGAGAATACGAGGACTGGATCGAGCTATACAACAATGGAACGGTCGCAGTGGACTTGAGCGGTGGCTTCCTCACGGATGATGGCCAGAACCTCACGAAGTGGACCATTCCACCCGGTTCCATCATCCAACCGAACGGGTACCTGATCTTCTGGGCCGATGAGGACACCCAGCAAGGCGATGGCCACACCAACTTCAAACTCAGCGCCAGCGGCGAAGAGGTTTGGCTCGTGAGCCCGGACACCGCAGTGATGGACCAAGTGGTGTTCGGGGATCAATCCACGGACCTGGGCTATGCGCGCGTTCCGAACGGCACTGGGGCATTCGTTCCGCAGGCACCCACCTTCGCGGCGAACAACGACCTACCAAGCGGTCTGGACGAAGTGAGCGATCGAATTCAGGCGTTCCACTTCTTCCCGAACCCGAGCACCGGCGCTTTGACCATCCTGAGCAACGAAGCAGAGGACATCATGATCCACGATGCCACGGGCCGCACTCTTTGGTCGGGCCGCGTGAACGGCCGACGGGAACTTGACCTGAGCGGCCTGGCCCAAGGGACCTACACCATCCGGTCCGTTTCAGGAGTTACGGAGCGCTTGGTGCTGGTGCGCTAACAACGTGGGGTGCCCGCAGCTCAACGCACGCTGAACCGCACAGCCCGCGAGCTCCCATCGCTCTGGATGCGCAAGGTGTAAAGTCCGCTCGCCCATCCGTTCACGTCCAGAACGAATTCCCTGGTCGTGACCGCGCGCCCGCGCGCTATCAAGCGACCCTGTGCATCGTTCACTTCAAGCGTCACGTGCACAGCCGGGATGTTCGCGGGCCATTGCACATGCAACTCGTTCGACGCAGGCACCGGCCAGATCCGCATGTCGGAAGCGGATGGCTCGGCGAACCCAGTGGAGAGCACAAAAAGTGTATCGCTCATGGCACCACAGCCTTCAGCATCGGTGATGGAGACAGCGTAGGTACCGGTGACATACACATCGTACGTCTGCTGATCCGCCCCGTTGATCGGAGTGCCGTTCATCCACCACTGGTAAGTGGCGGCAGGCGTGCTCTCCAGCGTATTGCCGAGTTGGGTGATCACCGGTGCGAGGGGTAGCGGCAGCTTGACGAAGGTGATGGTATCGGAATAGCCGAAACAACCCGCATCGTTCGTGCCCGCGATGGAATACTGCCCGTTGGTGGATTGATAGAACGGAGCGTTCTGTAGCCCGGTGTTCCAGGTGTAGTCGATCAGATCGGCCGGGGCGGTCACCAGTACGCTATCGCCGTCGCAAATAGTGGTGTCCACTGCGAAGGTCATGTCCGGCCCAGCCGCGAGCAATGCACCGAAGGCATCGAGCTTACCATGGCCCCAGAGGTTGTTCGGTGCAGTGCCCGTGAAATTGTCAGCGCGTGCTGCGGCAAGAATGGCCTCTTTGGCATCGGCCCAGGTGGCGTTCGGGCAGCGCTCGAACAACAGGGCCACGGTTCCGGTCACCACAGGAGAGGCTATGGAGGTACCCCCGCTACGGATATGGTACCCACCCACATCGACCTTGGCGGGATCGTTGGCGATGAGCAGGTTCAGCCATTCCAACGGGGCTGAACTGAGCGTGATGTCACCCGTGGCGGCGATGTCCGGCTTCAACCGATTGTCGCGCGTGGGGCCTCCACTGCTCGTGGTCACCAACTCGCCGGGTGTACCCGTGAACGTTTGAAGTGTATTGGTATGGTCGGTGTAGGAGATCTGGTTGCGATAGTTGCCCACCGTGATCACCTTTTCGGAACAAGCCCACGAATCGACCACCCGCTTTTCCGTATCCGGCAACCGATAGTGTGCGCTGTCGCTGAAACCCGCCAAAACACCCAGATCCGAGAAGATCTCCGAAGTCCCCAGATAACTGGAGGTCCAGACGTCGAACTGCCCAAAGCCGGTGGTGCTGAACCGGAACTTGTAGGTATCCGAGTCCGGTTCGGCGAGCATCACATCCATGCGGTACTGCCCCCCGCGCAGCTCGGCATAGTAGTTCACCACAGCTAGACGGTTGCCGTCGATCGAGTACAACGTGTCCTCGAGCAATTGTCCCAAGGCGTCCTGCACCGTACGATACGGCACGTCGCCGCGATGTGGAACGCCATTGGCGGTGAAGAGGTCAGCGCCAATGGAGAAGTGGACCTGTTCGAAGTCCGCCGTATCGGCCCATAATTCGAAATAGACGCAGGGAAAGCCAAAGCCGCTGACATAGTTGGTGGAGAACCATGTGAAACCCGTGTCGCTGGTGACCGGATAAGACAAGTGGTAGTTCGGAATGGAACCGCTGTTGCCGGAAGCACAGACCATGGCCCGGCCGGGTGCCGCTTCCAACATGCTGTCGATCATCAAAGCCGACGCGTCCAGGCCATCGTGGCTTCCGTAGTAATCGCCAAGGCTGGCGTTGATCACGGCGGGTTGCCCCAGGGCGGCGGCATGGTCGAATATGTACTTCACCGCATCGGCCACGGAAGCACGCCAGTTGGGCCGTCCAAAATCGCTTGTTACGACGATCAGGTCCGCATCGGGCGCCACGCCTTTGTGCCGTCCGTTGGCAAGGCCGTTCCCGGCAGCGGTGCCAGCGACCGTGCTACCATGACCATATTCATACCAAGGGTCCACGGCCGGACAAAGCCCCGCGTTGATCGCTGCGCTGTCATACTCCTGGCCATAGCCGTAAGGCAGCGGTGCGAGCGGCAGGGAATCGTTCAAGGTCTGGTCCCAATAATGGAGCACGCGTGTGTTCCCCAAACTGTCTTGAAAGTCCGGATGCAGCAATTCCAAGCCGGTGTCGATGATGCCGATGACCACACCATCCCCCGTGTACCCTTGAAGCAGCGGAGGCATTCCCGAATGCACCAAGTCCACGCGGTTGCGCACGCGCATGGAGTCGTTCATGGTCCGGCCGCGGTCCATGCTGAACTCGATCCCTTGCAGCGCGGGGCATTGGGCCAGTTCAAGAACACGAGCCACCGGAACGGTCGCGCTTACGCGATCGGCCATGGTCATCTTCACCCGGCCTTCGACCTGCTTCACCGCGTCCGCCAGTATCCGTGCGTCGCCACGCAGCAGGAGGTCCACCTCCTCGTTCGCCATGTGCGGACGCTTCAAGAAGTACTCGAGCTGAAGTCCGAACGGCTGGGGTCGTTGCGCGAAGTTTGGAACGACGAGCAGCGCAAGGAAGAGCAGGGTAATGAGTGAACGCATGTCCAAATTTAGGTCAGCGCCAAGGCGGTCATGGCGGCGTAATCGGGCAGTTTATCAAGGAAGCGTATTTGATCGACCGTTCGATCGATCGCGCACGCGTAGTGGGTGCGGCCGTTCGTTACCAGGAGCACAGGCACCCGGAACACCAGGTTGTAGCGGGCCGCTTGATCAAAAGTGGCCTGTACAAGTTTCACGGTAGGTGCTTTGCACTCCACAAGCGCGAGCGGTGTCCCATCGGGTCCGTGGATCAGGGCGTCGGCTCGTTTGCTGAGCCCGTTGAGGGTGAGACCGCGCTCCACGGCGATCATCGAAGCGGGGCAGCCAAGATCCTGCACCAGGTGGTTCAGGAAGTGCTGCCGCACCCATTCCTCCGGCGTAAGGGCGACCCAGCGGCGACGCCAAGGATCGAACACGAGGGGCCCTTGGGGTCCTTGTTTAGTTTTGACGCCGTGGTCCGGCAGGTCGAGCGCGATCATGCCGTTCCCATCATCCCACAAAAGTGCGCACCAAGGAAGAGATCGTCACCAACTGGTTGCCCCGGTACACCGGGGTGCCCCTCACGGACTTCAAGCCGTACGTGCTCCTCACCAACTTCGGCAACTACCTGGAGCTGTTCTGCAAGCTCACTGGCGCGGTGTTGCAGGAAGCAGGCAAGCCGATGCACGTGGCCATCGCCGAGGATATGATGATGATCAACTTCGGCATGGGCAGCCCCACGGCGGCCACGGTGATGGACCTGCTGAGCGCGATCAACCCCAAGGCGGTGCTCTTCCTGGGCAAATGCGGCGGGCTGAAACGCAAGAACGAACTGGGCGACCTGATCCTTCCCATCGCGGCGATCCGCGGAGAGGGCACGAGCAACGACTACCTCCCACCCGAGGTGCCGGCCCTTCCCTCCTTCATGATCCATCGTGCGGTGAGCGGTGTGATCCGCGACATGGACCTGGACTACTGGAGCGGCACGGTATACACCACGAACCGCCGGGTATGGGAGCATGACGAGGAGTTCAAAGAGCGCCTGCGCCGTGATCGGTGCATGGCTATCGACATGGAGTCGGCCACGATCTTCATCGCAGGTTTCGCGAACAGTATCCCCACCGGTGCTCTGCTATTGGTGAGCGATCAACCCATGGTACCCGAAGGCGTAAAGACCAGCGCGAGCGATGCCCAGGTCACCCTCGGCTTCGCGGAAACGCATGTGAAAGTGGGCGTCATGAGCTTGCGCGACATCATCAACGAAGGGCGATCGGTGAAGCACCTGCGTTTCGAGTAAGACAGGCTGGCCCCATGTCTTGGAAAATCGCCCTCGTCGTCGCCCTGCTCAACGCTTTGATCACGGCACTGGTGGCCATGCCCGTGGCCGATCGCGTGACGCGCGCGTTGGGTGTATCCGACTTCGAAGGGGGCCGCGGCATGGCGGTCGTTTTCATATTCATCCCGGCCGCCTTCATCGGAGGTTTCCTGCTCGGTTTGTTGGGCACCAAGCTGGTCCATGCGATGGAATGGGCGCACTTTTGGAAGGCCTCCGGCATAGCGCTGCTCCTGGGTCAGGGCTCCCTTTTTGGCATTGCCGGGCTCGCCTTGCTCTCCGTGGTGCATCCCCCTGTGCTCGACGGCCACTACCTGGCACTGCGCATCGAGGTCTACATGCCCGCTCGTCTGCTGCCGAACGGGAAGCTCCAGGCGGACAAGATCAAGATGAGCCTCTATGCGGGGGACAAGGACAATCGCTACGCGGACATCGACACCGCAGAGATAGCGGTCAATGGGGATACCGTGGTGATCCCTGCGGAGGCCTCGCTGAACAGCGCCAACACCTTCCGGATGATCTCCTTCACGATCGAGGGTATGGACGGCTACGCCTTGGATCCGCTTGCATTGCCTCCGAAGCCCAAGAACAAAGACCTGGAGTGGACCGAGCGAATGCCCATGCGCGAGGCGAAATTGACCGGCACCAGCTACACCTACACCGATGTGCTCCTGCGTTACAGGGTGGTGAAGAAAGAGAAGGTGGAGGAAGAGTGATGCTGGTGCCGGACGCTACCTAAGTTTGGCATGAGGAAAGGCGTCGATCTCCGGCGGAAAGCCCCAACACATCGATCCGCACATGAGCGTACTGGACGGGTTCAAGAAAGTGATGGCCGAGGTGCGTTCGGGCAAGTTCAAACCCGTGTACCTGTTGCACGGCGAGGAGCCCTTCTTCATCGACCGGGTATGCGGCGAGATCGAGCGTGGGGCCGTGGAAGAGCACGCCCGTGATTTCGACCTGAACGTGATGTACGCCCGCGATTGCGATGCGGACCAGGTGAAGGACACCTGCCTGCGCTATCCCATGATGGGTGATCGCCAGCTCGTGGTGCTCCGGGAGGCCCAGGGGTGGCGGATCGACCAGTTGGAGAAACTCGAACCCTATGTGCTAAAACCCACCCCCAGCACCGTATTGGTGATCTGCTACAAGAACAAGAAGGTGGATGGGCGGAAGAGCTTCAGCAAGAGCGTGGCGAAGACCGGCACCGTGTTCACCAGCGACAAGTTGAAGGACGAGCAACTACCCGATTGGGTGCAGCGCTACGTGACCCATCACAAACGTCGCATAGCGCCCGCGGAAGCCCACCTGTTGAGCGAGCACCTCGGCGCCGACCTGGGCAAGGTGACCATGGAGGTGGAGAAACTCTGTCTGGTGACCGAAGAAGGCGGCACCATCACGGCGGACATCGTACAGCGCTATGTGGGCATCAGCAAGGACCACAACATCTTCGAACTGCAGAACGCGATCGGCAACCGTGACCGCGTGAAGGCGCTACGGATCGCCAAGCACTACGGCCAGGACGCCAAGAACCACCCCTTGCCGGTGACCGTCGCCACACTGAACGGCTACCTCACCAAATTGGTCCTTATGCACACTTTGGGAGAACGGCCCGCCCAGGAACTGGCGAGCATGGCCAAGGTCCCCCCGTTCTTCCTGAACGACTACCGCAGCGCCGCCCGCAACTATTCGCTCGACCACTTGCTCCATGCACAGCATTTGTTGCGCACCTGCGACCTACGCAGCAAGGGCATGGGTGGGAGCAGCGCGGAAGAAGGCGAACTACTTCAGGAATTGTTGATCCGCGTGATCGACCCCTGAACGAGCGGCCGGACCTGTATATCGCGACCGCTCAACGACACCACCTTCCGCCCCGGGACCGCTCGGCAGTGGGGTCGTTCCAGCTACTTTAGCGCGCCCAAAGGCAGGGCCTCCTGCAAGGAACCGGCATCGCATGATCATACGTTTTCTTACGCGTGTCGCACTGGGTTGCGCCGCCGTTCTCGCTCCCCTGGCCCTGCTCGCGCAGAACACCACAGGTACCATTCGCGGTTTCGTGTACGACCAGGACAATGGCGAGCCCGTGATCTTCACCAATGTGATGCTACAGGGCAAGAGCATCGGGGCCAGCACCGATGTCAACGGCTACTACTCCCTCTCACGCATCCCACCCGGCGACTACACCCTGATGGTGACCTCCATGGGCTACGACACCCTGCGTAAACAGGTGAGCGTTCGTGCCGATCAGATCCTCACCGAAAAGCTCTTTGTGAAGAAGATCAATGTGCAACTGAAGGAGTTCAAGGTGACCGCGGAGAAACAAGAGGCCCAGACCGAAGTGCGCATGGGTGTCACCAAGTTGGACCCCAAACAGATCGATCGCCTGCCGGCCATTGGCGGGGAGGCGGATCTGGCCCAATACCTACAAGTGGTGCCCGGGGTGATCTTCACTGGCGACCAAGGCGGCCAGTTGTATGTGCGTGGGGGCTCGCCCATCATGAACAAGGTGATGATGGACGGCATGGTGCTGTACAATCCCTTCCACAGCATCGGTCTGTTCAGCGTGTTCGACAACGACATCATCCGCAACGCGGACATCTTCACAGCGGGCTTCAACGCGGAGCACGGTGGCCGCACCAGTTCGGTGATGGACATCACCACCCGGGACGGCAACAAGACCAGGATCGCGGGCCGGGTAGGCGTAGGCACCTTCGCCAGCAAGTTGCTTTTGGAAGGCCCTCTGAAGAAGCAGAGCGCACCGGGGAAAGGCTCCAGTTCGTTCCTGCTGAACCTGCGCCATAGCTATCTGGACCAGAGCAGCAAGGTCTTCTACACCTACGTGGATACCGCAGGCCTGCCGTTCTCTTTCACCGATGCCTATGGCAAGCTGAGCTTCAATAGCGCCAACGGGAGCAAATTCAATCTCTTCGGCTTCAATTTCCATGATGCGGTGCAGTACAGGGGCGTCGGGGACCTGAACTGGAACAACTGGGGAGCGGGCACGAACTTCGTGCTGGTACCGTCGGGCAGCGCGGTGCTCATCGACGGGGTGTTCAGCCTCAGCAACTACCGCATCGAACTGGCCGAGGGGGCGTTGCCCGCGCGGAGCAGCGAGATCGCGGGCTTCAACGGCGGCCTCAACTTCAAGTATTTCGTGCGCGACGATGAGATCAAGTACGGGCTTGAGGTGCTGGGCTTCCGCACCAATTTCCAGTTCTTCAACAGCAGCGGCCAGGAATACGAGCAGAACGAGAACACCAGCGAACTGGCCGCCTATGTGAACTACCGGAAGAAGCTCGGCAAGTTCATCATCGACCCCGGATTGCGCGTACAGTACTACGCTTCTCTCACGGTGATCAACATCGAGCCGCGCATGGGCCTGAAGTGGAACATCACCAACAACCTGCGGTTCAAAGCCGCTGCGGGCCGGTACAGCCAGAACCTCGTCGCAGCCAACAGCGACCGCGATGTGGTGAACCTGTTCTATGGCTTCCTGTCCTCACCGGACAACCTACAAGAGGACTTCACCGAAGAGGATGGGACCACGCGTAAGATCAAGGACCCCTTGCAACGTGCGAACCACTACCTGGCCGGTTTCGAGGTGGACATCACCAACGAGATCACCCTCAACCTGGAAGGCTACCTGAAGGACTTCCGCCAGGTGACCAATATCAACCGGGACAAACTTTTCGAGGACAGTCCCGATTTCGAGGACAAGCCGGATGAACTGAAGAAGGACTTCGTAGTGGAGACGGGTAAGGCCTACGGTGGCGACCTGCTGC
The DNA here is from genome assembly GCA_017987895.1 of Flavobacteriales bacterium. Classification (GTDB taxonomy): domain Bacteria; phylum Bacteroidota; class Bacteroidia; order Flavobacteriales_F; family PHOS-HE28; genus PHOS-HE28. The sequence continues at coordinate 10,857 of JAGNSU010000051.1, read as the reverse complement.
TGAAGTACGAAAAGGGCGGCTTTTACTTCTGGGGGGTTTACTCCTACACCATTGTGACCCGTTGGAACGGGCGGTACAGCTACAACCCCATCTGGGACCGTCGCCACAACGCGAACTTGGTGGTGAGCTACACCTTCGGGCGGCACGATGCGTGGAAGCTCACCGGGCGCTGGAACTTTGGGTCGGGCTTCCCTTTCACGCAGACACAGGGTTATATCGAGGGGAACCCCTTCGGCAGCGGCATCGGCACGGACTACACCACGAGCAATGGGGAACTGGTGCTGCTCTATGGCCCACTGAACGAAGGGCGCCTACCCACCTTCCACCGGTTGGACCTGGGCATGACCAAGACCTGGAAGCTCAGCGACCGGAACATCATCGAATTCGATCTGAGCGTGACCAATGCGTACGACCGCCAGAACATCTTCTACTACGATCGCACACGCGGCAAGCGGGTGGACCAGTTGCCGATCCTTCCGAGCGCCGGGTTGAGTTGGAGCTTCTGAGCACGGATCACGAGCGAGGTTTGGTCTGAGTTCTTCGTGTTCCTGGTCCGGATCCGCTCATCTCTAAAAGGGGCGCCCCCCAAGTCGTGCGATGGCTCACGGAGCCACAGAGGCACGGAACGTCCATCACTGGTCATCGCGACAGTAAGGAAATGAGGTGGCGGGATCAGTGCCAGTAGGTATTCTCCGTGCCTCCGCAGCTCCGTGTGGGACAGGTAAGAAATGGGATCTCGACCCGATCGACCTGCTGGCTCTTTCCACCCTCCGCTCCCGCCGACTATCTTTACGCCCCGTGATCACCATTCCCATCCAGGGTCGGGTCGCAGCGTGATGACGGGCTCCACCAAGTACATTTTCGTTACCGGCGGTGTCACCTCTTCCCTCGGGAAGGGTATCATCAGCGCCAGCCTGGCCAAATTGCTTCAGGCACGCGGCTTCACCGTCACCATCCAGAAGCTGGACCCGTACATCAACGTCGATCCCGGTACGCTGAACCCGTACGAGCATGGCGAGTGCTTCGTGACCGAGGACGGCGCAGAGACCGACCTGGACCTGGGCCACTACGAGCGCTTCCTGGACGTGCCCACCAGCAAGGCGAACAACGTTACCACCGGGCGCATCTACCAGAACGTCATCAACAAAGAGCGGCAGGGCGAATACCTGGGCAAGACCGTGCAGGTGATCCCGCACATCACCGACGAGATCAAGCGGCATATCCAGGCCCTGGGCCGCAAGGGGATCTACGATTTCGTGATCACCGAAGTGGGCGGCACCGTGGGCGACATCGAGAGCCTGCCCTATGTGGAGGCCATCCGTCAATTGAAATGGGAAAAGGGCAAGGACTGCCTGGTGGTCCACCTCACGCTTCTTCCCTATCTGGGCACCACCGGCGAGCTGAAGACCAAGCCTACGCAGCACAGCGTCAAGGAGCTCCTTAGCCTGGGTGTGCAGCCGGACGTACTGGTGTGCCGCACGGAGCACCCCATGCAGAAGGGCATGAAGGAGAAGATCGCCCTCTTTTGCAACGTGGACGCCCAAGCGGTGATCGAGAGCCGCGACGCGGAAACGATCTACGACGTGCCCCTGCTGATGCAGGACGAAAAACTGGATGAGGTAGTGCTGGAACGCTTGGGCGTTACTGGTTATCCTGCGGCGGATCTGGCACCGTGGAAAGACTTCCTGCGCCGGTACAAGCACCCGAAAGGCGAAGTACACATTGGCCTGGTGGGCAAGTACGTCGAGTTGAAGGACGCCTATAAGAGCATCAAGGAAGCGTTGGAACATGCGGGCGCGGAGAACGAGATCAAGGTGCACATCAAGTGGGTGCATAGCGAGAAGCTCACTCCGAAGAACGTGGCCAAACATCTCGGTGGGTTGAGCGGAATCCTCGTGGCACCAGGATTCGGCCATCGGGGCATCGAGGGCAAGATCGACGCGATCAAATTCGCACGCGAGCACAAGGTGCCCTTCCTCGGCATCTGCCTGGGCATGCAATGCGCCGTGATCGAGTTCGCGCGCAACGTGCTGGGCATGGCCGAAGCGAACAGCACCGAAATGAACCCCGACACCACGGCGCCGGTGATCGCCATGATGGAAGAGCAAAAAGCCATCGTGAACAAGGGCGGCACCATGCGCCTCGGGGCCTATCCCTGCGCCATCACCGAGGGGTCGCTCGCATCACAGATCTACAAGAAGAAGCAGGTGAGCGAGCGCCACCGCCACCGCTACGAATTCAACAACGCTTACTTGAAGGCCTTCGAGAAAGGCGGCATGGTGGCCACCGGGATCAACCCCCAAGGCAAATTGGTGGAGATCGTGGAAGTGAGGGATCATCCCTGGTTCGTGGGCGTGCAGTTCCACCCGGAGTACCGCAGCACCGTGGCCAAACCGCACCCGTTGTTCGTGGCGTTCGTGCAGGCCGCGGTGAAGGCGGCTCGTGTCGAGGTGCCTTCGGACGGGAAGGCGGTAGAGGCCTGATCCGGCCCCACCGTTCCCGACCGGGCCACTCCGATATCTTTGCGCCCCTTCGCCCAAGGCGGCCCTTCCGCCCGAGGCAGTTCCATGGACCGCAATTCGATCATCGGCTTCACCCTTATCGCCGCCATACTTATCGGCTGGACGCTGTGGACCGCACCGAGCGCGGAGGACATGGCCCGTGCGCAACACGAGCAGGACAGCCTGGCGCAGGTGGAACTGGAGAAGAAGGCCGCTGAAGCAGAGAAGACCCCCGTGACCGCGCCTGTTGCACCGATGGTGGACGAGTTGCTCGCCGCAGTGCCCGACAGCCTGCGCGACAGCGTGAACGTGGACAGCCTGCGCGACCTGGCCCTGGTGCAGCGCTACGGCCTTTTCAGCGCGGCAGCGGAAGGCAAGGCCGAGCAAGTGCTGATCGAGAACGACAAGTTGCAGATCGGCATCAACACCAAGGGCGGCCGCCCGGATGTGATCCGGCTGAAGGACTACAAGACCTATAAGGGACAACCCCTGCTGTTGCAGGATCCTGATTCAGGCACCTACGCCTATCAATTCTTCCTCGGCAACCTGGATGTGAGCACGGCGGACATGCACTTCACCGCCGAGCAGTTGGGCCCCGGTGCCGTGCGGTTGAAGGCACCCACGAGCGTGCCGGACAAATACGTGAGCTTGACCTACCGGCTGGACAGCAGTGGCTATTTCCTGCACAGCGACCTGGAACTCGTGGGGCTGGAACAGGAGGTGGATCCGGGAAACTTGTTCTTCCAATGGGACCTGTACGGGTTGAACCATGAGAAGCACCTGCCGAGCGAGCGGCAGAAGAGCAGCATCTACTATAAGTACTTCAATGGCGATCGCGATTACCTGAGCGAGACCGATGAAGAGGACAGTGAGAAACTCGAGGGACGTACCAACTGGATCGCCTTCAAGCAGGACTTCTTCAGCGTAGCCCTGGTGAGCGACCAAGGCTTCGCGAGCAGCGCCTCAGAGATCGCGGTCGCGTTCCGCGAGGAGGATACGGTACACACCAAGCGGTTCAGCGCGAAGGTGTTCTTCGAGCAGGAACGTTCGGCGTCCATAAAAGTGCCCATGCGCATGTATCTGGGCCCGAACCACTACAACACATTGCGGCGTACCGGCATTGATCAGTTCGACCGGATCATCGATCTGGGCTGGGGCATTTTCGGTTGGATGAACCGCTGGCTGGTGATCCCCATCTTCAACTTCCTGGACGGCTGGAACTGGAGCTACGGCATCATCATCCTGGTGCTCACCATCGTGATCAAGTTGCTCTTGATGCCGCTCACCTGGAAGAACTTCGTCGCCAGCGCGCGCATGCGGGTCTTGAAACCCGAGATGGACGCGATCAACGCCAAGCACAAGGAAGGCGACGCACTGAAGAAGCAACAGGCGGTGATGGACCTGTACCGCAAGGCGGGCGTGAACCCTGCCAGCGGCTGCGTGCCGATGCTGGTGCAAATGCCCATCCTGTACGCCATGTTCCGCTTCTTCCCCAGCAGTATCGAGCTGCGGCAGGAGAGCTTCCTCTGGGCCGACGACCTGAGCAGCTACGACAGCGTGTTGAACCTGCCTTTCGAGATCCCCTTCTACGGCGACCATGTGAGCCTTTTCACTTTACTGATGGCCGCGAGCACGATCGTCTATTCGCTGATCAACCAGCAGCAGATGCCGCAACAGCAAGGCATGCCCAGCATGAAGCTGATGATCTGGCTCTTCCCCATCATGATGTTGTTCTTCCTGAACAACTTCAGCAGCGGGCTGAGCTACTACTACCTGCTGGCCAACCTGATCAGCATCCTGCAGATGACCGTGTTCAAGCACTGGTTCATCGATGAGGAGAAGATCCGTGCGCAGTTGCTGCTGAACATGAAGACACCGAAGAAGAAGAGTAAGTGGCAACAGCGGTTGGAGGACCTTCAGAAGCAACAACAGCAAGCCCGGAAGCGCTAGATCGCAACGCACCACCGGTCCGTGATCCGGCATCGGTGTTGCTATCGGTCCTCGACATCGCCTACTGAACCGTTCGTCCCATGCGCACCATACTCTCTCTTACAACCGCAGCCCTTCTATTGATCGGTGCGGGTTGCGGCAACACAGCGAAGAGCACTGCGGGCCCTGGTGATCAAGGCGCATCGAAGTATGGCGGCCCCAACCCCAATGATTCGCTCTTCTTCTCCATCGAACGCACACCCTGCTTTGGCAAATGCCCCGCGTACCGGATCAACGTGTACCGCAGCGGCTACGCCACCTATGAAGGCATCAGCAACGTGGAACGCCTCGGCCAGAACCGCGCATGGGTCGGGAAGGACACCATGGCCCTTCTGCTCAAGGAGGCGGAGGCGATAGGTTACTTCGGCTTGCAGGAGAGCTACGACCGCCAGGTCACGGACATCCCCAGCACACGCCTGCGCATGGTGAGCGGCGCGAGGGACAAGTCGATCCTCGCCCGTGCCGGTGTTCCACCGGAACTGAAAGCCTTCGCTTTGCGCGCGGATGAGCTACTGCTGCCAATGGCCTGGAAACGGGCGCCCGAGTTGGGACAGTAGGGCGGCACATCCATCACCCCCTCTGCTTTCCGTCCCTTTTCCAGGCCTCTCCGGCTGCGGTAGGCTGCTACCTTTGGCCTCCTTGTTCGCACCAGAACCTACACTCATGAAGAAGACCTTTTTGCTGCTCTTCGCAGCGCTACTTACCTGCAGCACCGCGCTCGCCCATGAGGGCATGTGGCTATTGAACAAACTGAAGCAGATCAACGAGGCCGACATGCAGCGCCTCGGCTTCAAACTCACCGCGGAGGACATCTACGACATCAACAAAAGTGGCCTCAAGGATGCGGTGATCCGCCTCGGTGGTGGCTTCTGCAGCGGCGAGATGGTGAGCGCTGAAGGCCTATTCCTCACCAACCACCACTGCGGGTACGATGCCGTGCAGAGCCTCAGCAGTGTGGAGCACGATTACCTCACCAACGGCTTCTGGGCCATGACCCGCAAGGACGAAGCGCCGGCCGGATTCAACGTGAGCTTTCTACAACGCATCGACGACGTGACCGATCGCGTGTTGAAGGAATTGACCGACGACATGAGCGAAGCCGATCGCCAGGCCAAGATCGCCGAAGTGGCACAGACCCTGGAGAAGGAAGCCGCTGAGGGCAACGGCCTCAGCGCGAGCCTCAAGACCATGTTCGAGGGCAACGAGTTCTACATCTTCGTGTACAAGACCTACCGCGATGTGCGCCTCGTGGGCGCGCCACCCAGCGCCATCGGCAAATTCGGTGGCGACACCGACAACTGGATGTGGCCCCGCCATACCGGCGACTTCAGCATGTTCCGCGTGTACACCGGTCCCGATGGCGAGCCCGCCGATCCCAATGAGGCCAATATCCCCTTCAAGCCCAAGTGGCATTTCCCGGTGAGCTTGAACGGCGTGAAGGAGGGCGATTTCGCCATGGTGATGGGCTACCCCGGCAGCACCGATCGTTTCCTCAGCAGTCAAGGCGTGAAACTGGCGCTGGACATCGAGCAACCCAGCCGTGTGAAGATCCGCGCCAAGAAGCTGGAGATCTACAAGCAGCACATGGACGCCAGCAACGAGGTGCGCATCAAATACGCCGCCAAGGATGCCCAGGTGAGCAACTACTGGAAGTACTTCATCGGCCAGCAACGCGGCCTGAAACGCCTGCATGTGTATGACAAGAAGAAGGCGCAGGAGGACGAACTGATGGCCTGGGTGAACGCCGATGCAGGTCGCAAGGCCAAGTACGGCGAGATCGTCGCCCTGCTGGACAAGGGCTACGCCGAGCGCACGAAGGCGGAGAAGGCCAGCACCTACATGCAGGAAGCTGCCTTCGGCAGTGAGGTGGTGCTTGCTGGCCTCAAGTGCTACGGCCTGCTGAACCAGTTGCGCGAGGATCCGAAGAACAGTGAGAAGGTCGCCGCCAACGTGGCGAAGATCCAAGCCGCAGCGGAGGAGTTCTGGAAGGACTACGATCCCGCCACGGACCAGGAAGTGACCGCCGCTATGTTCCGCATGATCCATGCTGACGTGGAGCCCGCCCTGCACCCCAGCGTGATGAAGACCATCCAGACCAAGTACAAGGGTGACTTCGACGCCTGGGCAAAAGCGATGTTCAGCACCAGTTTCCTTACCGACCGCAAGCGCCTGGACGCCTTCCTGGCGAAGCCGACCTTGAAAGCGATGGAGAAGGACCTGGGCATGCAGTTGATGGAAAGCTGCATCAACCACTACCGTGGTGTGATCGGCCCTATGGCCGATGCTCCGCAGGCGGACATCGACAAAGGCTATCGCCTGATGGTGGCCGCCATGCGCGAGAAGGAGCCGAACAAAATGTGGTACCCCAACGCGAACAGCACCATGCGCCTTACCTACGGCGTTGTGGGCGCTTACACGCCGGGCGATGCCATGATCTACAAGCACACCACCACCGCCGCTGGCATCCTGGAGAAGGAGGACAACACGAACGACGAGTTCATCGTGCCCAAGCGCCAGCACGAACTCCTGAGCAAGAAGGACTACGGCCGTTACGCCGATGAGAACGGTGATCTGATCACCTGCTTCATAAGCAACAACGATATCACCGGTGGCAACAGCGGCAGCCCGGTGATCAACGGCAATGGCGAACTGATCGGCATCGCCTTCGACGGCAACTGGGAGGCCATGAGCGGCGACATCGCCTTCGAGCCCGAGCTACAGCGCACGATCAGCGTGGACATCCGCTACGTGCTGTGGACCATCGACAAATTCGCCGGTGCCACGCACCTGGTGAACGAGATGACCTTGGTGCAAGGCACCAAGGAAGAAGTGAAGGCGGAGGCGGTACCCGTGCCATCCAGCACGGTTCTCACGCCGGTGAAGAACTAAGAAGGACGTTTTGGTGGAATGAGCGGGGCGGCCAATCGGCCGCCTTGCTCGCTTTGGTACAACTCCCCTCCTGCGCGTGGAACACTCCACGCGCCGCGCAAGGAGGGGCAGGGGTGGTTTCAACTCAGTTTTCAAGAATGCGGTGCGGAACCCACCCCTACCCCTCCCTATGCACAGCGATCGAGTGCTCGATCGCCAGGAGGGGAGTTGATCAGTGTTAGTCTAGCTCAGATCCGCAGGGTCCTCTTCGAGTCACCCGGCGGGGACTTGGAGGTGAGTGTAGTCCGGTCAGCCTGTGCTCACTTTACCTCGTCATTTACTCCCGCATCAGCCGGTGGCTCCTGCTTCGATCCACAGGGGAGCGGGTCCCATGCGCCTTCCCGGAAGACACAACAGCTTTGCTGGCCTGCTAGCAACACGGCGAGCAAGGAGATGCGCACAACGTTCAAGAAGAGATGCTTGCCTGGCCGGAGACGCATTGCACCAAAATAAGCGTCAAATCTCGCGCAAGTCTTCCGCGCGTGTGGGCTTGTGTGGGGCAGTGCGGGCGACTTGTGCCTCTTCCAAGGATGACGGGTCGTAGCTCAAGACTCGTGGAAGTCTCTGACTTCCGAATGGATCATCGGCCTCCCGCGCACAGGCTTGCCCACAATTAAAGATCGCTTCGGCCCCTCGAAGACTCGGGAGCCTCGCGAACCCGTTCTCTAATGCTTCCAGCCCAACTCCTACATTGGCCTTCATGTCCGATCGCGGGTTCCTGAAGGCGCTGCCCGAACTGGAGGCGCAGGGCTTGCTCAGCGCCGAGCAGGCCGAGCGGATCCGCGCCCACTACCAGAGCCAGCCGGGCACGGGAACCAACCGGGGCATTGTGCTCTTCAGCATCCTTGGCGGCTTGCTGATCGGCTTGGGCGTGGTGCTGCTGGTGGCACACAACTGGGATCAGCTAGGACGCGGGCTGCGTACGGTATTGGCGTTAGCCCCGATGGCGATCACCCAAGGGCTCTGTGCCTGGGTGCTCTTGAAACGTCCCGAGAGCCGCGGTTGGCGGGAGGGCACGGCCCTTGGGCTGGCCTTCATGGTGGCGGCGGCGCTGTCGCTGATCGCGCAGATCCACCAGATCCCCGGCGAGTTGGAGGGCTTCCTCTTCGCCTGGTCCTTGCTCATCATCGGTGTGGTCTACGTGATGCGCTCGGTGGCGGTGGCCCTGGTCTATCTCGTGGCGATCATGTGGTATGGCGGTTCGCTCGCCTTCGACCGCAGCACTGGCGAGGATCCACCTTGGCTGTTCATTCCGCTCTTCCTGGCGATCGCGCCCTTCTTCTTCCTGCAATTACGCCAGCACGGCCGTTCGGCGGGCTTCGGTTGGCTGGCGTTCTTCAGCGCGTTGGCCCTGGGCATCGGCCTGCAGTTCTATTGGGAAGACTTCCGCTTGTGGCATATGCTCGCACCGGTGGCGTTGGCCAGCGGCTACACGCTTGTTCCCTGGCTTGTTACCGATCGCGAAGCACGCGTGGGCGCCTTCACCTGGCTCGGCGGCGCGACAATACTCGGACTGCTCTTCGCCCTCAGTTGGCTCGACTTCTGGACGTCGATGGACAATGAGCGACAGTTCGTGTCAGGTGGCGATCTGATCCCGTGGATCGTGCAAGTCGGTCTAGGGGTCACCGCCTATGCATTGGCCTGGGGCAAGCGCCGACCGTTCGAGCGCGTCCTCTTCCCCGAGGTGATGTGGGTGCTTCCGCTGCTGTTGGTGATCGGCCTGTGGATGCCGGGCATCGCGTGCTTGCTGGTGAATTTGGGCCTGTTGGCGATCGGCGTGGTGATCACCCTGCACGGATCGCACGATGCCGCCATGGGCCGCTTGAACCTAGGCCTCGCGGTGATCGCCACCACCATCGCCATGCGCTTCTTTGATCTGGACCTGAGCTTCGCGTTGCGCGGCTTGCTGTTCATCGCGCTCGGCATCGGCTTCCTCGTTATGAACCTGCGCACCTTGCGCGCCAAACGCAACAAGGTCAATGCGTAAGGCGCTCATCTTCTTCGCGCTGGTCGCGCTGGCCCAGTGGGCGGTCCCCTTGTGGACCATCGCCACGAAAGAGGAAGTGCGCAGCGAGGGGGAAGCCTTCCTTTTCCGGCTACGCCCCGTGGATCCCACCGATCCCTTCCGCGGAGAGTACGTGGTGCTGCGCTACGAAGAGGAGGACCGGGATATTCCCCAGACCCAAGGACCGAACACCATGGGCGAACAGGTCTATGCGATCTTGAACACTTCAGGTTACGCAGTGGAGATCGATGAAGTGCTATCCGAACCGCCGACGGACGGATGGCCCTATGTCACCTGCACCGTGGATATTTCCCCGTTCATGGACAGTGCCACCGTTCGCGTGGACCTGCCCTTCGATAGGTATTACCTGCAAGAGGGTGACGGCGCGATCGTGGAAGACCTGATGCGAGGGCAGTTCGACGGACCGACGCCGGAAGCCTATGCCGTGGTCCGGCTGCTGAACGGCGATGGCGTGATCGAGGACCTCTTGATCGACGGCCGGAGCGTGAGCGAATTGATCCGGGAATACCGCGACACCCTCAGCACGCCATGAGCCAGCGCATCCTGATCGCCGACGATGACGTGCTCACTGCGGAAGTGCTGCAACAGCATTGCGGGAAATTGCTCCCCGATGCCGAGATCGTGCTAGCGCAAGATGGTACCGAAGCGCTGCGCCAGATACGCGCGGGATCACTGGATCTCGTGCTGCTGGACCTGGACATGCCGGGCATCAGCGGACGTGAACTCCTGGAGGCCACCGATCCCGGCTGCCCCGTGATCATTGTGACCGGCGATCCCAGCTTCGCTTTGGAGGCGTTCCGCTTCAACGTGGTGGATTACCTGGTGAAGCCGGTGTCCTTCGAACGACTGGCCCAAGCCTGGCGGAAGGTGGAAGCCCGGGGCGAAACTTCCGGTGAGCGCGGTGAAAGCGACAAGGACCTCGTCTTCGTGCGCACCGGACAGGAGATCGTACGGCTGCGCTTGAGCGAGGTGCGTTACGTGAAGAGCGATTCGAACTATGTCCGCTTCGTGCTCGATGGCCGCGAAGTGACCAGCCTGATGAACTTGAAGGACCTGGAGGCCAAGTTGCCTTCCTCCTTCGTGCGCGTACATCGCAGCTACATCATCAACCTCGCGCATGTGGAGAAACTGGATACGATGGATGTGAAGATCGGCCGCGATCTGATCCCGGTGAGCGAGACTTACCGCCAGGACCTCATCCGGCGGTTGGACCTGCTGTGAGCGTCGCTTGACGGAAGAGGAAGGTGCGATCGCAACAGGCGAAGATCCGATCGATCTCGTGCGTATCGCTTCCCAGCGCGAACGCGTCGACCAATGCGCGCCCTTGGCGCATGCCGAGGAGGTCCAGGTGCGGGCGCAACTTGTGCCGCACCGCATCCAGTGCCTTCTGATCGAGCGCTTCGTTGGCACGGA
>JAGNSU010000181.1 GCA_017987895.1 Flavobacteriales bacterium | reverse complement strand
GCATGGGCCAGGTGGATGCCGATGGTGACGGCTGGTGGGCCGGCAGCGACTGCGACGATACCAACACCAACGTATTCCCCGGTGCCACGGAGATCTGTGACGGCTTCGACAACGACTGCGATGGCTCGGTGGACGAGGGCCTCAGTGTGACCTACTACACCGATGTCGACGGCGATGGCTTCGGCGTGGACGGCACGGAGTTCACCGCCACCTGCGACCAGCCGCCCGGCACCGCCACCCAGGGCGGCGACTGCGACGATGCGGATGACACCGTGTTCCCCGGTGCGCCGGAGCTCTGTGACGGGCTCGACAACGATTGTAACGGCGAGACCGATGACAACGCGGGCACGCTCTACTTCACCGATGCCGATGGCGACAGCTATGGCGACGATGCCACGGCGCAGTTCTCCTGCACGCCCATTCCCGGCGCGGTGACCGTGAGCGGCGACTGCGACGATGCCAATTCGGCGATCAACCCCGGTGCCGCGGACCCCTGCGATGCCATTGACCAGGACTGCAGCGGCGGCCCGGTGATCGGCACCTGGTTCCAGGACCTGGACAACGACGGCTTCGGCAACAACGCGGCCACCCTGCAGGACTGCACCCAACCGCTAGGCTACGTGAGCCTGGGCAACGACTGCGACGATGCCGACAGTGACCTCTTCCCGGGCAATGGCTGCAGCGTATGCGCGACCACCGAACAGGATTGGCTGGAGAACAACCAGCAGACGCTACTGAACGGCCTGAACGACTGTGCGCTGCTATGCTTCGGCGATCCGATCTGCCTCACCAGCTGCCTTCAGGACAACGGCATCCCCTTGGGCGCCGTGTGCCTGAGCTGCGTGGAGGACTACCTCGCCTGCAGCCAGACCAATTGCTTCTTCCCCTGTCTGGGCAGTGAGGAGGCCTGCCTGGAATGCCAGCTGCAGAGCGGCTGCTTCGCCACCTTCGCCAGCTGCCTGGGCATGGTGGATGCGGATGGCGACGGCTGGTGGGCCGGCAGTGACTGCAACGACAGTGACCCCTCGATCCACCCCGGTGCCACCGAGCTATGCAACGGCATCGATGACGATTGTGATGGCACCGTGGACAACAACGCCGGCACGGCCTACTACCCCGATCTGGACGGGGATGGCTTCGGCGATGACAATGCCCTGGTGCTTTCCTGCACACCGGTGCCCGGCCTCATTTCAGAGGGCGGTGACTGCAACGACAGCGACGCAGCGGTGAACCCGCTGGGTACCGAGACCTGCAACGGGCTGGATGACGACTGCGACGGCATGGTGGACGAGGACTGCGTGCTGGTGGCCGTGAAGGCCTTCCTGGAGGGACCTTACAACCCCGCGACCGGCCTGATGAGAGATGGGCTCCGCGCCATGGGCCTGGTGCCCACCACCGAACCCTACAGCGGCCTGGGCTATGTGCATGTGGGCGGCGGTGGTGCAACGACACCCCCTGTCGTCCTGGCGATCTCCGGCCCCGATGCCATCGTGGACTGGGTGGTGCTGGAACTGCGCGACAAGAACGACAACACCAGCGTGCTGCACAGCCGCAGTGCGTTGCTGCAGGCCGATGGTGATGTCGTGGACATGGACGGTTCCTCCCCCGTGGACTTCCCCCTCGGCCCGGACGATTACTACATCGCCCTGCGTCACCGGAACCACTTGGCCGTGATGACCCAGAACAGTCTGAACCTCTCCGGGTCAAGCACAGTGATCGACCTGACCGATGGGAGCACCGCGACCTATGGAACGAGCGCACAGCAAGTGGTTGCCTCAGTGTATGTGCTCTGGGCCGGGGACGTCACCTTCGATGGCGATATCAAGTACACGGGTGCGGGTAACGACCGCGACCCGATCCTACAAGCCATTGGTGGCAGTTTAGCGACCAACACCGTAAGTGGCTACCTGCCCAGTGACCTGAACATGGACGGCACTGTGAAATACACCGGTGCCGGCAACGACCGCGACGTGATCCTGGTGAACATCGGGGGTACGGTGGCCACGAACGTGCGGACGGACCAATTGCCTTAGGAAGTAGCCTTTGCTCCCGGGTTCCTCCAAGCAGGACCACGACACCGATCGGCGTACGCATGGTGCGCGGCGATGCGGTGCAGATGGGGATGTGCTCTGCCTGGCGGTGGGGTGCGGTGTGAGGTCCGCGACCCCGTCGATCACAGCTTCACGAACTTCCGGATACCACTGAGCGAGTTGCTTTCGTCCGCTATGCGGATGAAGTAAACGCCCGTTGGCAAGAAGGAAACATCCACCCGGTCGTTGGCACTGACGTTGGCGTGGGTGGCCACGAGCGCACCGTTCACATCGCTGATCGAAAGTGCGCAGCTACCAAAAGTGCCGGTGAGCCGAACGTGGTCCGCAGCAGGCGATGGGAAGACGTTGATGTTGCTGGAGGCCGTCCGATCAGCAAGGCCGGTCTGCAGCCCGCCGTTGGAACCGAGGATGGCCCAGTTCCCGATGAACGTGCCGGGGATCACCTCGGTCTCCTGCCAATACAAGGTATCGATGATGGTGCAGATGATGCCCGAGCTATCGTTGGTGATCACCAAGGTGACCTCCGTGGAGTCGGTGATCGGGACGGTGTGGTCGAAATACATGAACGACTGCTCCGGGAATTCGCCGGAGGTGGTTGCCTGATGCACGATGGCGCCGGAGAAGGTGGTGATATCCCACTGGCACACATTGGCAAAGCCGAAGGGGAGCAGGAAGAACCCGGCTTGGTAGAGTTGCACGTTGGTGGTATCGGACGATGACACGGAGATGCCCAGCGATGAGCATTGGGGGTATGCGGTGGAACTGGCCAAGAGCAACAGAAGGACGGCGTGGAATTTCGTCATGGACGAGCGTTGAGTGTGCGCGAATTTAGATCCCTGGTGTTGAGCGTGAATGTCGCCAGCAGGTGGGGGGTGCCCGCGTGTGGAGGACGGCCGCGCGACGTGGCCCAGCTCCAACACGGACACCGAACGCTCGCTGGCGATGGTGTTCGCTGCACCTTTCTGTGCACTGTGAGGCCGTGTTCATTCCGGAATCGTTTCTTTGACGTGCCCATGCGCGCAGCAAACCACCGGATACCCGTCGCGTTGATCGATGACCACACGTTGTTGCGCAACATGTTGGCCACCATGATCGGCAACATGCCGGCGTACGAGGTGGTGATGGATGCCAGCAACGGCGCGGAATTCGTCAAGTCCCTGGAAGCATCGAACAAACGCGTTGCTGTTGTCGTGGTGGACCTGCATATGCCCGTGATGGACGGCTACCAGACCATCACTTGGTTGCGCAACAACCGACCTGGTACGCGCGCTTTGGCCCTCACGTTCGAGCGCAGTCCCGAAGCCATGGAACGCGCCATGAGGGCCGGGGCATGTGGTTTCGTGTTGAAGGACGCCCCGTACAAGGAGTTCAAGAAAGCGTTGGACCAAGTGGCGATGGTGGGGCACTACCAGAACAACATCGAATTCACCGATGAGGAGCTGGGGCTGGAACGCAACGTTCCCGAAGGCGTTGATCTGCTCTCCGAACGTGAGATCGAGTTCATCCGGCTGTCCTGCGACACACGGGAATTGACCTATGAGAACATCGGCGAGGTGATGGATGTACACCGGCGCACACTGGATGGTTACCGCAACTCGGTCTTCGCCAAACTGAACGTGAAAACGCGTGCAGGCTTGGTATTCGCCGCCATGAAATACGGCATTGTGGAGCGCCGCTGAAGGGGTCCGGTGGTTCGGGTCGCGCTCGTGAATGCGTCAATTTGTACATGGCACACCGACATTCACGGGTATGCTGTACAAGGAAATCGCGGATGCTGCAAATTGTTGCACCGCCCTGCAATACGGCATTGTAGAGCGTCGCTGAAGGGTTCGTGCGGGTCGGATCGCGCTCGTGAATGCGTCAATTCGTACAAGGCACACCGGTACATTCACGGGTCGGCTGTACAAAGAAGTCGTAGGTGCTGCGGATAGTTTCGCCGCCTAACCCATTTCGACATGTCGATCATGCCCAACGGTGCGATCAATCGCACAGAATTCTACGCTGCACGGGACCAGTTCAAGGACCGCTTTTTGGTGAACGATACGACGGTTCCGAACGGGACCGCCCAGCGGTTCACATTTGGGGACCTAGCCGGTCTTGTTGACGAGATCGATGAGCCGTACCGCTTGGTAGTGGTACACTACGGGCTGGTAGGGGACGAGCTCCAATATGGATTCAGCTTCACGCACGGTAAAAAGGTGGAGGGCAAGGATGTGTACACCTACGACAAACAGGAGAACCCTTCCCACTTGCTTACGCCAGCAGGTTTTGTGCCCATCGCCGCTGTGGATTGGGAGCCGATGCGCAAGGACTATAAGGACACCATGTGGACCAAACGAGAGGCTGGCGCCTTCGAGCACCTGACCGATGTGGACGCCCTGCGTTGTGTGTTCCCTTGGAAGGCGGAACTGTTGCCGCTGTACACGGACAACTATGTGAGCGGGGTGTACCGCATGGTGGTGGAGAGCATGAGCCGTTTCCACGAGGAGCAGGAAGGCGATGAAGGGACAAAGAGCGTGAAGGGGTATAGGCACGAAGTGGCGTTCTACATGGAAAAATATGTGGAATACACCTGGGTGGCCCTGTTGGGCGATGGAACGGAGACCGCGCCCTACCGGAACCGAGCAGCGGATTATGGCAACCTTTGTCCGGTGCGGTGCAAAACCTACACCGAAGTATAGCGGGTCCATCGCGCACAACGGGTATGGAAGTGGTCGGCGATTACAAGGAACTTGTCCTACTGGCGGCCTTGGTCGTGTGGGCCCTTGCCCGGCGCCGGACCACCGGACCTTGGTACCCATGGCTGGGCGTGCTCCTTTTGGCGAGCATCGTGGTGGAACTGATGGGCAAATGGTTCGCTGGGTACGGCCTGAACAATCACCTGCTGTACAATGTGTACTTCGTGTTGGAGTTCAGCGTGATCATGGTTCTGTTGTACCGCACGTGGCCGTGCTCAAAGGTGCTCCACCGCATGATCGCAGGGGCCGTTGCCCTGCTCTTCCCCGTGTTGGTCGTGGACCTGTGGTTGCATGGGTCGGTACACGTCCTTGTCACCAATGCGCTCATCATCGGCGGCTTCCTCATTGGCATCCTCGCGGCGAAGGCGTTGTTCATGCTGGTGCAGGAAAGTGATGTTGCGCTGCATCGCCTGCCCTTGTTCTGGGTCTTGTTGTCCTTCATGGTGTATTACCTCACCTTCATACCGATCTTCGGCCTGTACAACTACCTCAGTAAACACGAATCAACCGTCGCATTCGAATTGAGCAACTTCAACAACGTGCTCTTCCTCATCCGCTATGGACTGGTGCTGGTGGGTCTTGTGATGCTGTGCCGGCAAAGCGCCATACGCCATGACGGGCAATGACATCCTGATCACCATCGTGGTCAGCAGCCTCACCATCCTCTTGGTGTTGTCGCTGGTGGTGGCCCTGTTGTTGATCAGTTCCAAACGGCAGTACCGGCATCGCGAGGAACTGGCCCGTGCTGCACTGCAACGCGAACAAGCGATCCTGCGCACCGAACACGATGCCGTGCAACGCACCCTGAACGAGGTGGGCATGGAACTGCATGATAATGTGGCGCAGTTGCTCTCGTTGGCGAGAATGGGCTTGGGTCAGATGTTGGAAATTGTACCGCCGAACGACTTGGTCACTGGAGTACATGACGGAGTGGAGCTCGCGTTGGCCGAGGTGCGGCGGTTGAGCCAGACCTTGAACGCCGACCTCTGGAAGGACCGTTCATTATTGGACGCGATACATGCCGACGCACAAC
>JAGNSU010000180.1 GCA_017987895.1 Flavobacteriales bacterium | reverse complement strand
GTGGTACGTGCGTTCCATTTCTCCTTGGCGGCAGCGATCACCGGGGCGGGATCACCGGCTTCGAGACGCAGGTAGAGGTAGCGGATCCACTGCCCCCGATCGTCGGGCTGGCACATGTCGAACACGAACGGCTGCACGGCCTTGAACAGTGGATCGAACGCGAAGTCCTTCGCCACCCCGATCACGCGCTCTTCGCCATGCGGGGTGTCCATGCGATCCCCGATCGCCTTCGTCGGATCATCCGGATGCAGTTGCTGGGCGAAGGTCTCGTTGATGATCACGCTGAGCGAGTCGTCGCCTGGGAATTCGCGCGAGAACCAGCGGCCCGCGAGCAGGTCGATGTTCGCCACCTCGTTGAACTCGGGGTTCACATAGAGCGCCGGGAGATAGGTCCACTTCCCCTGCTCCATCTCTCCCCAGTTGAACTCGTGGGTGTTGTGCTTCTTGCCGATGATATCATTGGCCCAGGACACGCTCTTCACCCCGCTGATGTTCTTCAGTTCTGGGAAGACCGCGGTGTACACATCGGCCATCGGCCCACGCACGGGGATCAGCAGCACCTGTTCTTTGTCGAAACCGAGATCGACGGTGCGCAGGTGGTCGTGTTGCTTCTTCACGAACACGGTGCCGATGATCAGCACGAGCGCGATGGCGAACTGCACCACCACCAACGATTTGCGCAAGGCCTGCCCGCGCGAGGTGCCCGCCGCGTTCGCTTTCAACACCACCGCCGGCTGGAAGCTCGACAGGAAGAACGCCGGGTATACCCCGCTGAGCAAGCCCACGATCACCGCGATGCCCAGCACCCCCGGCACCAACATCTCCGGCAATGCGATCACCTCGCCGGCCAGCGCGTTGAAGGCGGGCATCAGCAGGTGGATCAGCACCAGCGCGATCAGCGCGGCGATCAAACTCATCAGCACGCTCTCCAGCAGGAACTGGCCGATCAACTGCCCGCGCGTGGCGCCCGCGGACTTGCGCACGCCCACTTCGCGTGCCCGATACGCGCTCCGCGCCGTGGCGAGGTTCATGAAGTTCACGCTGGCCAGCAGGATGATGAAGAAGCCGATCACCCAGAGTATGTTCACGCTGCCCGCATCGCCGTTCTGGTGCATCTCGAAGTCGAGCTTCGAGGTGAGGTGGATGTCCACCAGCGGCTGTAGTTCGTGGCCGATCTGGTCTTTGAGGAAATCGGGGTAATACTTCTGGATGAAGTCGGGGAAGATCCTGTTCACCTCCGCCTTGCTGATGCCATCCTTCAGCCGCACATAGGTCCAGCACGGGTTCCACACCCAATTGTTCTTCTCGATGTTCTTCCAGTACTGCAGGATCGTTCCCATCGAGGCGAGTCCCTCGAAGGTGATGTGCGAGTTGCGCGGGATCTCGCCCAGGATGCCGGTTACCTGCACGTCCATGGAGCCGTCCCATTTCATCATCTGGCCCATCGGGTCGGCATCGCCGAAGTACTTCTTCGCAAGCGCCTCGCTCAGTACGATGCTGCCGGGCCGCGCCAGCGCGGTCTTGGGGTCGCCCACCTTCAGCGGGAAGCCGAACATCTCGAACACCGTGCTGTCCACCAGGTAGAGGCCGCTCTCGGTGAAGAGCTTGTTCGTGCTCAGGCTGTCGCCCACCTTCAGCGAGTGCTGGGGGTCCTGGAAATCGAACCAGCGGCAATAGCGCTCGATCAGTTCCGGATGATCATGGTACAGCGTTGGACCCAAGCCGAACACCATGCTGCTGCTGTGCTCCCCCTGCCCCTCCATCTCGATCTCGCCCACCACGCGGTACACCTGCTCCGCTTTCGGTGCGAAGCGATCGTAGCTGCGCTGGTAGCGCACATACAGGCCGATCAGCACAAAGCAGGCGAGGCCCGTGGCCAGCCCCAGCAGGTTGATGAGCGTGTAGAGCTTGTTGCGCGCGAGGTTGCGCAACGAGGTGAGCAGAACGTTCTTAAGCATGGCGAAGCAACAAGGTGCGGCAAGTTGCCCATCCTACGGCCTCAGCCGTTCGCTTTCGTGCGCCGTTGTTGGGCGTGTGACGAATGGTTGGGCGTGCGCGCCAGGAGATCCTTCGGTCAGGGCAACGGTCCGGCAACCCAGCCTTCGTCAAACCTTCTATCCGGATCGGCGGGTGTGGGCGAGGGAAAGGACACCGTGCCGCACGCGGTCGCGCCTTCGCCGGAGATGGCCGCGATGCTGATCAGCCAATCATCAGTGATGTTCATCGAAGGGACCAGTGCCGCTAGCACGGGGTGCAGATCCTCCATCCCCGAAGATGTTGCGCTCGGACGCCAGCGGACCGGCCTGAAGCCGAAGGCATCGTCCGAAAAGAACCCCGACGTGCCGACGATCGCGCTTCCATCGCGATTGACACTGCCGACGGTAGAGTACGTCATGCCGGGCAGGACGCCCAACTCCAATGCAGTGGACCATGAGGCTCCATCGAACGTCCAGCGGCAGGCGTGCGCGTCTTCACCCACCTGGCTTGTGCCTACCACCACGCGGCCATCGCCGGAAACATCCTGGACCTTCCCATCGGGTTGCTCCCCAGGTAGCACGCCTAAAAACACCGGAGCGGAGAAGGCACCGTTGCTTTGAAGGTGCCAGACACAGGGGTAACATGGGAGCCTGGCACCGGAAACAGCCGGGCCATCGAAGAACAAGTTGCCGACGACGACCCATCCATCATCGCTGATGGCGATGGCTTCGCTCGAGATCACGGCCAGGCCGTTGGGCAATTGCATGGGCAGAGGCAGCGGCACGACCTGCGTGGCGCTGGTCCAGATCACCGCCTTGCCACCCACCCGTTTTTGCGGGATATCGGTGCTTGAACTCGAGTGGCCCACGATGACGCGCTCGCCGGAACGGACGGCATCCATCGCACCTGGGCCTCCGCCCGGCAGGGTGCGCACCGTATCGCTGGATGCACGGGCCATGCCGCTCTGATCACCCGCCAACGCCGGCAGCAAGGTCTTATACAGATCGCTGCGCAGCGTCATCGCCTGCGACATGCCGGTGGCACCGGCATTACAACAACCCACTGTAAGGTCACCGTCCGGCGAAACGCCATTGGCCGCACTCTCGGACCGCCAGGTTGGTGCGCAGTAACCCAGACCCTGCAAGCCCGCGCTTCCAGCGCTCAAGAACGGCACGTTCGCACACAGCCTCGTGAAGCCGATGGCTTGGTAGGCATGCGCCCAAGTGCCTGTGCCCGCCCATGTGCTACCTCCGTCATCCGCAATGGCGGTATCATTCGCCCAACTCTCTCCCACAGAACGCAAGCCCATACGGTCGATATCCCGCAACTCGCTATAGTGCGCATCGCCTTCGAGGTCGCCGATCAACTCGAAGAAGGGTTTTGGGCATTCCACCACCGGTGGATCGGGAGGCTTGTTGCGGCACCCGTGCGGATCGCAGTCCGTAAGCACGAGGATCAAGGGCAAAACGTAGGACCAATGAAGGGATACTGATGAGGTACGCATTCGGGAAAGTTAGGGACCGCACTCCGTCAGGAACTGAGCGGCCGTGGTCCGCATCGCCACGTCAAGCGGTTCATTCTCAGGCACCTGTGCTTTATAAGGGACGGGCGGGTGATCCTTTAGCTTCGCTCCCATGCGCCTTTATGCACTTATCGTGGCCTGTCTGGCTTGGCCGGCCGCTCCGCTGCCAGCTCAAACGGACAGCATCCTGGTCAACGCACTGCAACGCACCTACACGGTGCGGCTACCATCTGTGTACGATGGTGTGACCGACCTGCCGCTGGTGCTCGCCATGCATGGCGGTTTCGGCAGCGGCGTGCAACTGGAGCAGCAATCGCTGCTGAGCGACAAGGCCGAGGCCGAAGGCTTCATCGTGGTCTATCCGGACGGCGTGGCGAGCCCGCTCAACATCCGCACCTGGAACGCGGGCGGATGCTGCGGTTATGCGATGAACAACAACATCGACGACGTGGGCTTCATCAACGCCTTGCTCGACACGCTGATCGCCGAACTCGCCATCGATACACTGCGCGTTTACGCCACGGGCATGAGCAATGGCGGCTTTATGAGCTACAGGCTTGCGTGCGAACTGAGCGAGCGGATCGCGGCCATCGCGCCGGTTTCCGCCAGCATGACCATCGACGTGTGCCAGCCCACACGACCAGTGCCGGTGATCGGCCTCCACTCCTACCTCGATACCAGCGTGCCCTACCTCGGCGGCATCGGCGATGGGGTGAGCAACCACTACAACTCCCCCCAGGATTCAGTGCAAACGGCCTTCGCGATGCACGCCAACTGCGCCGTGCTCAACGACACCATTCTGGACAACACGGACATGACGGTGATCCGCTGGCACGAATGCGATTGCGCCGAGGAGATGCTGCTCTACATGACCCACGACGGTGGCCATAGCTGGCCGGGTGGGCAGAGCACCGGGATCGGCGATCCCCCCAGCATGGTGATCAGCGCCAATGACCTGATGTGGGACTTCTTCCAGCAGTACACGCTGGATTGCGGCACGGTGGGCGTTGCGGCGGCGCCGTCAACAACGAACGTTGCGCTCTTCCCCAACCCCACGCAGGGAAGCATCACCGTAACCGGCGCGGGGCTCGTTCAACTCAGCGTGCTCGATATGTACGGGCGCACGATCGCGACTTTGCGAACCGCACCGACCAGCTCGTTACAATGGGATCTCTCTTCGCTCGCACCTGGTCACTACGCGTTGCGGACGCGCGCCAGCGATGGCTCCATCGCCACAGTCTCCTTTGTCCAGGAGTGATCCCTGATCGGCGGAGACGCATTTCAGGCTTGGTCGGCCGGCCCATCTCCTCCCAGAGATTACATTTCAACGCATGCCGGACCCGCACATCGACCTCTCCTACCTGGAGCGTTTGTACAAAGGCGACCAGGCGCGCATTGCGCAGTGGATCCACATCTACCTGGAAGAGGCGCCGGCACAGTTCGAGCGGTTGTCCGATAGCCTGGAGAAGAACAACGCGGAAGGCCTCGCCGCCGCCGCGCATGAGCTTCGACCGCAAGCGCACTACGTGGGCGCGGCGCGGATGCTGGAGCTGCTCGTGGCCATCGGGCAACGGGCGCGTACGGATGGCGCCACCGCATGCGCGGAGATCGTGGGCGAGCTTCGATCCATTGGCACGCTGGTCGATGATGAACTACGGGCCGTGATCACCACCGGATGATCGCCGGAGAACTGGTGTAAATACGAGGTAGTGGATACCCACAAGGCCCCGACCTTTCGCCCATGATCCGACTGGCGCTCGCCGACGACCAGGTGCTCTTCCGCAAGGGCATGGCCTTGTTGCTGCGGGACATGGCCGGTGCGCAAGTGATACTGGAGTGCGCCAATGGTGAAGAACTGCTCGCAGGATTGAAGAGCACTACCGTGGACATCGTCCTGCTGGATCTCGAGATGCCGGTGATGGACGGCATGGAAACGATGCGTCGCATGCGGCTGGAATTCCCGGCGGTGAAAGTGATCGTGCTGAGTTCGCACGACGAGGAGAAGTTCATCACTCACCTGATGGAACTGGGCGCGAACGGCTACATGCTGAAGAACGCGGAGCCGGACGAGATCGATACCGCGATACGTTCCGTGGCGGAGAGCGGCTATTATTTCAGCGACCGTGTGAGCAAGGTGATGTTGGTCGGGCTGGTGAAGAAGAAGCAGGTGAAGCCCACGTTCAACGACATCGACCCGCTCAGTGAACGGGAACTGGAAGTGCTGCGCGGCATCTGCGCAGAACTCACCACGGCGGAGATCGCGGAGAAGATCTTCGTGAGCCCGCGCACGGTGGAGTTCCACCGCAACAACCTTTTGCTAAAGACAGGTGCGCGCA
>JAGNSU010000179.1 GCA_017987895.1 Flavobacteriales bacterium | reverse complement strand
TCACTCTGCTTGAGCGCGGAAGACCCCCCGTTGATCTGCGACGGCGACGTGGTGAAGAGCGATCTGGGCGATACCACGGCCACCATCTGTAAAGACGGTGTGCCCGACCCCTTCACTTTCATCCACTATACCCTGGCCATCGGCAACAACATGATGGTGCTCACTGATGACGGGGATAACGTCATCGCGGAGATGCCGAACGGCTATATCGATGCCGATACCCTGCGCGATGGAGCATTCCGCATCCATGGGATCAGCTTCGATGGAACGCTCACGAACTTCGCGGAGGGTATTTCGATCCGCGATGTGGAATCCGATGGCCTTTGCCTGGAATTGAGCGACACCTACTTCGAGCTTTTCGTGGACCTCTGCACCGGGCTGGAAGAAGGCCAAGCGGTCGGCTGGGCCGTTCACACCACGGCGGACAATTTGTTGATCACCGGGCCGGAATCCGGCGGGCAGGCCGAGCTTTGGGTACATGACGCGTTGGGGCGTCCGGTGATGCGGCAACCGGTCGTAACGGGTCCGATGGGCCGATGCATGATCGCATGGCCTGGCGCGTTGGCCCATGCCGCTTACGTCGTGCGGGTCCAACCCCACGACGTAAGATCCGTGGTGACGCGCGTGGTGCGATAGTGACGTGATAACCTACGGATAGTTCGGGGCGTAGAAGGCGGGATCCGATCCACCTTCCCATGGAAACCCGATTCCTATTCATGTGCTCCTTCGCCCTCGCTGGCAGCACGCTCGTACTCGCCCAGGACTACCACCAAGATGCCTCCTTACCGGTGATGGGCCGCATTACCGATGGGGAGAACAAGCTGGAAGGGTGCGAGGTGATCACCTACCGTGGGAACGAGCGGATCACGACCGTCCTCACGGACAAGAGCGGCAAGTTCCGCGCGGAACTCGCGCTCAACGGAGAGTACAGCTTGGAGTTCCACAAGAAAGGCTTCGTGCCCAAAAGGATCCTCGTCGATACGTCGTTCCCGCTCCAGATGGACGACCTGATGTTCGATCCCTTGATGATGGATATCAGCCTGTTGGCAACGGACAAGTACCAGGGAGTGGCTACCGATGAACTGGATTTCCCCTTCGCCCGGGTGCGCTTCGATACGAAGACGCAGACCTTCGCGCAGGACCAGGAGTGGACCATGGACATGCAGCGCACCAACGGAGCGCTGTTACTGGCTGCCGGCCGGGTGGAGAAGCGCTCCAAGTAACGCGCCCCCGGCAAAGCGATGGAGGACCATACGGGCATCCTACCTTTCGGCGGACCAATGCTCCTCGCGCCATGCCCGTTCGTCGTCCGTTCAACCTGAAACAGTGGATCGCGGACAACCGCGAGCTTTTGAAACCGCCTATTGGCAATAAGAACCTGTACGTCGATGCGGGGGATTATATCGTGATGGTGGTAGGTGGCCCGAACGCGCGCAAGGATTACCATTGGAACGAGACCGAAGAGCTCTTCCTTCAGATCGAGGGCGATATCGAAGTGGGCATCCAGGAGGACGGCAAGGCCGTGACGATCCCTATCAAGGAAGGTGAGGTGTTCCTGCTACCCTCCCGTGTACCGCATCAGCCCCGCCGCGGAGCGGGCACCGTGGGCCTGGTGATCGAGTGCAAGCGCGATGACCGCGAACTGGAGGATGGCCTGCAGTGGTACTGCGAGAAGTGCAATCACAAGTTGCACGAGTACCGGTTCGTGCTCCACAACATCGAGAAGGATTTCCTGTCGCGCTTCAAGGAGTTCTATTCCAACGAGGAGCTCCGTACCTGCGGGAATTGCGGGCATGTGATGGAGGTGGATAAGCGCTTCGTGTGAGCGTTGCACGATGCCTGAGCTGCTCGCGATAGACATACACACGCACATCCTTCCGGAGCGCATCCCTGATTTCGGCGCGCGCTTCGGTTACAAAGGCTTCATCCACCTGGACCATCATCGGCCCGGCTGCGCGCGGATGATGATGGATGACAAATTCTTCCGAGAGGTGCAGGCCAATTGCTGGGACCCGGAAGTGCGCCTGAGCGAGTGCGACCAACACCGCGTGCGTGTGCAAGTGCTGAGCACGGTGCCCGTTATGTTCAGCTACTGGGCGAAACCGAAGGACACGCTCGAACTCGCTGTGTTCCTCAACGACCATATCGCCGGCATTGTGGATCGGTGGCCCCAACGTTTCGTTGGCTTGGGCACGGTGCCTATGCAGGATACGGATCTCGCGATCTTGGAATTGGAGCGTTGCAAGCGCATCGGGCTGGTCGGCATCCAGATCGGGACCCATGTGGAGGGGATCAACCTCGGCGACCCGCAGCTCTTCTCCATTTTCCAAGCGTGCGAGCGACTTGGCATGGCCGTGTTCGTTCACCCATGGGATATGTTGGGCAAGGAGCGCATGCAGAAGTATTGGATGAGCTGGTTGGTGGGTATGCCGGCGGAGACCACCCTGGCCATCACCTCCATGATCTTCAGCGGGTTGCTGGAACGGTTGCCGAAGTTGCGCGTGGCCTTCGCCCATGGTGGCGGCTCCTTCCCGGCGACACTTGGCAGGATCCAGCATGGCTTCGAGGTGCGTCCGGATCTTTGTGCGGTGGACAACAACGTGGCACCGAAGGACTACCTCGGGCGCTTTTGGATCGATGCGCTGGTCCATGATCCCGCCATGTTGCAACGCGTGGTGGAGCTGTTCGGGCCGGAGCGTGTAGCGATGGGCACGGACTATCCGTTCCCCCTGGGCGAACTTGTTCCGGGCGAACTGATCCGCAGCATGCCGTGGGAAGTGGCCCGCAAGGAGATGCTGCTCAGCGGGGCGGCCTTGCAGTGGCTGGGCATGGAACGGGTGAAGTTCCTGGGCTGATATTCTCCCTTCCGCGCCGACCTCGGCGACGCTACCGCACCAAGTTCACATGTCCGAAGAGCACATGATCATCCCCGTTGCGTTCCGAATAATCCACTCGCCACACGTAGGTATCGATCGGAGATTCAACGCCGTTGTACGTGCCATCCCAGAACCCTTCCAATGCGGCCGCTTCGAAGATCCGCTCGCCCCAACGGTTGAAGACCGACAGGCGGAGATCCGTGATCTCCTTGCCCAAGGCGAAGAACCAGTCGTTGATCCCGTCGCCGTTCGGGGTGAATGTGTTGGGCACGTATAGCGCTCCGTCCAGAACGACCGTGACGGCATCGGTCACTTTGCAGCCATTGGTATCGGTGAGTTGCACGGTATAGGTGGTGCTCTCCTCCGGCTGAACGATCAACCAGGCGCCGTCCATGGTCTCCACGTAGAGATCGGGGGTCCAAGTGAACACCCCGTTACCGATCGCATAGAGCGTGGCCAGATCGCCGTACTCGATCTCTTGATCGGCGCTAGCGAGCACCGTGGGTGCGGGGTAGAGCGAGACGAACACCGCGGCCGTATCGCTGCACCCGATCGCGTCGGACACGACGACCTGGAACACGGTCGGTGAAGTCACACTCGCAATGGGGGTCGCACTGGTCGCATCGCTCAACCCT
Source organism: Flavobacteriales bacterium (assembly GCA_017987895.1). Taxonomy (GTDB): domain Bacteria; phylum Bacteroidota; class Bacteroidia; order Flavobacteriales_F; family PHOS-HE28; genus PHOS-HE28. The sequence goes on along the minus strand of JAGNSU010000179.1, from coordinate 2,331 downwards.
TGTGCTGGGCTCCACTGGTAGATGGTCCCGCCGGTGGCGTTCAACGGCACAGGATCACCAGGGCAAACGAGCGTGTCCGGCCAGGCCTCTGCTTCCACGGTCAACACCAATACCGTGACGGTATCCATCGTTGATCCACAAGTGTTCGATAGCAGAACGAGGTAGTCCGTATCTCCTGGCGGGGTGAGCACGGGATCAGGGATGCCGGGATCGCTGATACCCGGGCCCCCCTGCCATGCATAGTTATCCCCCCCACTTACGCTTACCTGCACGGAGCCCCCCTCACATACCGCCGTATCGCTGCTCACCGGATCGGGTGGTCCGAATTGCACGCTCACCAGCACAGAGTCCGTTCCCACGCAACCCATGGCGGTGGTGACATCCACGAAGAACCAGGTGGTGTCCGGAGGAGAAGCCACTGGTGTGGCACTGGTGGGGTCGTTCACCAAGTTCGCCGGCGTCCACGAATACGCCACGCCTCCGCTCGCGGAAAGAGGCACACTACCCCCAAGGCACATCACCGTATCCGGTCCTGCCACCACGGTGGGGTTACTGAAGACGATGGAAACCTGAACGGTATCCGTGCCGCATTGGTCGGTGACCGCCACCGAATATGTGATGTTCCCCGAAGGGCTGGCGATAGGGTCGGGGATGGTGGTGCTGCTCAGGTCCGTACCCGGGAACCACAGATAACCCGTTCCACCAGAGGCTTGCAACTGCACGGTTTCGCCGGGGCATAGGTTCGGCACGCTGTCCACCGCAGCGTCCAGTGGATCAACCACTTCAACGATCATCGTGGCGGTATCCGGCGGCGCGCAACCCAAAGTATCGGTGAGGATCATTGTCACCGTGTAGATCCCCGGACCCGGATAGGTGTGCGAGGGTTCGAAGTCCGTGCTCCCGGTGTTGTCCCCGAAATCCCACTCGAAGCTGTTGCCGCCGTTGCTCTGGTTGATGAACTGGGCTGTGCCCGGGTCGCAGAGATATGTGGGGCCGTTGATGTCGATGATGGCCAGGGTTTGCGCCAGGGCGAACTTGAAGACGCCCAGATTGCAATTGAAGCTGTTGTTGGTATTGCTCCATGCGCCTGGCGTGGTAGGGAAATCATCCTGGCCGCCACAACCCGCGCAGACCGCTTGGTACACGTTGCCGTTCTTGTCGAAGCGGCTTGTGCCACCATCCACATGCTCGGCAGTGATACCGCCGCCGAAGAAAGTGGCGTAGTTCAGCCCGGTCGCCTCGGGTTCCAAGACCATCAGGTAGAAGTCGCTGCCGTCCGTCGAGGCCTGGAAGGTTCCCGGGGTGGTGGGCAGACCGGTGGTATTGCTGGAGAGCGATTGGCCACTAAGGTTCACATCCCCGCCCCATCCGCTGAAGTAGATCTGGCCACAATCGCTCACCAGGAAAGCGGACGGGGAAACGTCCTCGTTACCGCTGCCGTTGCCGATGCGAGTGCTCCAAAGCGATGTGCTCAGATCGTGGCTGAGCTTGTGGATGAACTGTGAACTCCCCGCATTGGCATACTTGCCCGGGGTAACGGGATATGCGCCCCGCGTCTGGCCGACCACGAACACTTCATCCGAGGTATTGAGTTGTACGAAGTAGCTCTGATCGTACGCGCCTGTGCCGAGATAGGTGGCACCAAGCCGCGCGTTCCCCGCTGCGTTGAAACGCATCACATAGCCGTCCACGCCACCATTGTGCGACGCATCGAAGGGCGATCCCGCCATGGGCAGGTCGGCGCTGGTGGTTCCTCCCGTGACGAACACTTCGCCGCCGCTATCGAACTGCACGCCGAAGCAGCTATCATCACCGCCTCCGCCCACGTACGTAGCCCAGAGTTGTGAGGTGAGCGCGGGGTTCATGCGGAACACATATCCGTCCTGCTGGCCGCCCCCGAACGACGATTGTGGCGCACCCGGACTGGTGGGCAGGTTCGCGCTCTCGGTGCTGGTGGCGACCACCGGGTTACCCGCTGGGTCCAAAGCCACTTCACCGCGGAAGGAATCGCCATAGTTGTAAGCCAGCGGTGATGCATTGTTGAGCCCATCCGCTTCGCTCCCGCCGATGTAAGTCGCACCGATCAACGAGGTGGCCGATGCATTGAGGTGCGCGAGGAAAATATCCACGCCGAACGGGTGGTCGTAGCCATAGCCGATGCCGAAGTTGAGCCCGGGCCCAGAGCCGAAGTTGCTATCGAAACAGCCCGCCGTGACGGGAAAATCCGACGAGCCGGTGCTGCCAAGGATGTAGAGTTCATCGTTCGCGTTCACCACCAAGCTGTGCGGTGACTCATTCATCGAGCCGCCTATGTAGGTGCTCCATAGCAAG
>JAGNSU010000050.1 GCA_017987895.1 Flavobacteriales bacterium | reverse complement strand
TCGCTTCCCAGCGCGAACGCGTCGACCAATGCGCGCCCTTGGCGCATGCCGAGGAGGTCCAGGTGCGGGCGCAACTTGTGCCGCACCGCATCCAGTGCCTTCTGATCGAGCGCTTCGTTGGCACGGAGCAGGTCCATGCGCCATTGCGCGAACTCGCGTCGGTAGTTCCGTAATGCACGTGCGACCTTTTCCGGAACACCATCGAACTGGTTCTCCAACGCGCTTAGGTCAGGTCGCTCGGAACATCCCTCGTCGGAGCGGCCGGTCCAGAAGGCGGCTTCGGAAGCGAGCGAACGCCGGTCCACCGGTTTCGTGATCCTTCCGTTCATTCCGGCCTTCAGGATCTCCTCCAACTGGTCCGTGTCCACGAACGCGGTCACGGCGAGCATGGGCACATACCGGTGTTTCGCAAGTCCGCGGACCCGCATCGCCAGTTCGGTGCCGCGCATATCGCCACCGAGGTCGATGTCGATCAGCATCAGGTCGAAGCGCCCGTCCTCACATGCGGCCAGAGCTTCCTTGGAAGTTCCACAACTGATCAAGGCCCACTCCAGCGCCGCAGCCCATTCGATCACGAGCGCCCGGTTCGTGGACACATCATCCACATGCAGTACACGCAGTCCGCGCAGGTCAAAGGCCATAGGAACGGTCGGGGTGGGAACCGCGTCGAGCGGTTGCTCGGGCAGTTCCACGGTGAACCGGCTGCCCTCCCCCACCCGGCTCTCCAGGCGGATCGTACCACCCAACAGTTCTACCAGCCGTCGCGTGATCGCCAGACCAAGGCCCGCTCCTACGCCTTCATCCTGAGCGCGCTCGAAACGCTGGAACATGCGCTCCTGTTCTTCAGCAACGATACCGACACCGGAGTCCGCGATCGTCATGACGAGATGCGGTATCCCACCGACCTCTTCCGTGCGAACACGAACATCCACATGCCCGTGGGGGGTGAACTTCACCGCGTTGCCCACGAGGTTATCAGCGATGCGATGCAAGTGCAAGGGATCCGTATCGAACCGGGGCGGGGCGGACGATAGGTCGAGACGCAAGGCGAGGTGCTTGCGTTCAGCTTCCGCGCGATGCGCTTGCGCGATGTCGGAGAACAGGGTGTGTACGTCCACCTCGATCGCTCGCACCCGGGCACGTCCCGCATCGATCCGGGCGTGGAGCAGCAGGTCGTCCACCAAACCGTGCAGTCGCTGCGCGGAACGCTGCACGATGCCCACCCGCTCACTATCGGCAACGCTCAGGTGGGCACGGTCGATCGCATCGGTCATTCCGAGGATGGCCTGGAGCGGGTTGCGCACATCATGGCTCATGTTGGCCATGAACTCGCGGCGCGCGCGATCCGCGTCCTCCGCGATGGCCCTGGCCTCCTGAAGTTCCGCGACCCGCTCATCGATCCGCCGCTGCATGCGCTCCAGACCTCGCGCCAGCCGGCCCACCTCGTCATGCCGCCTCGAAGGCAGTCCATCGGTGCCTTCACCAGCGGCGTAACGTTCCACTTGCAAAGTGATCCGATCCAGGCGTGCCGCCAGGGAACGCGCGAATACCAACCCGAGCAACATGAAGCCCAACGCGATGCCGAGCGTGAGCAGCATGGCACGGTCCCGCCGCTCGCGCAAGCCGGCGAGCAAGGGAGCGGTATCGGTGGACAATCCGACCCTCAATGCATAAGGCAATGGCGGGAGCGCGAGCGATCGGAAGGTCCAGAACCGGTCGCCGATGAGCGCGACCGAATCGTTCGGTGGAATTGGTCGACCAAGCAGTACACCCACCGCGCTGGACGCCCCGAATTCACTTCGGAAGGCGATCGCCGTATCCGGGTGGAGGATGATCTCGTTGTCCTCGCGGATCAACACAAGTGTTTCCCTGCTCCGCCGACCTGCGAGCAGTTCGCCGAAAAGTGGTCGTAGGTCCGCATTGATGATCATCAGCCCCACCTTGCGCCCATCGGGCGCGAACAGCGCGGTGGCCGCGCGCAGCGTGGGCATTAAAGGCCGGGATAGGCTACTATGCTCACGGTTGAGATCGATGCGCGAGAAGTAGAACTCGCCAGGACCAAGGAGCATGGCCTCTTGGTAGTAGTCCCGATCACCCTTTGCCTGCAACGCGGGGTCGGGCACACGCACGACGCGATCACCAACTCGATCATAGCGCACCAGTTCCATCCCGAGGCTGTCCACTGCGAGCAGGCGCACCTGCGCGAGTTGAGGGCGGCTGCGCAGGAAGCTCTCCATCAAGAGCGCGACATGTTCGATGGTCGCCGCGTGCATCAGGCTGTCCCCGAGCGTATCCGCGGCGAAGTCCCGCACCGGGTCGTTGTTCCCGAGAAAGGCGATGTCGTTGCCGAGCAGGTCCATGAAAGCACGGAGACGCAATTCGGTGAGGTCCAGATCGTGCCGCAGATCGACCCGCGCCGTGAGCTGCACTTGCTCGCGCACCGCCCGGTAGACCAGATAGCCCGCCAGGGCCGCAGCGCTCATCACAAGCACCGTGAACACCAGCACCGTTCGCGTAACGATGGAGCGCCACCAAGGTGTGTGTTCTGTGAAGGGCTCGGGTGAGGAGGACATCGCAGGATCAATGTACGTGCACGGTGGAAGATCCAGGTCCTCTATCACTGTCCAGATAGGCGGAAGGAGAGCGCCTTCATTGCCCGTGAGGAATGCGCTGCAATGCGCCTTCGCGTTCCAAGGCGAGCACCACTCCTACCGCTCCGAGCAACGGTGCGAGCATCGTCCCGAGCAAAGGGATCTTCATCAACATGCTGAAGGCCATCCCATTGCCGATCACCGGTCCAAGGTGGTCGTTCACCACATGCACGCTATCCACCACGCGGAGCTTTCGGCGTTCCAACACATAGTCGATCATCGAAAAGCCATAGAAGTAGGCCGATAGCAAGAATAGCAGGACCGCGTTCGCCGGCAACAAGATGGGGAGCACGAGCCCAACGATGCCGATGAGCACCACGGCGAACAGCTCAACCGTGCCGTTCCGCAGCGCGAGCAAAGATCCACGGACAGCATCGCGCGAAAGCTGCGCCCAACTGAACGGGAACGAGCGCCCGGTGAGTATCTCCTCGGCGCGTTCGCTGGCATAGGCGAGAAGCGGCGAAAGAAGGATCAACACCAGGTACTTGTTCACCGTGAACAGAACGAAGAGCGTGATCAGCTTCAGGGCGATCCAGACCAGCACTTCACGCGTCGAGTTCAAGATCGACTTGGCGGTGTTCCACCAGGAGGTCTCCGCTTCCGTGGCGGGGACCACCTCCACACCCAGCCATTGTGCCAACCATTCGCCGATCAAGGCGGCGGGCCCCTCCAGGAGGGTGAACAACCCGTACGCCAGCACGATCCAAAGCAGGGCCGGGACCAGGAACATCCAGGCCATGCGATGGCGGAGCATGAAACCGAAGGCGCGGAGAAAACCGCCGAAGCCGTGTACGATCCCGTTCATCGACGGACGAAAGTAGGCCTGTTCTCCCGGGGGTACCTCGGAGAACCTCGTTCCGGCGGCATCAACACTTCGCGTTGACCCTGAAGGCGCATGGGCCGTCGAGGTGCCTAAGGCTACCTTTGGAGCACATGCACCTGTCACCGCTCACCGCCATCTCTCCCATCGATGGGCGATATCGGGAACGCACCGCCGACCTGGCCATTTGGTTCTCCGAACTGGCATTGATCCGCTACCGGCTCATGGTGGAACTGTCCTACTTCCGCTACCTGTGCGAAATACCACTGCCCGAACTCCAGGGGACCGATACTTCGAAGTTCGATGGCCTCTTCGGCCGGATCGCGGCGCTCTCCGAAACGGACGCGCAGGCCGTGAAGTCCATTGAGCGCGTGACCAACCATGACGTGAAAGCCGTGGAGTACTGGCTCAAGGAACGCCTCGACGAGCTGGGTTTGGGGGCACAGAAGGAGTTCGTCCATTTCGGCCTCACATCGCAGGACATCAACAACACGGCGCTGCCGCTCCTGCTGAAGGAATTCGTGTTCGTGTACTACCTGCCGAAGCTCACGGAATTGAAGGACCGCCTGCACGGTCTGGCGATGGAGTGGGCACTGGTGCCCATGCTGGCACGCACCCATGGCCAGCCGGCCTCACCCACCCGTCTTGGCAAGGAGATCCAGGTGTTCGTGGAAAGGCTGGAGGGGCAATTGGAACTGCTGCGCGCGGTCCCCTTCAGCGGCAAGTTCGGCGGTGCCACCGGCAACTTCAACGCGCACCACGCGGCCTACCCGGAGTTCGATTGGGCACGGCTAGCGGACCGGTTCCTGGAGGAGCGGCTCGGGCTGGTGCGTCAACAGTTCACCACGCAGATCGAGCACTATGACGGGATGGCCGCCCTGTTCGATGCGATGCGGCGGATCAACACCATACTCATAGATCTTTGCCGCGACGTGTGGCAGTATGTGAGCATGGACTACTTCCGCCAACGCACCAAAGCGGGCGAGGTGGGCAGCAGCGCCATGCCGCACAAAGTGAACCCCATCGACTTCGAGAACGCCGAGGGCAATCTCGGTGTCGCGAACGCACTGTTCGCCCACCTCAGTGAGAAACTTCCGATCAGCCGGTTACAGCGCGACCTCACCGACAGCACCGTGACGCGCACCATTGGCGTACCGATGGCCCATACCCTGCTTTCGGTGGATTCCATTGCCAAAGGGCTGGATAAGCTCCTGCTGAACGAAGCGGCGATAGAACGCGATCTGGAGGCCCAATGGGCCGTGGTAGCCGAAGGGATCCAGACGATCCTGCGCCGCGCAGGATACCCGGAACCGTACGAGCGATTGAAGGATCTGACGCGCGGCAAGGAGCGCATCGGAGCGGAGGACATCAAAGCCTTCATCGATGGGCTCGACGTGAGCGATGCGGTGAAGCAGCAGCTCCGCACACTATCCCCACGGCACTATACAGGTATGGACCTATTGGGACGCGTGACGTCCTGATCAGAAGAAGTCGAGATCGCCGAAGGCCATTTCGAAACGCTGTGAGGCGAGCGCGGCGGTGTGGACCTCATCCTTGCCTTTCACCAATAGGTTGAAATTGCTGGAACGGTGCACCGCCGGCCCATTGGCGGCGATAGCGGCCCGGTTGCCTTCCTGCTCCAGCACCAACAAGGCAAGGCATCGTTGTTGCCATGCCGTTCTGCGTGCGGCCCGCATCAGCTCTGGGGCCAGGTCCCTCGAACTGGGCACCATGTCCAGCAAAAGCATCACGGGCACACCTTTTTTCCGGATGCGCTTCAAGAAGATGCTGCCCAAGGGGCGGCCGTTCAGTTCATATGCGAGGCAGGTATACTCGCGCAGGGGATGATCGATGAACCGCCACTGGTCGTAGGCGGCGTCCTTGTGCATGCGCCAGATCCCATTGCGCAGGGGATCCGATCGTTCCGCTTCAGCGCGCACCAGCACCCTGGACACTGGTCGGCCCGGCAACGGCAGAAGGACCGCCATGCGCGGTGGATCCACACGCCTGTATCCGAATTTGCCCAGGAAGATCGGTGTGCTCGCAGCGTTGGTGACAGTGAGAAAGAAGTCGGCACCGTGATCCAGGCAAGCGCGTTCACTGGCGCGATAGAGCTTTCCGAAGATCCCCTGACCCCGGGCCGATGCATCGGTGAGCACCTTCTGCGGCATCGCGACCAGCGCGGACGCCTCGATTCGTTCGAACCGATGCGCGGTCATTGTGGCCATGCCCAGGACCCGTCCGTTGCGTTCGCCCATGATCACCGCGCCACCTTTCACCGGTCCCCGGAAGTACCAATGGCGCAGATACTCCGGCGTGCATCGTTCCTGCTGTTGGGCGATCATGAAGTCCGAAAGCGCCGACGCATCGGCTTCCTTCGCCTCGCGCACGAGCATTTCTTCGGCTCGGCTCATAGCTGCGCGAAGTTGATCAGGCTACGATCGCCGAAGACCGGTGCGCCTCGGAGAGCTTCATACTCCGCGATGCAGCGCTGGAAGAAGGGCGCCTTGGTCGCCAGGTCGGAGGCGTACATGGCGCGCAACGCGTCATCCACGATGTAGGGATGGACCATCACCTCGACCACCTCGCGTTCGTTGGTTGTGGCGAGCAACGCCTGGTACGTGGCGGTGGTATATGGGCCGGTACTGGCCAGGTCATGGATGGAGACCAACGCATCGTTGGTGCGCAGTGTATGACGCGAGCGATGGCGCCGAGCATTGCGCAGGTTCAGGGCTTGCTTCAAAAGCTTCGCGGGACGGGTCCATGCATCGCGGACCATGCGCAACGGCGGATGCACCAAGCGCACCCCGAGCTGTCGATCGGCGATCACGGGCGCTACAGCGTCGAAAACGGCTGGCAACATCATGACATGTTGGTGGCTGTCGCTATGCGTGAGCGTTATTCCCATCGCTTCGGCGCGATCCAGTTGCGCTTCGAACTCACGCAGGATGTCGATGCTCTTCACCTGACCCCGCATCGACCGCATGGCGAGATCCTTGCGCGACCCGAACGCACCAGCCCCGTCCGTGAGGGACGATGGACCGGTGAGCGCGCGGCCTTCAGTGAGGGTGAAGTGGAGCCCAACGGCCAATCCGGGATGGTCCTTCGAACGATCCACTGCATCGCCGGTACCGGGCATGTCCACCATCAGCGTGGCGCTGTTCAAGTTGCCCGCTCGGAACACCTCGAAGATAGCATCGTTCACGGAGGGTGCCAACCCGAGGTCGTCCGCGTTCACGATGATGCGTTGTGCCATGGCGTAACCTGAACTTTCGGGGGGCGCTTAATGGCGTTGAAAGTACGTTCAGCGCGTCCGTGCTCCCGCTCAGATCCCGAACTCCACCTGCACCATGGCGTTCCATGAATTTCCAGGATGATCCAGGGCGGCATCGCCCTCCGTCCAGCGATAACCCACGTTCAAATGCGCCTTGATGCGGTGTCCGTTCAGGTATTTGGTCAACCCGAGGATGGCCTCTTCGCTCTTCTTCACCGAGGAGCGCAAGCGGGTCGACGGCTGCACGAAGGCATAGCGGCCTGCCAGTTCCCAATGTTTGGGCCAGCAGTAGCTCAGTTGGCTGTTCATGGCTGTTCCTTCCAGTGCGATGCGTTGCGCCCCGTCCGCGTCATAGGTGAAAGGGTCCGAAGTGCGCCGATCGAACACCTCGAACATGGCTCCGACCCCTTTCCATTTGAACATGAGGTCGGCGATGAAAGTGCCCATGTCCCGGGGGGCATAGAGATCCGAGCCCAGTTGACCGCCGGTGCGCACGGCATCGTCGTTGAAGCTATATCCGGCCGCGATGGACAATTTCGGGGTCACCTCGCGTTCGAGGTCACCTTCGCTGTAATCACCGCTGCCCTCGAACTTTCCGAGAGGGAGGAATTCCAAACGGCCGGTATAATCCATACCCGAATTGATCGCCGAAGCGTTCCGTCCATCGCCCGTGGTCACCGCTCCCTTCAGGTTGAACAAGGTGCCTCCCGCGGGAATGGTCCAATACCCGAACACACCGAAATCGCGGTCAAGGGTGAAAGCCCCGTTGGCGATGGAGCGGTCCGCGAACTGCAAGTTGCCGCTGCTCACCACGCGCTCGCGGTTGCCGGGCAACTTGCTTTGTCCGAAGCCCATGTAGAAGTTGGGGGAGAAGTTGTAGTAGAGGATGGCGTCGCGGATGGGTTGCGCGATCGCTCCGCTCTCCAGGTCCATATCGGCTTTGGAGAAGGCCAACTGGATGTAGTACTGGATCTTGCGGTTCAGCACATGACCATCGAACCGGAGGCGGAGCCGCCGGATGCGGCCTTCCACTTTGTCGGTGCTCAAGTCCTCGCCGCTTACGGTGTTCAACCCGAGGCGTGCCTGCATGCGGAATCGCAGGTTGAGCAGGAATTTCGGTTCCTTGCTGATGCTGATGCCGTTCTTCACATCCAGCAGGGCGCGCTCATCCGATTCGGTCTGGGCGGTGGAGACATGGCCGAGCGCGAGTCCCGCAATGCAGAGCATCGCGCGGATCACAGGTAGGGTACATCGCATAGGGCAAAGGAAACCGCTCGCGCCGAACGGCCAACCGACGTTTTGTTACGGAACCACCGATCACCGTGTGCGCTGGAAGTGGATCAGGTCCGTGCGCGGGATATCCTCCAAACCCAACTCCCGCATCTGTGTCACCACTTGCCCCCGGTGATAGGAGGAATGGTTCAGGCAGTGCATGATCATCTGCCAGGCCTGCTGGACGTACGGTGTGCCTTTCAGATCCTTGTAGGCGCATTCGCGCAGGAGCCCGTCCAAGGGCAACGTGATCACATGATCGCGGAAGCGTGCCGCATGCGCCATGACCGAGGCCAGGGTGGTCAACTCTTCCGCAGGCCAACGAACGGGTTGGCCGGTAAGGCGGGCGAGCCATGCGGCCTCGGCATCGCGGACATGCAGCAAAGTGGCGCGTACCGAAGGGAAACTGCTGGCGGCCGGGCGGTCCAGCGTATCGCCCGGTTCACGTTCCAAGCGTTCCACGAAGAGCGCGATGGCCCAGTGATCGTAGGCGGCGTATTCGCGCAGCAGCGTGACCAGATCCATGCAGGTGGATAAAGCTGTTAAAAATATTCGAGGCATCGGTCGAAGGCACCCAGGGGGTTGGTCGAATTTCGCGGGGACCAAGCGCGCATGATCGCCACCATTTTCGGGAAGAAGAAGATCTCAGAGGACCGTCTAGCGAACGTATTCGTGAACGCGTTGCTCCAACTCGTGCAGCAAGGTTTCGGGGATGTGGCGGCCGAGCTGAACGAAGCGCCGGAGCTGACCGGTGACCGCGTGGTCGATCCCGAAGGGGACGAGACCTTTCTCTATGTCGTGCTCGCGGGCAACCTGATGGAGCTACAGCGCCAGTTGCAAGCTGGCCAGGACCAGCGTGTATCCGCGCTGGTGATCTCCAAGTTCGCACAGGCCCTCGGTGCGCGCACCTCGGATGTGGAGCGCAGCGTTACCACGCTCCAGCAAATGATGGCCCGCCTGAACCATCCGAGCAAGAACACGGTCTATGCGATGAGCAAGGCGGTGTTCCACCAGTACGACCTGTTCCGGTATCAGACCGATGAGTTCTTCCGGGACCAGCGGGTACCCCATCCCGTGGTCCTGAAGCGTGTGAACGGATTGATGGGCTTCTTCCTCTGGGACTGGGACGGCTTCCACGAGCAATACCGTGTGGCCCACTGAGGGGGCTGGGAAGCCCCCCCCTCAGCGCACCGCTTCGCCGACCCGTAACTCTTCCATCGCCATACGGGTGATGGTACCGCCGATCGCCAGGGCCGCTGTGGCGGCAGGGGAAGGGGCATTGAGCACATGGACGTGGGTACCCTTGCGCTCGATGCGGAAATCATCCACCATGGCGCCGTCAGTACCGAGCAACATGGCGCGCACCCCGGCCCGACCCGGCTTCAGGTCTTCCATGGTGAGCGATGGAACAAGCCGACGAAGCGTCTTTAGAAAGAGCTTCTTGCTGAAGGCACGACGGTACTCATCGATCCCATAGCTCATGTTGTTGAAGAATAGCTTCCAGGTGCCGCCGTAGGTGAGGGCGTCCAACGTATCGCTGAGATCGAAATCGGTCTTGCCATAGCCTTCGCGTTTGAAGGTAAAGACCGCGTTGGGCCCACACTCTATGCTGCCATCGGTCATGCGCGTAAAATGCACGCCGAGGAAGGGGAAACGGGGGTCGGGCACGGGATAGATCAAGTGCTTCACCTTGTGCTTGCCCTGGTCGCTGAGCTCGAAGTAGTCGCCGCGGAAGCCGACCACGCGCTCGGGAAAGGTGACGCCATCGGCCTTCGCGAGTCGATCGCTCTGAAGACCCGCGCAGAAAACAGCGTGCTTGGTGCGGTAAGATGCTCTGGTGGTGCGGATGATGCTGACCCCTTCGCCATGCTCGGTACCTGTGACCGTTTCGCCGAGATGCACGGAGCTCTCCGGGTTAATGCCGCATGCGAGCTCGGCCATCTTGTTCGTCGCACCTCGGAAATCGATGATGCCTGTGCAGCCCACGCGGATGCCCGCGATGCCCGCGCACTCCGGCTCGATCTCGCGGATCTGTTCCGGGGTTACGCGTTGCATGTCCTCGATCCGGTTGGTCTGACCGGTGTTCCAGATCTTCTCCAGGCGAGGCAGCTCATCGTGTGTGGTGGCGACGATCAGCTTGCCGCATATATCGTGGGCGATGCGGTGCTCCTTGGCGAAGGCGACCAGTTCGTGGCGGCCCTCCACACAGTTCTTCGCCTTGTAGCTACCCGGCTTGTAGTAGATGCCGCTGTGGATCACGCCGCTGTTGTGCCCGGTCTGGTGATCGGCCAGCGCCTCCTCCTTCTCGATCAAGAGGATGGCCAGCTTGGGGAAGCGCACCTGCATTTTATACAGGGTGGCGGCGCCCACGATGCCACCGCCCACGATCACCACATCCCAGGTCTTGTCCACGCTCATGGCCGCTGTTGCTAGTGGCCGCGAAGGTACCTAGCTCCGCCGCCCCATCCTTAGTGCGGCTCTTCCACCTTTGCCAGCGCCACCTCCGTGCGTGGCACAAGGAACAGCAAAATGAGACCGATGACGAAGAAACTACCAATTATGATCACGGTATTGCGCAAGTCGCCCGTAAGCTGGTAGACCAGACCGTAGGCGAAGGTGCCGAGCACGGTGCTCACATAGTAGCTCACGTCGTAGAAGGAGAAGTAGGAAGCGTGATCGATCGTGTCGGGAAGGAATTTCGAATACGTGCTCCGCGAAAGCGCTTGCGTGCCTCCCATCACCAGTCCCACCCCGCTGGCCAGGAGGTAGAACTCCCACGCCCAGTGGATGCGGTACGCCGCGATGCAGAGCACGATCCAGATCACGCAACCGATCATGAGCGCGGAAAGGTTGCTGAAGCGTTCGCTGAGGAACACGAAAAGGAACGCGCCCACCACAGCCACCAATTGGATCAAGAGGATGCTGATGATGAGGCTGCTGTCGCCTATGGGTCCGGCGACCCCGTTGGCATCCAATTCCTGTATCTCCGCCTTCGCGTACGTCACGGCCAGATACATCACCGTTTGGATGCCCATGTTCACCACGAAGAAGGCCATGAGATAACTGTTCAGTCGGCGGGTGCGCCGCAGTTCCTGCCACGTTTTGCGCAACTCGCGGTAGCCGTTCGCGATCAGGTTCCCCGTTGGTTCGCGGCCGTATGGGTTGTCCGGGAGCACGCGGAAGGCGAATTGGGCGAAGCCCGCCCACCAGATACCGACCGTGACGAACGTGATCCGCGCAGGCAACCCGTCGCGATCGGGGATGCCGAACCAATTGGGTTTCATCACCATCAGCAAATTGACGACGAGGAGAAGTACACTTCCCAAGTAGCCCATGGTGTAGCCGCGCGCGCTGATGCGGTCGTGGTCCTTGGGCTCGGCGATCTCCGGCAGAAAGGCATCGTAGAAGATCAAGCTTCCGCTGAAGCCTACGCAGGCTAGCATCACGAGGAGCAAGCCCGGCAAAAGGTTCTCCGCGCTGAAGAAGAAGAGGCCCGCACAACTGATGGCCCCCAAGTAGCAGAAGCCCTTGAGAAAATCTTTTTTTCGGCCCGTATGGTCCGCGATACCACTGAGCACCGGGGTGATGAGCGCTACGAGCAGGAATCCTGCGGAGAGCGCATAAGAATAGAGCGATTGCGCGGGCAACCCATAGCGTTGAGCGACCAGGTCCGTGGCACCCTCCATGGTGATCGCCGCATAGAAGATCGGGAAGACCGCACTGGTGATGGTGAGCGAATAGACCGAGTTGGCCCAGTCGTACATCGTCCAGCCACGAATGATGCGCTTGTCGCCTTTCCGCATGGATGGGCAATGTAACGCGAAGGCCGGAGCGCACGCTCCGGCCTTCGCCGCGGATGGATCAAGGACGATCCCTATTCCAACTCGAATTCGACCCTTCGGTTCTTGCTCAGCGCCACTTCATCATCGCCGGCATCAGCTGGGCTTTCGGCCTTCATTCCGATCGCGGTGATACGCTCGGCCGGGATACCCGCTTCGACCAGCACCGCCTTCACGGCTTCCGCACGCAGCTTGCCCAGTTCGAGCAGGTCGGGGCGCATGCGGGTGCGGTCCTCTTCGAGCACGTCCACATGGCCCACCAGGCGCACCTTGACATTGGGGTCCGCTTTGAAAGCTTCGATCACATCGTTGAGCGGCTGGTCCATGGCGCCATCGATGCTCTGCTGGAACCGCTTGAAGTAGATCACCGTGGCATCCACCTGCTGGTCGGGCTTCAGGTTCTTGTTCACCGTGCTGCGCTTGCTGTAGATGAACTCGCTTTCGGCCTTGTCGAGCTGCTCGCAGGTGCATTCGCTCAACAGCTTGATGGGCGTAACGGAGACGTCATCGATGAAATAGTAGGCCTTGAAGACCTGCGGCCGTGCTTCGCCTTTGGGGCGCTTCACCTTCCCGGTGACCACTTTGTCATTGGCGGCCATGTTGCCCAGGATCAGGTATTGCTCATCGCCCTTGGCTTCATACACACCGCACACGCCCTGCCAGGAATAAATGTCGTCATAGATCTTGGTGCGCAGGTTGGGCACCTGCATCTCATAGGTGAGGGCGCTCTCATCGTCCTTCTTCACCATCACCTTGCTCACATAAGCGCCCAGTTCGTTCGCCGAATACTTGCTCAGGTCGCTCAAGCTCACGAAGTAGCGGATGCAGTATTTCTGTCCTTTGGTGAGCATCCTCTTGAACTTGACCTGCATGTATGCCCGCGGCTCCTTGTTCATGTAGCTCCACCACATCAAGCCCGCGTAATTGCTACCGTTCAAGGCCCCTTGGTCGCCATACTCATTGCGCGGGGCGGAAGCCGGGCCAACGGCCACCTTGTCGCTGAAGAGGTCGGCCTTGATCAGGGTCGGGCTTTTCCAGCCGTTCGCCATTTCAATGCTACCCAGGCGCTTCAACTTGCCTTCGAAATCCTCGAAGCCCCCGTTGGGCACCATATTGAGGCTGTCGGTGGGATCATCGCTATCTGGATCCTTGTCCTGGGCGATCAGTGTAAGGGCACTAAGGGCAGTGGCACAGAGCAGGGTGAAGCGGGCGGTCATGGGCGTTGGTTCAGTGTCCGGGCGGGCAATTTAGGCCAGCGGCCGGGAACCCGCAGGAAGCGGACAAGCGCGCTTGGCAAGTCGCATGCCAGGCAATGAAAGGGCGTAGGGTTCGTTATCTTCGGACAATGCACGAGTCCTCGACTTTCCGGCATGCAATGGTCACCTTCCTGCTGAGCGCTCCGCTCACTGTGTTAGGGCAATGGTCCGCAGGGGTCATGGGCGGTGCTGGGCTGGACCATGGATGGACCGGCCCCAGCCATTGGATAGGTGGCTTGGTAGAACGGAGATTGAGCGATAGCTCCTCCTTCGTGCTGCGGCTCAGCGGACAGTGGTACGATCCGATCGATCGGGTGTATACCGAGCTGCGACCGAACAGCGATGGTTCAGTGGGGATGGAGATCGTGCAGGCGGAAACGATCCGCCGTTACGGGCTTGCACTGGAGGTGAAAATGCCGGTCCTCTCCGCACCTTGCGAAGGTGGATATCATCGGGGCGCCTACGTGGTAGCCGGTTTGGGTTGGGAACATGCCCAGCGCCACGTGCGCGGCATCGCCGTGGAGAACGCCGTTGGGACCGAAGCTGCGGTCCTGAGCGAGGCGACCGAGCGGATCGACCGCTGGATGGGGCGAGCTGCTCTTGGCTTGCAGTATGGGACCCGCTGGGGATCGCCGTTCGTAGAAGGTGGGATCACGCTGGCTTCAGATCCTTATGCAGGGGAGCAGCACTGGTTGTTCCCGGGGCAGATCGGGGTGCAGGTGGGCTACCGGTACAGCTTCAGCAAGCGATAGCGAAGGCTGCGGGCCACTGAGGGCGCCGTGATACGAAGTCCGATCCAACCGGCACGCGCCGCTCCCGAGTTTTCGGGAGGGTCATTTTCGACCACTTGTGTGGGGTCCACGACCATTTGCTCTTTGGGACATGGGTTCGGCGGGTGATGGGGGTTGCTTCGGCCCATCAACGACCCCGAGCCATGAACCGCAAAGCCTTCTCCCCAGCACCAGAACGGATCGCCATCACCAGCACACCCTGGAGCGCGTTGGTCCCCTCCTTCCGGATCCTGCTGCGCGCCCTTGCGGTGGTAGGCTGCATGGTCGCCTTCGGCCTGGGCCGTAGCCATGCATCGCACCTGAGCGGAGGTGAGATCACCTACACCTGCTTGGGCGGGAACAACTACCAGTTCACGCTCACCTTGTTCGCCGACTGCTCAGCTGGATTCTCGCCGCAAGGCTTCCAAACGATCACGTTGGCCAGTCCGTGCGGTAGCGTTCAGGTGAGCGTGGATCAAACCGCGTCCACCGAAGTCTCCCAACTCTGCCCACAGGACATGGGCAACAGCACCTGCAACGGGGGCACGCTTCCCGGGGCGCGCCAACATACCTACACCTCCGCACCCGTGAACCTCGTGCCCTGCGACTCCTGGACCGCATCCTGGTCCTCAGTGAACGAAGGCCAGCGCAATGCGGCCGTCCTGAACTTGGTGAACCCTGCCAGCCAGAGCATGTTCTTCACCACGACGGTGAACACGCAAGCAGCAACGTGCGACAACGGTCCAGTGGTGCAGAGCGCGCCGATCCCCTACGTATGCCTCAACACACCGGTGAGCTATTCCTTCGGCGCGGTCGATCCGGACGGCAACACGCTTGCCTATGCACTGGTAAGCGCTCAGAGCGCTGAAGGTGTCGTAGCGCCCTATACGCCGGGGTTCAATGCCAACGCGCCGATCCCTGGTATCGCTATGAACACCGCCACAGGGGAGGTCACCTTCACCCCGACCCAGCAAGGCAGCTACGTGGTCACGGTACAGGTGCAACAGTTCGACGGCAACGGCAACCTCATCGGGACCATGGTGCGCGACATGCAGTTCGTGGTAGTGCCTTGTGCAGGCACGCCCCCCGAGCCCAACGCGGGTACCGTATCGAACCTGACCGGCGATGCGCAAGCCAACGGGGCCTATGACATCAGCCTCTGCGGCAGCGGCAGCTTCTGCTTCACAGCGGTGTATACCGATGCCGATGCGGCGAGCTCATTGATCATGGAGAGCAACATCGCGCAAGTGTTGCCGGGCGCCACGGTGATGGTATCCGGTTCGAACCCCCTTTCCGCGATCATCTGCTGGAACGGCGATACCAGCATCTCGGGGACCGTTCCTTTCAACGTCACCATTTCGGACTGCTCGCCGGGCTCGCTGGCCATTCTCCAGAACTACGCGTACACGGTGACCATCACCCCAACAAGCCCGATGACCTTGACGGTGAGCAGCGACACCACCGTGCAATGCACCGGGCAACCTGCCACGGTGGCCCTGCTGAACATCGCCGGTGGCGCGGCTCCGTTCACGACCACTTGGACCGATGCACAAAGCACCTTGCTCTCCAATGCACTGAACATGCAAGTGATCGTGGATCAGGACGCGAGCTATGTGGTAACCGTGACCGACGCTTGCGATGGCACCGCTACGGCCACGGTGAACACGTTCGTACCGCAATACGCTCCCATGGTGCTCTCTCTTACCGAAGACACCGTACTGTGCAACGGTGGCTCCATCCTGCTAGAGGCTGAAGTAACGGGTGGCTCCGGCATCCCCACTTTCCTTTGGAACGAGCTGAACACCAATGATAGCACGGTATTGGTGAGCATCACCACGGCGACTTCCTTCACGGTGCAGGCCACGGACCTCTGCGGGGAGGTGCTCAGCGCTTCGGTATCGGTGGGGCTCGAAACGCCTGTCACGAACATCATCGCCATCAACCAAGGTCAGGAGGAATGGCTCTTCACATCCGCCAGCACCCCAAGTGCCGATCAGTTCGATTGGAACTTCGGTGGTGGCTCCTTCAGCGACCTGGCACAGCCCAGCCACCGCTACCTCGATACCGACCTCCATGTGGTCGAACTCTCCATCACCACCGCCAACGGCTGCACCGCCACCGACACGGTACACCTCCTGCCGACCGCCCACGTGTACTTCCCGAACGCCTTTACACCCGATGGCGACGGGATCAACGATGTCTTCGGCGCGGTGGGCCATGAACTGAGCGAAGTGACTTTCATCGTCTTCGATCGTTGGGGCGCGCAAGTGTTCGCATCATCCAGCGTGGATCAAGGTTGGGATGGGCGCACTTCCAATGGGACCATGGCACCTACCGGGGTGTATGTGTTCCGTTTCCACGTGAAAGGAGAGCGGCTGTCTGCCACGGAAGGCAATGGGCATGTGACACTACTTGGCAGCGAGACGGTGACGAACTGAACCGTCACCTCATGCAGAGCAGCGGCCCGTAAGGCGGCTGTTCCATTTGGACCGGTACAACAGGCATGTGCCTGTACATTTCGTTCGGACAAACACATGGCCATGCTCAGGCACCTCCTCATGCTTCTTTCCATCGCTCCATGGCTCCATACAACGGCCATTGCCCAGATCAACTTTGATTCGCTCTGGACCGTTTGGAACGACACGCTCCGCGACCCGGTGGACCGCCTGCGGGCGATGAGTTACATCAGCATAGACGGATATCTGCACAACAAACCCGACAGCGGATACCTCCTCGCGGTGATGCAATACGACCTGGCCGCAAAGGTGGGCAATGAGCGCTACCAAGGCTTGGCGCTGAACACGCAAGGCGAGTACTTCGGCATGAAGGGCGATTTCCCGCGGATGCTGAACTGCTTCGAGCGGTCCAGGGAGTTCTTCGAGCGCGGTCAGGACACCGTGGCGCTCGCCAAGATCCTGGGCAATATGGGCGTGCTGCTCCAACAGTTGAAGGCATGGGATAAGGCCGCTGAATACTACGAGCGGAGCGCGCGGATGGCGCGCATCGCGCGCGATACAGCGAGCATGGCCGCAGCCGCGATCAACATCGGTTCCTTGCGCATGGACCAGGGGGATACCGCGCGCGCAATGGTGGCGTTCGACGAGGCGGTACGCTACCGCCACAGTGGGTTGGGTGACCGCGATCTGAGCATCGTGCTGGGCAACATGGGCATCGTACACAGCCGCGCCGGGCGCTACAAGCTGGCGGATTCATTACACACCTGGAGCCTTGCATTGGCAGAGGGGTTGGAGGAGGACGACCTGCGCATCATGGCGCTGAAGAACATCGGAGGGCATTACCTGCGGATGGGCGATAGAGAACGAGCCATCCACTTCGGCGATCGGGCTCTGGAGCTCTGCCGATCCGCCGGCCTCCCCAAGGAAACCTCCGAGACCGCCGATCTGCTCTACCTGGCGCACAAGGGCGAAGGCCGCACCAAGGAAGCCCTCGCCATGTTCGAACTATCCGTGCAAATGAAGGACAGTTTGCGGAACGCGGAAGGGGAGCAGGAACTACAGCGCTTCACCTTCGAAAAGAAAGCCCTGGCGGACAGTTTGGAGAGCGCAGCACAAGTGGCACAACTCGAGAACGAACGCACCATCGCGGAACTCCGCAGCGAGCGCATCCGCAACCGTTCGTGGGCCGCGGGCGCCGGCGGCGTGTTGTTGTTGGGCGGCATCGCGGCCTGGAGCTATACCGATCGCAAGCGCCGCAAGGAACGCTTCGAGAAGGAGGCCGCCACGTTGGAGACCCAGGCCCTGCGAAGCCAGATGAACCCGCACTTCATCTTCAACGCGCTGAACAGCGTGAACGCCTATGTGCAGGAGAACGATACCGCGAACGCGACGAGCTTCCTCACCAAGTTCGCCCGCGTGATGCGCAGCGTGTTGGAGAACAGCCGACACGCCGAAGTACCGCTACAGGAGGACCTGGACACCCTGCGCGGATACATCGATCTGGAGCGTAAGCGCATGCAGGACAAGTTCGACTACCGCGTGGAGGTGGACCCGGCGATCGATCCGCAGGAAGTGATGGTGCCTCCGTTGGTGGTGCAACCTTTCGTGGAGAACGCCATCTGGCACGGCATGGCCAGTAAAGAGGGCAAAGGCCATATCCTATTGAAAGTGGAGCAACGCGGCCAACAACTAGTGTGGACCATTGAGGATGACGGCGCGGGGAGGCATGCAAAGAAGATCGCACCGGCGGATGGCACACCGACCAAGAAGACCAGCTTGGGCACCACCATCACGCGTGCGCGTCTGGATCTGGTGCGGAAGCAATACGGCGGCAACGCAGGCTTCCATTATACCGACCTGCCCCAAGGCACCCGCGTAGAAGTGGAAATGCCACTGATGCGGGCATGATCCGAGCGGCAGGCCACAAGCCACAAGCTCGATACCGGTATCGAGCTTGTGGCTAGAAGCTTGAAGCGGGAACAAGGTCCGGCCTCTGCAACACGTTCAACCTACGTGCTGCGCCCGAATGATGTTCAGCGCGCCACCCGCCTTGAACCACTCGATCTGCTGGGCGTTGTAGGTATGGTTGCAGAGGATGGTATCGCTTCCGCCGCCCATATGCTTGAAGACGAGTGTGAGCGGTTTGCCCGGTGCGAAGGCGGTGAGATCCGTGAAGTCGACGCGGTCGTCCTCCTGTATCCTGTCGTAATCGGCCTCGTTGGCGAAGGTGAGGGCGAGCATGCCCTGCTTCTTCAGATTGGTCTCATGGATGCGCGCGAAGCTCTTCACCAACACAGCGCTTACGCCAAGGTGTCGGGGCTGCATGGCGGCGTGCTCACGGCTGCTGCCTTCGCCGTAGTTCTGATCACCCACAATGATGCTCGGCTTGCCAGCGGCCTTGTATGCGCGTTGCGTGGCGGGCACGGCCCCATAGGCACCGTTCAACTGGTTCTTCACCTTGTCGACCTCTCCGTTGAAGGCGTTGGTGGCGCCGATCAGCGTGTTGTTGCTGATGTTGTCCAAGTGCCCACGGTAGCGTAACCAGGGACCGGCCATGCTGATGTGGTCGGTGGTACACTTCCCCTTCGCCTTGATGAGCACCACGGCATCCGTGATGTTCTTACCGTTCCACGCTGGGAAGGGTTCGAGCAGTTGCAAGCGTTCGCTGTCGGGCTTCACCTCCACGCTCACGGTGCTACCATCAGCGGCGGGTGCTTTGTAACCGGCATCGCCGACATCGAACCCCCGCGGCGGAAGTTCAATGCCTTTGGGCTCATCGAGACGCACCTTCACGCCTGCTTCGTTCACCAGTTCATCAGTGAGCGGATTGAAAGTAAGATCGCCTGCAATGGCGAGCGCGGTCACGATCTCCGGTGAAGCGACGAAGGCATGCGTGTTCGCGTTGCCATCGTTCCGCTTGGCGAAGTTGCGGTTGAAGCTGGTGATGATCGAGTTCTTGCGGTTCGGGTCATCGGTGTGACGCGCCCACTGACCGATGCACGGGCCGCAGGCGTTGGCGAGCACAACACCGCCCATGGCGTCGAAGGTCTTCAGCAACCCATCGCGTTCCGCAGTGAAACGCACTACCTCGCTACCGGGCGTGATGGTGAATTCGCTCTTCGCCTTCAAGTTCTTGTCGATGGCCTGCTGCGCCAGGGAAGCACTGCGCGTCAGATCCTCATAGCTACTGTTGGTGCAGGAGCCGATCAGGCCCACTTCGAGTTTAGCTGGCCAGTTGTTCTCCTTCACTGCGGCGGCGAACTTGCTGATCGGCCAAGCGAGATCGGGCGTGAACGGTCCGTTCACGTGCGGCTCCAAGGTGCTCAGGTCGATCTCGATCACCTGATCGAAATACTTGCTGGGATCCGCGTAGACCTCCGGATCGCCTTGCAGATGCTCTTTGATGGCATCGGCGAGAACGGCCACATCAGCACGGCCGGTTCCCTTCAGGTAGCGGCTCATCGAATCATCATAGCTGAAGGTGCTGGTGGTCGCTCCGATCTCCGCGCCCATGTTCGCGATAGTGCCCTTGCCCGTACAGCTCATGCTCTCCGCCCCGGGACCGAAGTACTCGACGATGGCTCCAGTACCTCCTTTCACGGTGAGGATACCGGCCACCTTCAGGATCACATCCTTCGGCGAAGCCCAACCGCTGAGCTTGCCGGTGAGCTTCACCCCGATCAGCTTGGGCCATTTCAGCTCCCAGGCGAGCCCGCTCATTACGTCGCAGGCATCGGCGCCACCGACACCGATGGCGATCATTCCCAAGCCACCCGCGTTCACCGTGTGGCTGTCCGTACCGATCATCATTCCACCTGGGAAAGCATATTGTTCCAACACCACTTGGTGGATGATGCCCGCGCCCGGTTTCCAGAAACCGATGCCGTACTTGTTGCTGATGCTCTCCAAAAAGTTAAAGACCTCGTTGCTCTTCAGCAAGGCGTCCTGTAGATCCTGCTTCGCGCCCACGCGCGCTTGGATCAGGTGGTCGCAATGCACCGTGCTGGGCACGGCTACCGTCTTACGTCCGGTAGTGCTGAACTGGAGCAACGCCATCTGGGCGGTGGCATCCTGCATGGCCACGCGGTCCGGTGCGAAATCGACATAGTCCTTGCCGCGACCGAAGGCCTTCGTGGCATCGCCGTCCCAGAGATGCGCGTAGAGGATCTTCTCCGTGAGGGTGAGCGGCTTGCCGACCGCTTTACGAGCAGCAGCGACGCGTGAAGGATAGCGGCTGTACACCGCCTTGATCATGTCGAGGTCGAAGATCTGGGACATCGTTCGGGATCGGTGGGGTTATGACCGCGAAGGTAGCGGCGAGGGCGGGAGCGCCTAGGGCCCCTCTGGAAACCCTTGATCCACGCGGCCTCCTGTTTCCCGCACCGGGGCCTGTCGGCTCCACCACCGGCTACGGCGCATGTGGAATATTCCACTGTAGACGAAAGCACCGATCAGGCAGCCCATGGCAATGGCGGCCAGGATGAAACAGAACCGGAGCAGGTTCTCCGCCGTTCCTTGATCGTCCATGGCGATCCCCGTCACGCTCGCCAACCCGAAGGAACCCGGTGCCAGCAGCCAAAAGGCCGGAAGAAAGGTGACGATGGCCGGTGGGCCCTTGAACCGGTATTCGATGGTGAGCGCGGTGAAGGTCATGAGCACCGCACCGAAGAACGCAGAGGCGGACCCCTGGAGGAATTGTCCGGCCAGGGCCTGGCCCGCATAAGCCATCACCATGGTGAGCGTCATGGCGAACAGGGAGCGCGGACGGCTGCTCTTGTACACATGAAGACCGGCCGCGAAAAGGAGAACACCGATCCAGGGGATCCAGATCGGCAAACGATCCAGTTCGGCCGGTGGGGCGATCACCGTTGGTCCGCCGAAAACCTGGAAACCACCGAGCAACCCAAAAGCGAGAAGGATGAGTTGCGCGAACCCCGCTACCAAGCGGCTGGCACCACTGACCATGTTCGCAAAGGCGAGTTCCACCACCGCGATGGTGAGCGTGCTGCCGGGGAGAAATACCACCAAGGGCGGGATCAGCAGATCGATGGCAGGGACTTGAAGCCCATAGCGGTGCGCGATAGCCACGATCGAAGCCAGGAGGAACGACATCACGACCGGCATAACGGCGCTCCACGCGGGCTGTCGACGGACGCCCATGAGCAGTAAGCCCGCCAGAAGCCCCAGGGTCCCTGAAACCGCAAGACCCACCGGCGTGCTCCTGAGCATGAGGGCGACCCCCACCACCGTGAGGCAATAGCCGAACACGAAGCCGATATCGAGGTAGCGGTGCTTCATGCTCCACATCGCATCCAGTCTCCGCAGTCCCTCCGCTGGGCTGATCTCCCCAGCGCGTGCTTCCCGCGCGATACGCAACACGCCCTCGATCTGGTCGAAGCGCAGGTCGCCGGTGCGATAGGGACCAAGTGCCATGCGCACATCATTGCCGCGGTCGTCGTCCAACTGTAGGAAGAGCACCGTGGGCAGCACGCTCGCGGTGAACCCTTCCACCCCGTTCACACGCGCGATCATGCCCAGATCACGTTCCACCAGGGCGACGGCATTACCCGCCGCGAGTTCCGCCTGACCCAATCGCGACAGAAAGCGGATCAGAGTGTTCCGGTCTGTGGCGTTCTGTGGCATCCGTGGGGCAGGCCGAAGCTAGGCTTCACGGAACGTAAGTTCGCCCTCCCGCCAAATGCGGGACAAACACGCATGCATGCTGGACGACGGTTCACTTTGCGCGAAGTCCTTTGGTGGACGCGCCGCGACATCGTATGGTTCCTCTTCCTGGCCATCGTGCCGACCGTGCTCTACGAGCTGGTGGGCTGGACCTGGCTCACGATCCCCTGGGTACCGATCGCACTGGTCGGCACCGCCGTCGCGTTCGTGACGGGCTTTAAGAACAACGCTTCCTACGACCGGCTTTGGGAGGCGCGTCAGATCTACGGTGCCATTGTGAACAGCAGCCGTGCATGGGGCATCATGGTGAAGGACCTGGTGACCGCGAAGCATGCCAAAACACCGGCCAGCGTGGACCAATTGAAAGAAGTGCACACCCGGTTGATCCATCGGCACATCGCCTGGCTGCATGCGCTCCGGT